>DAOUGK010000349.1:0-4029 GCA_034429055.1 Anaerolineae bacterium | reverse complement strand
GTTGGTGATGCCGTCCAGGAGGACCTGCAGCCGCGTCAGCACGGTCTCACGGACCGCCGGCGCGAAGGTGCGGATGGTGCCGAGCATTTCGACGGTCTCCGCGATCACGTTGAACGTCGTGCCGCCGCGGATGCTCCCGATGGTCAGCACCGCGGTCTCCTGCGGGTTGACGTTGCGGCTGACGATGGTTTGCAGCGCGGAGAGCACCTGGCCGGCGACGGCGATTGCATCCACGGCCTCGTGCGGCTGCGCGCCGTGACCGCCCTTGCCGCGAATGACGATCTTAAGAACGTCTGCCGCAGCCATCAGCGGCCCGGCCTGCGCGACCACCCGGCCCAGGGGCAGCGAATTCCACACGTGTAGCCCGAACGCGGCATCGGGCACGGGATCGGCCAGCGCGCCATCCGCGACCATCGCGGCGGCCCCGCCGTCGCCTTCCTCTGCCGGCTGAAAGACGAAGAGGACGCGGCCCGGCAGCTCCGCAGCATGGCGTGCCAGCAGCGTGGCTGCGCCCAGGCCCACCGCCACATGCCCGTCATGGCCGCACGCGTGCATCACACCCGGCACCTGTGAGACATAAGGCGCGTCGCTGATTTCCTGGATGGGCAGCGCATCCATGTCCGCGCGAAGCATGACCGTGGGGCCGGGCCGGCCGCCGTGCAGGAGCGCCACGACACCCGTCTGCCCGATGCCGGTGCGGACTTCGTAGCCCAGCTCGCCCAGGGTCTGCGCGACGATGCCTGCGGTGCGATGCACCGCGAACCGCAGTTCGGGGTGCTGGTGCAGGTCGCGGCGCCACGCGATGAGCTGAGAGCGCAGGCCCTCGGCCTCGCCGGTGAAATCGATCTCGTGCATGGAAGCTCCTGCCGGTAAATCACTGGAGACGCGCCGGGGCGTCTCTACGTACTTGGACTTACGATTCCTGACTGCCGCCGTAGGACCAGGGACTTGACCACAACACCATCGGTTCTCCCTGGCGGCGCACGCCCGCGCCGGTCACCTCGCCCAGCATGAGCATGTGGTCACCCGGTGAGGCCGGCTCATCAGCCAGGCGGCATTCGATCCAGCCCAGGGCTTCGGTGAGCAGGGGGCAATGGCTCTCGGTCATGCGAAACGCCTGGCCGCCCATCGCCGCCGTCTCCTCGTTGTCAGAATGGTGAGTAAAGAAGGTGGCCGCGATGTCTGGTTGATCGCTGGCAAGGATGTTGAGGGCAAAGCGCCGGCCTTTGCGCACAGCATGGGCCAGCCGCGAATTGCGACGCAAGGCGACCAACACGAGCGCAGGCTGGATAGACACCTGCATGGCCCAGGTGATGGTGGCCGCGTGGATGACCTCCTGATAGCAGGCCGTCAGCACATACACGCCGTTGGAAAGCAGGCGCAGTGCGTCGGTACGTACATCGGTCGGGGGTTGAATGTCGGGCTTCACTGTCACACCTCCCTTCGGCTGGAAAGAGACTGCTCGCGCTGATTAACCACCGTAGTGCCACATGGTGTCGTGCAGCGCCAACGCCTGCGCGCCGGGCGCCTGGATATCACCGTCAACGATGCGCGCGACGAAGATGCCGTGGTCACCTTGTGCGTTGGCTTCTTCGACGACTTCGCACTCCAGCCAGGCAATTGCCGCGCCAAGCAGCGGCACGCCGCGCGGCGTCAGGTTGTACCGATGGCCCGCAATCTGCTCTGCGTTGCTCTGTGAGACCCGGAAGAAAGCCCGCGCGAAGTCCGTCTGCTCCTGGCCGACGACGTGCAGGCCGAACTGCTGCGCCGCGCGGACGGCGTCATAGATGGCAGTGCCCTTGCGCAGGCCAATCGCTATCAGCTTGGGTTCGAAAGACGCCTGCATCACCCAACTGACGGTCGCCGCGCGCGGCCCATCCGGGCCGGCGCTGGTGACGACGAAGAGACCATAATTGAACAGACGCAGGATATTCCGAATGGTGTCACCTTCAGCCATGACAGTCTCCCCTCAGGCGTATTCTGCTAGATGAGCGCATTCTACCACAAGCTGCGATTCGTGCGGCCTGCCAGCGCATCGGCGATCGGTTCGCGCCAGACCGGTTCCAGGTCGGCGCACGCGGCCAGCAGGCCATAGCAGCCCGTCAACATCTGGTCGCCGTAGGGCACGGCATTGTAGACGGGCAGGCCGGCATCCGCCAGGAGGCCGCGGCGGGGACCCACGACGGCCGCAAACGTCAGGGGCAGGGGCGCGGCATCGAGGACCAGCGCGCCGTGACCGTGGTCAGCAAACACCGCGTCATGGCGCACGGTTCCATCGGCCAGCGCGGTCAGCCAGCGCACCAGCGACGCGCGCGTCACTTCGCCGGTATGGTGTTCGAACAGGCGCATGAACCGGCCCTCGTGAAACTGGAAGGCCAGCGTGTGGAAGTTGCCGACATTGACAATCAGGGGGTGCGGCTGGGCGGCGACCTGCGGATCATGCCATGCGCCCAACACAGCCGCGGGCGCGGTGTCCATGACCACCGTTGGGAGACGCGTCTGGCGGAGCGCGGTGTCCGCCAGCGCGGCCAGCCGCGTCATGATGGCGGGCACCGCATGGGCGTGATAGGCGAAGGTGCTCAGCCGGGGGTCCCGGCGCAGACATTCCGCCAGGTAGTCCATGCGGAACTGGCGGTCGCTGACCTCCGGGGGCGCGGCCCCGTGATCGAACACGGCCAGCGCCAGGGCATCGGGGCGCAGCGCCACACCGAACGCGGCAAAGGCCCGCTCGATTGCCTGGTAGTCGAAGTCGCGGAACTCGACGTGCGCGAACTCAGCCTGCGCAGCCAGCCTGCGCCCCTCTTCGTCCGCGATGATCTCGATGCCAAGCTGTTCGCGCACCTGGTTCAGGTCATCGTTGAACGTCTTGGCGGCTTCCGGGGTGGCAAGCACGCGCAGCCCGGCGCGGCGGTGATCTTCGACTGCCCAGGAGACCGGCCCGCCGCCCATCAGCACGCCGGTAATCACCAGCGGCCGGCCCGCCGCAGTCGCGGCCCGCACTTCCTGCCCGATGAGCAGGGTCGGTGACGGCATCACCAGCTTGAGGCTGTTTTCGATGGCCCGGTCGCTGTCGAAGAGCAGGATGTCCTGCGTGCCCGTGCCGATGTCGACGGTCAGGATCTGCATGGGTTAGCTGATGAGTAACGAGTAATGAGTAACGAGTAAAGAACGGAGGTTAGTGTTACTCATTACTTCTTACTCCTTACTCGTTATAATTCGCGCCTGGCCGTCGGCATGGTACGACGAGCGCACCAGCGGTCCGGACTCGACCCACTTGAACCCGCGGCGCTCCCCCTCTTCCTGCAGCCGGACGAACTCATCCGGGTGATAGTAGCGTTCGATGGGCAGGTGGAGCTTGGTCGGCTGGAGGTACTGGCCGATGGTCAGGATATCCACGTCCACGGCGCGCAATTCGTCCATCACTGCCAGCAGTTCATCCCAAGTCTCGCCCAGGCCGACCATCACGCCCGACTTGGTCAGGCCCTCGGGGTACATCTCCTTCGCCATGCGGAGCACGGCCAGGCTGCGCGCGGGGCTGGCCTGCGGCCGCACCCAGCGCGAGAGCCGCGGCACGGTTTCGGTGTTGTGGTTCAGGATTTCCGGTCGGGCGTCCATCACGAGCTGGAGCGCGGCAGGGTCCGCCTTGAAGTCGGGAATGAGCACTTCGATGGTGCAGCCGGGCTGCGCCGCGCGAATCTCGCGGATGGCGTTGGCGAAGATGTGGGCGCCGCCGTCGGGCTGGTCGTCGCGGTCAACGCTCGTCAGCACGACATGGCGCAGGTTCATCACGCGCACGGACTCCGCAATACGTCGCGGCTCATCCTCGTCGAGCGGCTCCGGCTTGCCCGACTTCACGTTGCAGAATTTGCACGCGCGCGTACAGATGTCGCCCATCAGAAGGAAGGTCGCCGTCCCGCGGCCCCAGCACTCGCCCAGGTTCGGGCACATGGCCTCTTCGCAGACGGTGTGGAGCGTCTGCCCGCGCATCAGGCTCTTGACCTGCCAGTAGTTCTCATTCTGGTTGAGCTT
>DAOUGK010000348.1:0-3451 GCA_034429055.1 Anaerolineae bacterium | reverse complement strand
CTGCTTGCGCAGGATCGCGATGATGCCCTGCCACGTCTCCACCAGCCCGACCGGGCAGTGCGGCAGGTCCGGCTTGATGGCCTGGTGCAGCTTACCCAGGTTGTAGCACGGCACGGCCGCGTACATATGATGCTCGGTGTGAAAGTTCATGTGCCAGTAGACGAAGCGCAGGAACGGGTTCAGGATGATGGTCCGGCAGCACAGCCGGTAGTCGGGCACATTGTCCTGCAGCCCCACGTGCTGCGTGTTGTTGCACAGATAAAGCAGCCAGCCGCCGTAGAACGGCGCCAGCGTAATCAGCACCGGCAGCATGTACCAGCCCAACAGCAGCGAGACGACTGTCAACAGCAGGTGGCCGACCAACAGGATGCGCGCCCAGTTGAACAACCGGCTGCGCGCTTGGACTGCGGTTTCGGGGAACAGGGCGTGCTCCCATTCGCCTTCGAGTTTGCCCAGGCTCAAGCGGATGAGGCCTTTCCAGCGGCCCACGAAGCCCCACGGGTTGATAACTGCGCTCTTGAGGAAGCTCTCCAGGGTCAGCTCGACCGGCAGGACGACTTCAAGGTCATCCGGCGGGTGCAGCGTGTACTTGTGGTGCTCCTGGTGGCTTGCCCAGAACAGCACCGGGTTGAACTGGCCGAGGAAGCTGATGATATAGAGAAACACCGTATTCAGCGATTTGGTCCTGAACACCGACGCGTGACACAGCTCGTGGAACCCGTTGAGCAGGAAGGCGTAAAACGTGCCGTGGACAAACAAGAGCAGCAGCGTCACCGGCAGGGGCAGGTGCTCTGCGGCATACCACGCGGCCGCGCCCGTGAGCAAGAGCAGCCCGAGGTGGCCCAACGTCTGCGCGAAGCCCTTGAGGTCGCTCCGCTGGTTCAGCCGGGCGAGCGTCTGCCGGTCCACCGGCGAGCGATACCACGCAATCTTCGACTTCTTTACTTCAGCATCCATATTCGTGCCCTCCGCACTCAGGTCTGGTCTGACAGGCAAGCGTACAACCAGCGAAAAATTACGGGGCAAGCATAGTCCAAACGTGCGCCCATGTCAAGGCAATACAGCCACACCAGGAATTCCCAATGTAGCTGGAGTCGAGGCTTCAGCCGGATTGGGCGTGGACGCACACAGGCGGCCTGACGGCTGAAGCCTCGACTCCAATCTTCGAATGGCGCTACACCAGGAATTTCGGCTGTGAAGCGCTCAGAATTCGTGGCCGTTGAAACTATGCATTAATGGACAACCGGAGTATACTGATCGGGCAAAAAGGTTTTTCCACCATTTCCCTCAGGAGGCAGAATCATGGAGCAAAAACGGGTAGCCGTGGATGGCTACACTGACACCCCCCTCGTCCCCGGTTCGGAGTGGCACGTACACGATCCCTATCGTCCGCAACCGCCGGTGGTGACGCCGGGCGCGGCGGGCGGCCCGCCGTCGGATGCAGTCGTGCTGTTCGACGGCACCGACGCCTCGGCCTGGATGACCGCCAAGACGGGCGAGGCTGCCGGCTGGAAGGTCGAGAACGGCTACATGGAGGTGGTGCGCGGGACAGGCAACATCCGCACGCGCGCCCATTTCAGCGATTGCCAGTTGCACCTCGAGTTTGCCACCCCCACCGAGATCGTCGGCCAGGGCCAGGGCCGCGGCAATAGCGGCGTCTTCTTCCTGGGCCTGTACGAGGTGCAGTTGCTCGACAACTACGACAACTACACCTATGCCGACGGCACCTGTGGGGCCGTCTACGGCCAGTTCCCGCCCCTGGCGAATGCCTGCCGCCAGCCCGGCGAGTGGCAGACCTACGATATCGTCTTCCTTGCGCCCCGCTGGGACGCTGAAGGCAAGCTCATCCAGCCTGCACGCCTGACGGTGTTCCTCAACAACGTCCTGGTGCAGCACTGCCAGGCGGCCCAGGGCCCGACCAACCACAGGATCACGGCGAACTACAACACCCCGCATCCGGCGGAGGGCCCGCTGGAGTTGCAGGATCACGGCAACCCGATCCGCTTCCGCAATATCTGGATGCGCTCTCTGTGATGCGCTGACCTCATTCGCGCTCAGGCAGGAAAATCCTCTTAAGTGTCTATCCGAAAAGTCGTAGTCAGGGCCTTGTGCCCGTTAGCACGCTCACAAGGGGCTATGCTACCTTTTTCGGATAGACACTCGGGGGTATGATAGGCGCTGAGCCGTCCATCATACCCCCTGAAACATACAAAAAGCCCTTGCAGATGGATTGCATCTCACGGTCTCCCGATTTGTATGACGATAGAATGATGCTTGCGACTTGACGCCGAGCGGGGGCCATTTTATACTCTCTCCCTGCGCCAGCCCTGTGCTGCGGCGTGCAATCGTAGCAACCTGACATCACACCATAATCGGAGAGGGAACTGTGAGCCTATCAGAACTGCAGATGGAACTGTATCGCCGCAACGGATTCGTCAACGGCGGCCCGGTGTTGGATGATGAAACCGTCGAGGTGTTGCGCGCGGAGACCCTGCGGGTCATCGACGATCGGGACAACCCCCAGGTGCAGCAGCCCGTGCTCCTGCGCAACCTGACCAACGATGATAACAGGCCGATCTGGCAGATCGTGAACATCTACGAGGCCAGCCCGGCCTTTCGCCAGTTGATTACTAACTCGCGGATCGCGGAGATGGCCGCCCAACTGACCGGCGCACGCGAGCTACGCATCTGGCACGACCAGATCCAATACAAGCCCCAGGCTCACGGCGGCCGGCTCCACTGGCACCAGGACTCGCCGGCCTGGCCCACCCTGCAGCCCAAGACCGCGCAGATTACTGCGTGGGTCGCGCTGGATGACGCAGACCTGGACAACGGCTGCATGTACATGGTCCCCGGCTCGCATCGGTGGGGCAACCGCGATGCGTTCCTGCAGTCCGTGCCCGACGGTGCGCCGCTGCCCGATGAGTTCGAGGGCCAGTCGGTTTACGTCGTCACGACGCCGGTGAAGAAGGGGCACGTCCACTTCCACCACTCGCTGACCTGGCATGGCTCCGGCTCGAACACGAGCAACCGCCCGCGCCGCGCCATTGCGCTGCACTTCATGACCGAGGAAACCGTCTACGACGCCAGCGGCAATCATCCCATGAAGCCGTTCATCGCGGTGTCTGATGGCGCGCCGGTCGTGGGCGACCACTTCCCGCTCATCTGGTCGGCGGGGCGGTAAAACTGCCCGGTGGGGGCGGCGCAGCTTTGCAGCACGATCGCCCGGCCATAAATGGTCCGGGCGATCTTCCACTCTAGCGCCAAACCATCGGCAGGAACGCCTGCTCGTTGCAAACCACCGTGCGGGCCACCCGCACGGGCGCCGATTCCTGCCACACACTGATGAAGCGATGGTTGGGTCGCGCACCCGGCTCCCCGGCGGGCTGCTCGGCGCGGACTCGCACGCGGAATCGGTAGCTGCGCTCCATGCATGATCCCCCGATGAACA
>DAOUGK010000347.1:0-2568 GCA_034429055.1 Anaerolineae bacterium | reverse complement strand
CTGGCGCAGCTTTCGCTGGAGGAGCGCGACGGGGTCTACAACACCGCGCCCGAACTGGACCTGGACACGGCCAAGACCTATCAGGCCACCATCGAGACCGACAAGGGCAATATCGTTATCGACCTGAATACCGAGGCCGCGCCGCTGACGGTCAGTAACTTCGTCATGCTGGCGAACCTGGGCTACTATGATGGGATGCCGGTCGCGCACGTGCAGGCCGACACCTATCTCATTATCGGCTCGCCCGCAGGCCGGCCCGACAGTGATGTAGGCTATGCGCTCGAGGTTGAGGCCGCTGCGGCAGCGCAGGAGATTATCACCGGCACAGTGGCGATGTACCCGGTGCAGACCAGCACCGGCGCACTGAAGGCCAGCGGCAGCCAGTTCTTCATCTCCTTCATGACCATGCCGCAGAGCTCGACGCCGCTGGATATCTTCGGCACTGTCACCGAAGGCATGGACGTCGTGCTGCAACTGGCAATCGGCGACGTCGTCAAACAGATTACGGTTACCGAGAAGTAACCAGCACTGAAGAGTAGAGGAGTACCATGGCGAATCGCTATTCCAAACCGTTCGAGTTGAAGATCGACCTGAAGAAGAACTACACGGCCACCATCGAGACGAATCGCGGGGTCATCACCCTGAAGCTGTATGCGACACAGGCCCCGCGCACGGTCAACAACTTCGTCTGCCTGGCGGAAGATGGTTTCTACGATGGCATCACCTTCCACCGCGTCATCAAGGACTTCATGGTGCAGACCGGCGACCCGACCGGCACCGGCCGCGGCGGTCCCGGCTACCAGTTCAAGGATGAGTTCGACCCGAAGCTCAGGCACGACAAGGCGGGCGTCCTCTCGATGGCAAACGCGGGGGCGAACACCAATGGGAGCCAGTTCTTCATCACCCACGTACCGACGCCCTGGCTGGACGGCAAGCACAGCGTCTTCGGTCAGGTCATCAAGGGCCAGGACGTGGTAGACAAGATCGAACAGGGCGACGTGATGCTGTCGGTGCGCATTACGGCTGAGTGACACGGCAACGGATGCAGGCGAACTCCGGTTCGCATCGGATAAGCGGATGATGATCGCCACGGACGAGGGCAGGACCTCGAACAAGGTTGAGCCAACGACCGGCTCCGAGATGGAGACGACGGTCGCCCGGCATCAGCCGCCTGTCCGTTCTGCGGCCTGGATTCTGGCGTTGCGCCGGTTCTTCCGGCTGCGACGCCAGATTATGCTGCGCGTGCTGGCAATCCTGTTTGTCATCGCGCTCTCGGCTCTGATCGTCATCTACAGCGAACAGCTCGTGCAGTTGGGCGCTTACGGCTATTCGGGCCTGTTCCTGCTCAACCTGCTCGCCAGCGCGACGTTGATCCTGCCGGCGCCGGGCCTGGCGCTGGCCTTCGCGGCCGGCGCCAGCCTCAACCCGTTCCTGGTCGGGCTGGCGGTCGGCGCGGGGTCCGCCATCGGGGAACTGACCGGCTACCTGGCGGGATTCAGCGGTCGCGGCATCGTGGAATCCGACCCGCAGTACGAGCGCGTGCACCGCTGGATGGTCACCCGCGGGCTGTGGGTCATCTTCATCCTCAGCATCGTGCCTAACCCCCTGTTCGATGTCGCGGGCAACACCGCGGGCGCGATGCGGATGCCCGTCTGGAAGTTCCTGGGGGCCGCGCTGCCGGGCAAGGTCATCAAGGCGACCCTGCTGGCGCTGGCCGGCGCGGGGATGATGGATGCGCTCAGCCCGGTCATCGAACGTCTGCTCATGCGGTGACACCGATGAATACTTCGCTCGACGCGGTCTTCGTCTTCGCCTTGCTGGCCTTCCTGCAGCTCTGGGGCGGCCTGGCCCTGGGTGCGGGCATCCGGGGCCGCAGGCTGATGCCGATCCTGTGGGGCCTGCTCATCGGCGCGGCGCCGCTCTACCTGGGGGTGGAACGGGGCCTCGTGCTCGGCTCCTGGCTCCCGCTCGCGGGACAGCTCACCGTCCTGCTACTGAGCGCGGCCTGGGTCATTCTGCGGCCCTCGCGGCTGCGCGAGGCCTTTCTGAAGCCGGGCATGAACACGCTGATGATCGGCACCTTCCTGATGGCGATCGGCGCAGTTCTCGGTGCGCTGTTCTTCCGTCTAGGCTCTGAGCCGCTCTCGCTGATTGTCGGCGGGGCGGGCTTCATCTTCGGCTCCATGTGGTTCGGAGCCGGCATCAAACAACTGCGCGGCAAGTAGGCGCTTTAGTGTCTATCCGAAAAAGGGGTAGCATAGCCCCTTGTGGGCGTACTAACGGGCACAAGGCCCTAGACTACGACTTTTCGGTAGACACTTACTTCTTCCATTCGGCAAGGGTCATGTTTGAGCTTGTATTTCTCGGTACGTCGGCCTCCGCGCCTTCCGCGCAGCGCGGACTCTCTGCCGCGATGGTGCTCCATCGCGAGTTTCGCTTTCTCATCGACTGCGGGGAAGGCACGCAGCGGCAGATTCTGCGCAGCGGCCTGGGCTTCAAGCGGCTGGAACGCATCCTGCTGACCCACGGCCACCTCGACCACATCCTGGGGTTGGGCGGGCTGGCCTC
>DAOUGK010000346.1:0-9296 GCA_034429055.1 Anaerolineae bacterium | reverse complement strand
CGCCGGCATACTCGCCCACGCGACCGTCCCGCTCCACCGCCAGCGTGCTCGTGACCACGTTGTTGAGCAGCTCCCGGTCGTGGCTGACCAGCAGCAGCGTGCCCTCGTATTGCAGCAGCAGATCCTCCAGCAGCTCCAGCGTCTCCAGGTCCAGATCGTTGGTCGGCTCGTCGAACACCAGGACGTTGGCCGGCTTGGCGAACAGCCGCGCCAGCAGCAGCCGGTTGCGCTCCCCGCCGGACAGCGTGCCCGCGTAGACGCGCGTCCGTTCCGGCGGAAAGAGGAAGTCCTGCAGGTAGCCGATGATGTGCCGCCGCCGGCCGTTGACCACTACGTAGTCCGCACGGTCCATCACGTTGTCGAACACGGTCCAGTCCTCGCGCAGTTGCCCGCGCAACTGGTCGAAGTAGGCGATGCTGAGGTTCGTCCCGTGGCGCACCCGGCCCGTCTGCGGCGCGAGGTCGCCCAGCAGCAGGCGCAGGAGCGTCGTCTTGCCTGAGCCGTTCGGCCCGACGATGCCGACGCGGTCGCCGCGCATGATGGTCGTGGAGAAGTCCTTCACGACCGGCTGCCCGCCATACGCGAAGCCGATGTGCTCGGCCTTGAGGACCAGCCGGCCCGAACGCTCGGCCTCCTGGATGCGCATGCGCAGCAGGCCGCCCTCGCGGCGCTCGCTGCGCCGCTGGCGCAGCTGCTCCAGGGCGCGCACGCGGCCTTCGTTGCGCGTGCGCCGCGCCTCGATGCCCTGGCGGATCCAGGCTTCTTCCTGCGCCAGCTTCTTGTCGAACTCGACGGCCTGCGTGGCCTCCGCATCCAGCACGGCCTGTTTACGCGCGAGGAACGTCGTATAGTCGCAGGCCCAATCCACCAGGCGGCCGCTGTCCACTTCGATAATGCGCGCGGCGAGCCGGCGCAGGAACGTGCGGTCGTGAGTCACGAAAACGAGCGTCCCGCGATAGCGCGCGAGGAAGTCCTCCAGCCAGGTGATGGCCTCGATATCCAGATGGTTGGTCGGCTCGTCGAGCAGCACCAGGTCGGGGTCGCTGACCAGCCCGCGCGCCAGCAGCACGCGGCGCTTGTAGCCGGCAGAGAGGCTGCGGAAGTCCGCCGCCGGGTCGAGCTGCATCCGGCTCAGGATGGTTTCGACCTGCTGGCGGCTGCGCCAGGCGGCCTCGGCCTGCACTTCCTCGCCGGCTGCCGGCGCACGCGCTTCTACGGATGGCAGGCCGCCCGCAATGACCTCGCCCACCGTGCCGTCCAGCTCATCCGGCACATCCTGGGCCAGGTAGGCCACACGCAGCCCCTGCTGCCGGAACACGACGCCTTCGTCGGGCAGCAGCAGGCCGCCGAGCAGCTTGAGCAGCGTGGTTTTGCCGGTCCCGTTGCGGCCCAGTAGCCCGATGCGCTCGCCCGGCTCCACCTGCAGGTTGATGCCTTCCAGGACCAGAGGCCCGCCGAAGCCGATCGTCACGTCGCGCAGTGTAATCATTGCCATAGGGCCTATTATACGCATGCCGGTCAAGAGCGCGGCATCAAGCATGCACAGGTGAAGAGGAATTCCAAATGGAGGCGCACGGCGTCGGCGCAGCCGACGCACAGCATCCTGAGCGGAGGCCCGCAGGGCCGTAGTCGAAGGATCGTCAGGGTGCCGGCGTGCTTCGACTCCGCTCACCGCCAGCGGCGGCCTCCGCTCAGCATGCCTGCACCCTCGCGCACATTTGGAATTCCTGGCAGGTGAAGAGGTGGTGTGGAGTTTCCGCTATGGTACAATACGCTCACAACCCTGTAGGTCAAGGTACGTCTGGCAGCAGGAGGCAGTATGGCTGAGAAACAAGGGACCCCGTTGGAGCAGGTCGGCGGACTGCGATCCGGTCTGGCCGGGGCGCTGCGGCCGTTCTGGATCACGACCGTGGAAGAACTGGTCACGGCAGCCTTCGAGGAGAAGGCGCGGGACGGCCTGGCTGATGTGCTGCGGCTCGCAAAAGGCGAGATCGACGCACTGGGCCGCGAGCTGCTCCCCCGAGTGCTGCCCGCGGTCCGGGAGCGCATCCGCGTCCCGCCGGAGGCCAAGGCGACGGGCGCGCTCGACACGCTGGACCGCAGCCTCTCGCGCGACCGGTCGCGCGCGCTGGAAGTGCTGCCCCCGCGCGCATCGCTAGTGGCTAAGATGCCGGCCATCCGCAACCAGGGGCCGCGCGGCACGTGCGTGGCCCACGCCTGCACCGCGCTGCGGGAGTACCTGACGGGCGACCGCAACATCGACCTTTCCGAGCAGTACCTCTACTGGGCGGCGCGACAGAAGCTCATCACCCCCATCCTCAAGGATAAGCCCGGCCTGCTGCTGGCCTACGGCATGTCTGCGCTGGTCGAGCACGGCATCCCGCCCGAGGCTGCCTGGCCGTACAACCCTGCGCAGCTTCCGGGGAACGAGGACCAGGGACCGCCTCCTACCGGCATCGAGGCACCCGCACGCGCGAATCGCCTGCGCAAGTACAACGGCATCTTCCCGCGCGACACCTACAGCCTGAAGGTCCAACTGGCGCACGACAACCCGGTGGTGGTGACTGTGCCGACCTTCGGCTTCTGGGGCGGCGCGCTGATCGACTACACGGGCACGGTGCGGCTGCCGTTCACGGCGGAGGGCACGCGCAGCCCGCTCACCCGCCTGGAAACTGCGCACGCGATCTGTCTGGTGGGGTATCAGGATGATGCGGCGGTGCCGGGCGGGGGGTATTACATCGTGCGCAACAGTTGGGGTGAGACGTGGGCGGGGCAGTGTCCTGACGGCCGGGGCTACTTCTGGCTGCCGTATGCCTATGTCGAGCGGTACGGGCTGACCGCGTTCTCGGGGAGTATGTAAGCATGGTTTGGGTGGCCTTGCTCCGGGGCATCAATGTTGGCGGCAAGAACCTGATCAGGATGACTGAGCTGGCGGCGCTGTTCGAAGCGTTGGGGTTAACGCAGGTTCGCACGTACATCCAGAGCGGCAACGTCGTTTTCCGCTCCGAGGCGGCAGACAAGGCCGGCTTGACCACGCAGATCGAGGAGGCACTCTCCCGCACCTTCAACTATGGTGCGCGCGTGGTATTGCAGACACATGAGGAACTGAAGACTGTTGTGCTGGAGGCGCCGGAGGGTTTCGGGAGCGAACCGGACACCTACCGTTACGATGTCTTCTTCCTGAAGGAGCCGCTGACCGCAGCGGAAGCTGTGAGGAGCGTGACCGCCAACGAAGGCGTTGACCGGGTTTGGACGGGGAAAGGCGTGCTCTATACATCCAGGCTTATCAGCCGGGCCGCCCAAAGTCACCTGACCCGGCTCATCGGCCTGCCCGTCTATCAGAGCCTGACCATTCGCAACTGGAATACGACGACCCGGCTGCTGAAAATGATGGAGGAAATCGGTGACTGAGGCTGCCCCTCTCCTGATCACCAAATCAACTGCTCTCAGGAGAGGGGGCTCGGGGGTGCGGGCCTCACACGTGAAGAGGTGCGTTCCAACTTGGGGGCGCGAGCATCCTGAGCGGGTGGACGGCCCAACGCGGGTGACAGGCTGCCGCTAGTCGAAGGATGGCTTAACGTGCCGCCCCTTCGACTACGCTTCCCGAGCCAAGCAAAGCTTGGCCGGTCGCTCCGCTCAGGGTGCTTCCTTGCCGCCCCCGGGCCCCCACGTAGGGTTACTTCTCTGCGCTCTCGCGGCCCATCATCAGCCGCTCGGCGATGAGCTGGCCCTGCCGGGCCGTGTCGATGGCGATGCCCAGGCTGCGGGCCGCTTCCTGCGGGCTGTGGAAGCCGGTCGAGTTCTCCGACATCACAAAGTCATAGCGCATGGAGGCCTCGCGGTGCATCTGCTGGGCCTCGGCCAACTGCTCATCGGTCAGGCCCGCCTGCTTGGCCGCGGCCAGCGTGTCGATCAGGTCCTCCAGCGCGCCTTCGGTCGTGCGCAGCAGTTGCGCCGTGTTGTTCTGGATGATCGTAATGCGATCCTTCAGCGCCTGCTCGTCGATCTTGTGGCAGGTCTGGCAGGCCTGGTTGACGTTGTCCAGCGGGCTGCGCAGCCAGTGGTCCGAGACCTTCGTCGCGCCATCGCGCACGTAGGGCATATGGCAGTCCGCGCAGGCCACGCCCGACCGGTAGTGCAGGCTCGTGGTATAGGTCTCGAACTCCGGATGCTGCGCCTTCAGCATCGGTGAGCCGGCTTCCTTGTGTGTCCAGTCCTTGAAGCCGTACTCGTTGTAGTATTCGATGATGTTGTCGATCTGGAAACCGTTGTCCCACGGGAACGTCAGCAGTTTGTTCTCGCCCTCGAAGTAGTACTCCACGTGGCACTGCGCGCAGACGTAGGTGCGCATCTCCTGCCGCGTGGCCTTGCTCAGGTCCACCCCGCGCTCGGTCATCGCGTTGATGAACGCGGGCCGGGTGATGCGCAGCTCCATCGTGTTCGGGTCATGGCAGTCCGCGCACGAGGTGCCCAGGTGCAGCTTGTCCTGCATCTCCTTGTAGGGGGTGCGGTTGAAGGCCTCCCAGCCCATCTCCGCGATGAGCTGCGGCGCTTCGGCGGCGTGGCAGTTGGCGCAGGCCGCCGGCTGCTTCACGACTTCCTGCCGCCGCGTTTCCTTCTGGTCGGTCAGCGCGTAGAAGTGCCCGCGCTCCTCGTTGAAGTCCTCGGCAAACGCATAGCCTGCCCAGACACGCTTCAGGATGGGATACGCTTCCAGCTTATTGTAGGGATCGGAGCCGCCATAGGGCGTCTTGTTGCCGTCGATTTCGGTCTTCTTACACGTATCGTACTGGCGGGGATAGTTCTGGCCCCAGACGGCCGGGTCCAGCTCATTCTCTGCAATGGGGATGATCTGGCCCGACACCTTGCTCTCATTCATCCGGGACTGGATGTTGACGAGCAGCGCAGCCACACCGGCCATGATGACCAGGCCGGCGACAAATGCAACGCCGACCCAGAGCCAGGTGCGGCGCGATGGGGTAGACTTGGTCATGCCGTTCCTCCTAATGATCGTGGCCCACGCCTTCGTGGCAGGAGAGACAATCCGTGGGCTCCTGGCCCTCGGCGTGAGCGATATCGGCGGTGAACTCGCCGTGACAGTACAGGCACGCGTGCTGCGTCACGTCGCGGTTCATGTCGGTGATCTGAATCGGCTCCGGGAAGTTGCCGGTCGTGAAGGCATAGCTGTGCCGGAAGCCGTTGATGCCCTTGACGACGTACTTGGAGACGACGTTGTTGTGCGGCGTGTGGCAGTCATTGCACACGGCGACCGCCTTGTGCGACCCGCGGTTCCACGCGTCGAATTGGTCGCGCATGATATGGCAGTTGACGCAGGACTGCGGGTCATTGGACAGATACGAGAAGCCCTGGGCGTACGAAAAGGTAAAACCGCCCAGGCCCGCCGCGCCGCCAAACACGCCGGCCAGCGCAATCCAAAGCCAGAGCGGAAGGGCGCTGAAGAGCAGGGTCAGGGAGCGGCCAAGCGACCGGCCGGACCTTTCTTCAGGCGGGGCGTTTGACATGCGACCTCCTTGTGCAGACAGAAATCAACCGTTGATATTGACGAGCAGGGTCTCGAAGGGTATATCCTTGCCGCTGGCCTGCAACGCCTGTTGGGCAATGAAGACCAGGCCGCGACAGCACGGCACCTCCATGTAGGCGACACGCAGGCTGCGCACATCCGAGCGTTGGAGAATCTCCGTGAGCTTCTGGATATAGGCGCGGCCGTCGTCCAGCTTCGGGCAGCCCACGGCAATCACGGTGTCAACCATCAGGTCAGCGTGCATGTTGGGATTGGCAAAGGGCACACAGTCCGCAATCAAGGTCAGGTTGGCGCCCTGCAGGAAAGGTGCAGCCGGCGGGATCAGGTGCAACTGGACCGGCCACTGGCGCAGCTCCGACCGCACACGCGGCCCCTGCTCAGGCCCGGCCGCCTCGACCGGCTCCTCCCATGCACGCAGCTGCACCGAGGGACAGAGCGGGATGGGGGCCGGCTGCGCAGCCGGCTGTGAAACAGACGCCATACCGTGCGCGCGCAGGTGCTCGATGTGCCGCTCGACCATGTGCGGTGCGGTTTGTGCGAGATAGCCGAGCACCGCCGGCTCGTCGTAGGATTCGACTTCCAGCTCGACGACGTGCAGCGCATCCTGGGGACAATCGCCCAGGCACGCGCCCAGCCCGTCGCAGTAGCTCTCCTTGACGAGGCGCGCCTTGCCGTCGATGACCTGCAATGCGCCTTCGACACATGCCGGGACGCAGTTGCCGCAGCCGTCGCACTTTTCTTCGTCGATCGTGATGATCTGACGCCTGACTTTCGCCATTCCATTGCTCCATGCCATTGTAATAGGGGCTGCCAATTCGGGCAAGTGACAGAGCGCACAAGTGCTGAGGGCAAACGTCACTCACCGGCAGTAGCTGGCACCTTACAGTCTACCCGGCTTGTGCTGCCGTGTCAGGGACTTTTGTCGCATATCCGGGTGCGACAGGCCAGTGCGACAAAAGTCCCTGACAAACTCCGCCGTGCGTGCTATGCTGAGGCCATCGTCAGTTGAGCGCACACAAGGAAAACGGTTCCATGAATCACTTCTGCCCCGGCTCATCTTCGCTGCGCAGGGACATCACCCTGGAAATCAAGACCTGCCCGGAATGTGGCAGCGATGTCGAGTTGTTCTCGATTGACGTGAAGGTGCGCTGCGACAAGTGCGGGTTCACGGTCTACAACAACCTCCAGTCGTGCATCCAGTGGTGCAGCTACGCCAAAGAGTGCGTGGGTGAAGAAGTCTACGCCCGCTACATGACGAAGTAGGGTCCCCCCAAGCAGTTCAACCCCTACCGATCCCATAGGCCCATGTAAAACTGTGGTCTAGGCCCTTGTGGCCGCCTGGCTCACCCAGCGAGACGCCCACAAGGGGCTAAGCTACGGTTGCGTTTGGGATTCCTCACCCGCGCTTGTCTGTTGACAAACTCTGTGCTATCCTCACAATGTTTCACCACTCCATATCAACACGCCATCCCAGGAAGGAACTGACGACTCATGGAAGAGAAGTCCCTTGCATTTCTCAAAGACCTGCTGGACGCGCCCAGCGCCTCCGGCTATGAGCAGCCCGCCCAGCGCGTCTGGCGCGAATACATGCAGCAGTATGCCGACAAGATTACGACCGATATGCACGGCAACTGCATCGCAGTCCTGAACGAGGCCGGCGCGACCCGCATCCTGCTGGCCGGCCACGTGGACGAGCTCGGCTTCATGGTCAACTACATCGACGACAACGGCTTCATCTTCTTCAGGACCATCGGCGGCTTCGACCTGAACCTGATTCCGGGCCGCCGCGTGCGCATCCACACGAAGAACGGCACGATCCCCGGCGTGACGGGCAAGAAGGCCATCCACGTGATGACGCCCGAGGAACGCAAGAAGTCGCCCGAGATTCACGAGCTGTGGATCGACATCGGGGCCAAAGACCGCAAGGAGGCGGAGTCGCTCGTCCGGGTCGGTGATTCCGTTACCTACGTCGATAGCTTCGAGCTGATCCGGGGTGACGTCGCTGCGTCGCGTGCGTTTGACGACAAGGCGGGCAGCTTTGCCGTCGGCGAGGTGCTGCGCCTGCTGCAGGGGCAGACGTTCGACGCCGCCGTGTACTCCGTCTCGACGGTCCAGGAAGAGGTCGGGCTGCGCGGCGCGCACACCAGCGCGTACGGCGTGGACCCGAAGGTCGGCGTCGCCGTGGACGTGACCCACGCGACCGACCACCCGGACATGAACAAGCAGCGCCTGGGGAGCGTCAAGCTCGGTGCGGGGCCGGTCATCGCGCGCGGCGCGAACATCAGCCCGGTCGTCGAGCGTATGCTCATCGAGGCTGCCGAGGCCGAGGGCATTCCCTACCAGCTCGAAGCGGCGCCGGGCGGCACCGGCACCGACGCCAACGCCATCCAGCTCACCCGCGCCGGTGTGGCAACGGGCCTGGTCAGCATCCCCCTGCGCTACATGCACACGGCGGCTGAGGTGCTCAGTCTGGAGGACCTGGCGAACGTCTCCCGGCTGCTCGCGGCCTTCATCCGCCGCGTCCAGAACGACACCGACTTTACACCCTGATCCGGCGGACGGGCCTGCTCTGAATCGTGACAAATATATCATTCAGAGCAGGCCCCTTGTAATACTATTATTAATGGAGACGCGTTACCCTACGCACGCTTCACAAATATAGTGCTGAAAAATGTCGTGTGACCGTTGCCGGTAAGATGTGGAGGCGACATGCTCAACCCCTACCCCGTACATGCAGCTCAAAAGACCCGTAAATGCCTGGACGATTGCCTGCTGCAGTTGATCCTGATCGACACGGTCGCGCTCCGAGATCCCCGCCGGGGCTGCATCGCGGAGCGCCTCATTGAGCAGTTGATTCCACTCCACCAGTACGACTTGGTCATGGCCCGGTATGACGAGCTGACAGACGATTCGGACGACGAAACCGGCCTCCTGGAGCGCTGGTTTGCTGCCGCCGCTGCCCGCGACAGCCGCTGGAAGGGCGCCATACTCGCGCAGTTGCTGCGCGTCATTGCCGTAGACGGCGAGCTCGACGCGGCAGGCATCGAGGAGCTGGGCCTTCTGGCCCAAGCCATCCGCGCCATCGAGGAATTCCAGACGGTGCTGAGGCTGCCCTTGTAACCCCCACGCCCGGCGGAGTCTGCCATCGCCAGCCGGCTTCGCCGCACCCTGCCGCGCCCACAAGCCTCTCACAGAGGCTCCTCCCCTATCCCCCCCGCAAACCATGACTCTTATCATGTACAACAGAGCCTGGTTGTCGTATCATTTTGTGCATAACTTCACGATTCTCTAGCGGTAGGATGGAATGAAACACGCCCGATCACTGCTCCTGACAGCGACGCTCGTGCTGCTGCTCATCCTTGTGCAAGCACCCACCGGCGCACCGGCGCAGGCTCAAACGACACCCACCGACCCCGGCAAGGTCATCATATACCTGTTCTGGGGTGATGGCTGCCCTCACTGCGCAGCGGAGAAGCCATTCCTGGCCGCGCTGGCCGAGCAGCATCCCGAGGTCGAGGTGCGCGAGTTCGAGGTCTGGTATAACGAGGCCAACCGCGAGCCGCTGATGCGCATGGCCGCCAAGTTCGGCTTCGAGCCGACCGCCGTCCCGATCACCTTCATCGGCGATCGGTACTGGATCGGCTTTGCGGAAGAACCCATCGGCCGTGAGATTACGGAGACGGTCGAGGCGTGCCTGGCAGACGGCTGCCCGGATGCAGGTGCGGGCGTGTTCGATGCGCCCGCCGCACCGGCG
>DAOUGK010000345.1:0-2469 GCA_034429055.1 Anaerolineae bacterium | reverse complement strand
GAGTAGGACAGAGTAGAACATGAAGCGACTGGTCATCATCGGCGCAGGATTGGCCGGGCTGGCCGCGGGCGTCTATGCGCAGAGGAACGGTTATCAGACGCGCATCTTCGAGCACGCGTCGCAGCCGGGCGGCGTTGCCGTCAGTTGGCGCCGCGGCGAGTACACCATCGACGGCGGCATCCACTTTCTGATGGGTCACCGGCCCGGCCAGTCTCTCTATCAGCTCTACCAGCAACTCGGCACGGCGGGTCCGGACACCTGCATGGACCTGGCAGACTACGGCGACTTCGTGGATGAGTCGTCCGGCCGCCGCCTGGCGGTTACGGCTGACCTGGCGCGCTTCGCAGATGATTGGCGCGCGCTCTCTCCCGACGACGGTCCCTTCATGGAGCGCATCGTGCGGGGCGCGGACGCGTTCCGCCGCGCAGGCGCGTTCGACATCGGCATGGGGGAGCCGCCGGAGTTGGCCGGACCGTTGGCCTCGGCGCGCATGTTGTGGGAGATGCGCCGGGTGCTGCCCTATTTCACGGGCGAGCCGGCGCGGCCGATGGGCGAGCTCGCGCCGCAGATCCAGGATCCCTTTCTGCGTGCGGTCTACTGCAACCTGTTCCTGCCCGAAGTTCCCGCCTGGTTTCTGTACATGCTTCTCGCGCTGCTCGCAGACGGGCAGTTGGGGCTGCTCAAGCGCGGCTCCACCGGCTTCGTCGCACCCATCGCGGAGCGGTTCCGCCAGCTTGGCGGCGAATTGACCTGCGGTGCGACGGTCGAGCAGATCCTCGTCGAGGAGGATGCCGCGGCCGGGGTCAGGCTGGCCGGCGGTCGGGTCGAACGGGCCGATGCAGTCATCTCCGCGGCAGACGGTTACAGCACCATCTTCGAGATGCTGGGCGGGCGTTATGCGGACGAAGCGATCCGGACCCGCTATCGCGATTGGCCGCTCATCCGGCCGATGGTCATGCTGAGCTACGGCGTCAGGCGGAGCTTCGCGGGCGAGCCGCATCTCCGCGTCTTCCAACTGGCGGAGCCGCTGGCCGTCGGTCCGCAGGCTGTCCCGCAGGCCGTCTCGGCCCTGATGCTGCGCATCTTCAACTACAGCGACCACTTTGCGCCGCCGGGCAAGACGGTCATCCAGGCGACTTTCGATGCCGAGTGGGATTACTGGCGTAGCCTGCGCGACGAGCCTCCTGCCTACGAAGCCGTCAAGGCCCGGTTGGCCGGAGAGGTATTGGCCCGGCTGGAGCGCCACTATCCCGGCCTATCGGCTCAGGTGGAAGTGACAGATGTCGCCACACCCTATACGACCTGGCGCTACACGCGCAACCGGCAGGGCGCGTACGAGGGTTGGCTGCCGACCCCGCGCCTCCTGATGACCGCGCTGCCGCGCACGCTGCCCGGCCTGCGGCGTTTCGCGATGGCGGGCCAGTGGGTCGTGCCCGGCGGCGGCGTGCCCACGTGCCTGCTCTCAGGCCGCGATGCCGTCCGCATCCTGTGTCGCCAGGACGGTGTCACCTTCCGGCCCGACTGAGCATCTGACCCAGATGGAACAACTCGATATCTGATTGACAGGCGTTCGAGGCGTCGGCTATAATCCTGTGACTTGAAGCACTGAGAATTCTGCGAGGGGGTGTCCATGACTAGCAACCCGTTCGGCGCGCGTGCCGTCCTGGAAGGTTCGCGAGAGCCTGTCTACTACTACCGGCTGAGTGCATTGGAGGAGGCCGGCTTCGGCGCGATCTCCCGCCTGCCGTATTCGATCAAGGTGCTGCTGGAGGCGCTGCTGCGCCAGGTGGACGGCTTCGCGGTCACCGAGGAAGATGTAAGACACCTGGCGGCGTGGGATGCGGCCAATGTCGCAGCCGTGGAGCTGCCGTTCAAGCCCGCGCGCGTCATCCTCCAGGATTTCACCGGCGTGCCCGCGATCCTCGACCTGGCGGCCATGCGCTCCGCGATGGCCCGCACCGGCGGTGACCCGCGCCGCGTCAACCCTCTCATCCCCGTCGACCTGGTCATCGACCATTCCGTGCAGGTCGATCAGTTCGGTTCGCAGTATGCACTCATGTATAACGCGGAGCGCGAGTTCGAGCGCAACCGCGAGCGTTACGAGTTCCTCAAGTGGGGCCAGAAGGCTTTCGATAACTTCAACGTCGTGCCCCCGGCGACAGGCATCGTACACCAGGTGAACCTGGAATACCTGGCGAGCGTCGTGCAGATGCGGCAGGTGGACGGCGACAAGGTCGCGTTCCCCGATTCGCTCGTTGGCACGGACAGCCACACGACCATGATCAACGGCCTGGGCGTGCTCGGCTGGGGTGTCGGCGGCATCGAGGCGGAGGCCGTCATGTTGGGCCAGCCGATCTACATGCTGGCGCCGCAGGTCATCGGCTTCAAGCTGACCGGCGCGCTGCCCGAAGGCTCGACTGCTACGGATCTCGTGCTGACCATTACCCAGATGCTGCGCGCGCGGGGGGT
>DAOUGK010000344.1:0-13151 GCA_034429055.1 Anaerolineae bacterium | reverse complement strand
GAACACTATGTCATTCACGCCGGGCAGGCCCTCGTGGCCGAAGTCGGGGTAAATCGCCATGCGTTTCGGTGACGTGATCTTGTTATAGGCCGCGAACTGGCTGGACGGCGGGCAGATTTGGTCCATCAGGCCGATGGGCCAGAGCACTTCGGAGCGGATGCGCGGGGCCAGGTGCTGGATGTCCACGTAGCCGAGCTGTTCGAAGACGGCTGCTTCCTGCTGGTGGCGCGGGTCGAAGAGGCGGAAGAAAGTGCGCAACTCCTCATAGGCATCCTTCGCCAGGTCCATCTGCCAGACGCGCAGGTAGTCGCTGAGGAAGGGGAAGATGGGCGCGGCCCGCTTGATGCGCGGCTCCAGCGCCATGCACGCGACCGTCAGGGCGCCGCCCTGGCTGCCGCCGGTTGCGCCCACGCGCGTCGCATCCACGCCCGGCATGTCCATGACGATGCGCGCCAGTTGCGCGGTGTCCAGGAAGATCTGGCGGAACAGCAGCTTGTCGGGCCGCCCGGCCAGCGCATCGGCCAGCCCGCGGATGATGTGGCCGCGGTGCGTGTTGCCAACCACGTCGCTGTTGTCCTCCGACAGGCCGCCCTGCCCGCGGCAGTCCAGCGCGGCCACCGTATAGCCCGCGCCGACATAGCCCAGCTTGTCGAACCAGTCGCCGGAGTGCCCGCTGTAGCCGTGGAACATCACGACTGCCGGGGCAGCAGGCGCGGTATGCCTGGGCCGCAGCAGCTTGGCATGCACGCGCGCGCCGCCGACGCCTGTGAAGTACAGGTGGAAGCACTCTGCGCCCGGCGCCTGGAATTCCGCGGGCACGAGTTCGACTTGCGGGTCGAGCGCGTGCATCTCTGCCAGCGCGGCGTCCCAATAGGCGTCGAAGTCTGCCGGTCGCGGGTTGATGCCCTGGTAGGTCTGGAGCTTGTCGAGCGGGAAATCGAAGGTGAGTGGCATGGGATCTCCTGATGCTGTGAAGGTTGTCAGACGGCTAAACTTACTGTCTATCCGAACAAGGGGTAGTCTAGCCCCTTGTGGGCGTCCTGACGGGCACAAGGCCCTAGGCTACGAGTATTCGGAAAGATTCTTGGCTCACGCAAAGACGCAAAGAACGCTAAGGGTCTGTAAAAGTATTACTTCCTGCTCTGGCCGGTCTCCGACCGTGCCAGCGGCGGAACTTATTCATTTACGAGCCCTAAGACGATAATAGGGGCCTACGCGAGACAGAAATCGTCCTTCCGCGTGGTCCGCGTCTTCCGTGGCGGCACTAGACGTTGCAGAGCTGCCAGGCTGTGCGCAGCGCGGCCAACGCGTCGCCTTTCGGGATGAACTCCTGGCCGACGAACCCGGGGTAGCCTGTCTCTGCAAGCGCGGCCATGATGGGCGGATAGTAGAGCTCCTGGGTCTCGTCCAGGTCGCGGCGGCCCGGATTACCGCCCGTATGGACATGGCCGATGTGGGGCGCAATCTGGCGGATGGTGCGGATGATATCGCCTTCCATGATCTGCATGTGATAAACGTCGTACAGCAGTTTGACGTGCGAGGCATTCACCAGCGACATCACGAGCACGCCCCACGCGCTCTGATCGCACTGGTAGTCGATGTGATCCACCTTGGAGTTGAGCAGTTCGAGGACGAGCGTAACGCCCGCGGCCTCTGCGAGCGGCGCGAGCCGGCGCAGCCCCTCGGCCGTTACGAGCGCGCCGGCCTCGTCGGTCAGCCCCGCGCGGTTGCCGGAGAAGACGATGAGGTTGGGGATGCCGTAGCGGACCGCGACATCGAGCTTGCGCTTGAGCTCCTCTTCGATGTCTGCATGGTACTCGCGGCGATTCAGCCCGCGCTCGATCTTGCCTACGCTTTCGGTGGCAATCACCAGGCCGGCCGTGCGCGCCGCATCCCACAACTCCTGCGGCAGCAACTCGACGCCCTGGTAGCCGATCTCGCGCGCCTGGCGCAGGAATCCCGCCGCGTCGTGTACCTCGCGGCCAAAGCTCCACCACGCGAATGATTGCTTGAATGCGCCCACATCAACCTCCTGTGTTTGAACTGCGAAGACGCGAGGAATGCGGAATCAGTGACCAGTAACGAGTAATGAGTAACCAGTAACGAGTAACTTTGGCGTTCTTTGCGTCTTTGCGTGAGCTTACCCGCGCGTTTCGACCGCTTGCACCAGTCCGCGCATGTAACCCACTGCATATGCCTCTGCTGCGTAACGCCCGCCGACCACCTGCTGCAGGTGATCGGATATGATGGCTCCATTGAACCCTACTTCTTGCAGCGCGGCCATGATTTCGAGCATATCCGCGTACCCATCATCGAGGAAAGTCTCCACGAAGCCTTCGGGCATAGGGGCAGTCACGTTGCGGAAGTGGACCTTGAACAGCTTGCGCTGGCCGCCGAAGTAGCGGATGGCTTCGACCGCGCTCCTGCCCATTGCGGGGCCGCCCTCCAACCAGCAGCCCAGGCAAAGGCAGACGCCGACGTTCGGGCTGTCGGCAAGCTCCAGCGCGCGGCGGTAGCCCTCGAAGTTGCCGAAGATGCAGCGGGGGATGCCGCCGAGCGGGTAGACGGGCGGATCATCCGGGTGGATGCCGATGTACACGCCCGCTTCCTCCGCGACCGGCACGACCTGGCGGATGAAGTATGCGTAGTTCTCCCACAGCTCGTCCTCGGTGAATGCGCGGCCGTGGGTCAGCGGCAAGTCCCACGACCGGTCGATCCACCAGCCTGTCCGGGCTCGCTCCAGCCGGAAGGCGCGGCCATTGGCGCCCCCGCGCACCGGCTCCGGCTCGGTGCTCCAGATGCCGTTCGCCATGTGCGCGTAGGTAGCGTAGTGGATGCCCGCGGCGCCCAACATGCGGATGTAGGCCAGGTACTCGGCGATCTTGGCATCGCGGTCCGGCAGGTTGAGCGTGACGGCTTCCATGTTGTGGACGGCATGGTTGGCCAGTCGGTAGACCTTCAGCCCGCCGTCTGCGAAGTGACGGACGACTGCGCGGTAGTTCTCGACCGAGGCATCGGCGGCTGGAACCGCCGTCATGACCCATTCAATGCCCAACTGGCGGGCGAACTGCATATCTTCGGCGGACGCGTTGGCGGGCAGTTGCGTGCCGATCTGGATGCCGGGCCGGGAACCGGTGTAGCCGGGGATGATGAGCGGGTAGGCGCGGGTGTCGGCGGTGACCATGGCGGGCTCCTGGGTGACGAGAAATGAGTGACGATTGACGAGTAATGAGTAATTAGAAATTAGGAATTACGAATTGGCGTTGCAGTTGGTGCTGCCAGCCAAACTCGTAATTCCTAATTCGTAATTCCTGACCCTCAGCGGCCGGACAGCAGTTGTTCGAGCGGGACGCCGTTGATCAGGAATGAAACCTGCTTGACGGTATCGAACTGAAGCGCGGTCTGGCGCAACTGAGCCTCGACGCGCGGGTTGTCGCATACGCCGCCGAGCAGCAGGGTGCCCGTCAGCTTGACGGTCCAGCTTGTGCCGTTGCGGGTAATTTCCTGGATCGCCAGGTTCGACTGGTACAGCGGGTTGTACAGGCCGGACTGGCCGTAGTCGCGTGTCTTGAGCGAGAGCAACTGGTTCAGCGCGGCAGTCAGCGGCGCGGTGGTGGGCGTGATGTTGCGCCGCACGCCGACGACCTCATCGCCGCAGCCGACATTGCCCGTGCCCTCGCTGATGAGATAGACGCGCACCTGGCTGTAGGTGGTGGTGGGCGGTTGCGTGCCGGGGGCCGGGATGACAAGCCGCTGGCCGACGCGGATGCGGTCCGGATTGGTAACGGACGGGTTTGCGGCCATGATCGCTGCAACCGTCACGCCGAAGCGTGCGGCGATGCGGGCCAGGGTGTCACCGGTGCGGACGATGTAGGTCTGGCCGCCGGTTGGCGTGGGCTGGGCGGTCGGCGCCGGTGGGGGACTGGCAGCCTGCTCCCACCAGAAACGCGCGGCTGCCGCGCCGCCCGCATCGAAGTATTCCACCCGGAAGGCATGGCGACCGGCGGCGAGCGTCATGGTCGCCCGGTCGGTTGTGACCGAACGGGGCCGCCACGCGTCGATGAGCAGCCGGTCATTGACGAAGACGCGCACACCGTCATCGGTGGCCGCATAGAAGGTGTACGTGCCCGCGGTCAGGTCCATGTAGCGGGTCCAGCGCGCCGAAAAAGCGTCGCCGGTCAGGCTGGGGTCCGGCGTGCCGGTGCCCCACTGGAAGTCGATCAGGCCGTCGATGCGGGTAAGGGCAGGCGCGCCGATCAGGTGCGGGTTGGCATAGAACTCGGCCTGCCAGCCTTCGGAGGCCTGGGCGGCGGCGGGGCGGGGTGCGGCTCCTGCGAGAGCGGTGCACAGCACTGCGATCAACAGCAGTCGGGCGATCAAACGGTTCATAGTCACCTCCATACTCGTATCTTTCTCAATACAACCATGGGACGCATTGTAGCTAGAATCCGTTCCTGCGTAAAGTCAGCGAAGTTGCGGGTGGAGTGCCAGTGAGCCCATCACCCCGCGCAACCTTCCGCCAAAGCAAGACGCTCCCCCGCGGGGGAGCGTCAGCATCGTCAGATCGGGCTATGGCGTGCGACTCAGCACTCGCTGTAGCCGCAGGCGTAGCACTTGCGGCAGCCCTCCGTGGGGATGAACGTCGCCTGGCCGCAGTCGGGGCACAGGTCCCCGATCGGGCGGTCCGCGATGGGCAGGGCAAGCTGCTCGACATAAGGCTCAGTATCATCCGCGCTGGCTTCGGTGTCGGACGGGAAGTGGCTGTTGAGGTGCTCGCGCAGGACCTGCGCTACGGCATCCGGCAGCGAGCGCACCCGGTTGGCGCCGAAGCCGAGCGACCGGCCGCCGCCGATGCCCGCGAGCTGGTCGATGACTTCCTGCAAGCGCTGGTTCTCATCCAGCGGCGAGGGCAGCCGCAGGATGAGCGAGATGAGCCGGCCCAGAGCCTCAGAGACCGCGGCCACGTCGCTGCCGGCCTTGCCCACGTTCATGAAGACCTCGAACGGCCGGTTGCCGCCGTTGATGTTCACGGTGACGAAGGCCGTGCCCAGCGGCGTCTCCTTGCGATACGTCATGCCGTGCAGGGTGGTGGGCCGCGGCCGGCGCTTCATCATCGGGTACTTGGTCGCGGTCTCAGCCGGTGCTGGAGGAGACGCGGGCGCGGCCTCGCCTGACTTCTCGGTCTCGCCTGTCCCCTTCGACTCGGCAGTCGCCTTCGTCTCCAGCACCACCTCCTGCCGGCTGCCCGTGACGTAGACGGTCAGTCCCTTGCAGCCGAGATGCCAGCCGAGCATGTAGGCCTGCGCCACATCCTCCACGGTGGCAGTAGACGGGAAGTTGATGGTCTTGCTGATGGAATTGTCCACGAAAGCCTGGATGGCCGCCTGCATGCGGACGTGCTCGTCCGCGGTGATGTCCTGCGATACGACGAAGACGTGCCGGAGGGCCTCAGGCACGTCGGCGACCTCCTGGCAACTGCCGACCGCGCTGACCTGTTCGCTGATCTGCTCGCGCGTGGCCTTGTCCAGCCCTGCGCGCTCCAGCGCGGCCTCGAACAGCGGGCTCGTGTAGGTCAGCTTGAGGTCGCGCGTGCCGTCCTTGACGGTGCGCGTGTAGGCCAGAGCAAAGACCGGCTCGCAGCCGTAACCCTCGCAGCCCGCGACCGTCCCGATGGTGCCGGTGGGCGCGACGGTGGTCTGTGCCGCATTGCGGATGCCGTGTTGCTTGATGCCCTCGACCACGCGGAGCCAGTCTACCGCCGGGCGGCCCCAGTCATGCTGATAGGGCGTGACAGGGTGGGGCGGCTGCCAGCGCAGGTTTTGCGGATCGTAGATGCTGCCTTTGATTGCCAGGAACGACCCGCGCTCCTGGGCCAGCTCGATGCTGGTCAGCATGCAGTGATAGCGGACGAACTCCATGACCTGTGCGGCGAACTCCTGGCCCTCTTCTGAGCCGTAGCGCACGCCCAGCTCGTACATCAGGTCGCCCAGCCCCATGATGCCGAGGCCGATGCGCCGGGCGCGCAGCGCCGCCTCACGCAGCGCAGGGACCGCGGGGACATACTTGTTCGCATCCACCACGTTATCCAGGAAGCGGGTGGAGACGACAGTGCTCTCGCGCAGCTTCTCCCAATCGACCTGGCCGTCTGGCGTCACGTGCTGGGCCAGATTGATGGACCCCAGACAGCAGTTCTCGTACGGGCCGAGCCACTGCTCGCCGCAGTTGTGCACGACGAAGCCGTTGGCAACGAAGCTGCTGGTCAGCGGCTCCGTGAGGTCGTAGACATCGGCCGTCCCCGCATCTTCGATGCTGGCGACGCGATCTTCGAACCGCTCCCGATACGCGCCGCGGACGGCCCCTGCTGCGTGCTCCAACAGGCGGGCCTGCTTGAGCGGGTGGGCGAAGCCGATTACCTGGGCAAACCGGACCCGATTGGACTTGCCGATGACCAGCTCGAACTGCGGCGCGCTCGTGTAGGCCTTGGTACCGCCTTTGCCATCGGGCATCGGCCGGATCATCCTGTCACGGCGCCGGTAGATGCGGGAGGCAATGCCGAAGTTCACAAGGAGCAGTTGCACATCCTCGATCAGCCCGCGCGAGGAGCTGGCCAGCCGCACGGTGCAGTCCTGCTTCGCCTCATTCACCTGGACAGAGCCATCCGCGCTGAATAGGCCGGCGATGAAGCCGCGCACTGCATCACGCGGCGCCTGCCAGAGGCTCGTTGGGACGCGTTTTTCGGTTGCTGGGGCGATCGAGACCCCCAGGGAGGCGAAGAACTCGTACGGCAGCCGGCCATAGGTCAACTGCCGGACGTTGCCGCGCTCGTGGACATGGCCCGGGCCGAACCACTGCTGCAGGATCGGCTGGAGGGTCTCTAGGCCGCAGTAGCCTCCCTCTTCCATACCGAAGGCCAGACCCAGCGGCGAACCGCTCGTGGGGCTCAGCCAGCCGTCACCCACGAGCCAGCCGAGAGCCACACCCAATTCATAGCTCCACAGTGTCGGAACCGCGGCATAGAGCTCGCTGAAGTCCTGGCGCGTGACCGTGCGGCCGCTGGCATGATCGCCGCCGCGGCCCATGACGGCCATCTTCTCCCGGACGTGGTTGACATTGGGGAGTTCATATTCCTGCGACCAAGGTCCCTCTTCCGACTGGATGAGCAGGCGCTCGCCGGGCTTGAGCTCCTGCAGCGCCACGTAGCCGCGGTCGGCAGTCAGGAAACGATGGTCAGGCGTGGCGGTCACGTGGTAGCCGTGGGCTGTGTGCAGGGTCAGTACGGGTGTATTCCGGCGTGTCAGCATCACCGGGCTGACCGTTCGGAACGCAGCCTCGCGTGCCCACTCCGGCCTGGCCCGTTCGTCGGTTGCGATAGCGACCGGCCGGTTCAGGGCGTGCAGTTCTGCCAGCGACAGGAAACCTCGGTCAGTGGCGACACGCGTGTCGCCCGTAAAGCAGGGGTTGGTGGCTGCGAGCTCGTAGAGGTGGGGCACGGGGTTCGTGCGGTTGGCGGCATCCAGGAAGAGCGCGCCCGGCTCACCGTTGTGGTGCGCATAGGTGACAATCTTCTCGAACAGGTCGCGCGCCCGCACGGTGCGCCAGGTCTTGCCGTCGCGCGGATTGACGAGATCGAAATCGGCGTCGGCCTCGACGGCCTGCATGAAGGCGTCGGTGATGCCGACGGAGATATTGAAGTTGGTGATCTGCCCTTCCTGCGCCTTGCAGGTGATGAATTCTTCGATGTCCGGGTGGTCGACGCGCAGCACGGCCATGTTGGCCCCGCGACGGGTGCCGCCCTGGGCGACCTCGCCGAAGGCCGTGTCGTATACGCGCAGGAAACCGACCGGCCCGGTGGCAACGCCCGCGCTGGACGCCACGGAGTCACCCTTGGGGCGCAGGCTGGAGAACGAGAAGCCGTTGCCGCCGCCGGTCTGCTGGATGAGCGCCGCGTCGCGCAGTGTCTGGAAGATGCCGGCAGACTCGCGGCCCATATCGTCGGATATAGGAAGGACGAAGCAATTGTGTACGACGACTCCTTCGGTGACATAGGAATGGTCTTCGTCCACCTCGCAGTTGTAGACCGTACCGGTGAAGTCGTCTGCCTCGATTGATGCGATCCTGAAGAAGACTTGGCCTTCTTTACGTCGTACGGTATTGCGTATATATCGGGGATCAGGCTCCGGTAAGGTTTTGCCGAATGCAGCTTCCACCAGACGACGCGATTGCAGTGGCGGGAGACTGACCTGTGCCGTGTCCCGCGCATTCGCGGTTTCCGCCTGCACTTCCAACTCATCGGCATAGACGAGCTGCGCAAGGTCGAATGTTGCGGCGGGGCGTTCACCAACCGGCAGGCCGATCGCTACCGCATCGCCGACCTTCAATTCACCGGCCTTGACCCACCCTCCCAGTGTGAGGATGGGGTGCTCGGGCGTAACTTCAAGCGTGGTGCCGATCAGGTCGACTTTGATGCGCAAGAGTTCGTCCTGATACGCGCGCTGAAAAACCTCTGTGACCGGGCGGTAACGGCCTAGGTGAGTAAGCACACGGTCGCCGGGTCGCAGGTCGATGATCGGTTTGACCCCATTCTCCGTAGTGACGCGCATCCCTGCTGTGAAACAAGCCGCAAGCTGGCCCAACGGCGTGCCTGCGCCCGTGAAGGTCGGGGAGTTAGGGAAGAAACGCAGGTCGGTCAACAGCGCATAGAAGCTGTCTTCCGTGCTCTTGCTATCGTACCCGTGGGCTGCGTCAGGTTCCGCGACAGCCCTGGCTACCCGCCGGAACATCCCTTCGATGGTCTCCGCGGGTTGGCCGTCCAGTCCGCGACGCAGATACCGCTTGCGCAGCACCTGCTGGCTGTTTTCTGAGAGCTCCAAGTGGCTGGGCGGCGTCAGTGCCGGCACGAAAGGCCGAGCTGTATCCTGGGGTTTCATCCCACACTCCTCTCATCTCGTTTCTATCGAAAACGCCACGAAACGCGGCGCAAGACTGTCGTTTAGCAGAGTCATTGGCACACATGACTGCACGGAACCGGTGGTCGGGAAGGATTTACTTGGGCTCGGTGAGCAGCCGCTGGATCTCGCCTTGCAGCGTTTCCACGTCTTCCATCGCCATATACACGATGGCAAAGCGGATATAGGCCAGCGAATCCAGTTCTTTGAGTTTCTCCAAGACCAACTGCCCGATGGCGTCGCTGCTTACTTCGGCACGGCCCAGGCTGAACAGATGCTCCTCAATCTGGCTGACGATGCGCTCAATCTCGGTCATGGCGATCGGCCGCTTGGCGCAGGCAATGCGCACGCCCTGGAGCAGCTTGTGCCGGTCGAAGGGCTCGCGCCGGCCGTCGCGCTTCACAATCAGCAGCGCCTCCGAGATTTGCTCGTAGGTCGTGAAGCGTTTGCGGCAGGTCTGGCACTCACGGCGCCGGCGGATGCTCTCACCCGTGGCGCGTGTGTCGACCACGCGGGAGTCTGCCTGACCACAGTATGGACACTGCATCGTATCACCTTTCCACTCTGCATCGCGTTGCACTGGCGAGCGCAGCCATAAGGGGGATGGCGGAGGACGGTCTGGGGTTCGATCAGACGCCTCTCTGCATACCCGGTGGGCTCTTGCAGTCAGCGGCCATGATCGAGTTGCTTCCTAGCGTGTGAAGGATGCTCGTGAGCCGCGCCACAACCAGTAGTATGTCAAGTCCAGTTCGATACAAGATGTTGTATTGACCAGTCGAGTATACCACACATGAGAGCGGGAGTATAAGCGGACTGGCCCTTTTTGGCATAATTTTAAGGTTGAGTTCTGAGGGCTGGCATAGGGGCAGAAAAACGACCGGCCCTGTGTGGTGGGATAGTCACACCCATCACACAGGGCCGGTGCGCAGTCAGCGGCGGTCTAGCTCTGGCGCGACCGGCGCAGGAAGGCCGGGATATCCAGATCGTCGCGCTGGTACTCCCGCTTGGGGAACGGCAGAGTCGTCGTCGCGCCGTGGCTTTCGTCGGTGATGGGCGCCTGCTGCTCGCGCGCCATATCGAACCCGGTCGCGATGACGGTAATGCGGATGCTGTCCTTGACGTTCGGGTCGATGACCGCGCCGAAGATGATGTTGGCATCCGGGTCGGCCGTGCGGCGGATGATCTCCGCGGCCTCGTTGACTTCGTACAGGCTCATGTCCGGCCCGCCGGTGACGTTGAACAGGATGCCGCCGGCACCCTCGATGCTCACGTCGAGCAGCGCGCTGTGGATGGCCTGCTCTGCGGCCTGCTGCGCCCGGCTGTCGCCGCTGGCCTGGCCGATGGCCATCAGTGCCGAGCCGCCTTCGCTCATCACGGTGCGCACGTCCGCGAAGTCCAGGTTGATGAGGCCCGGGATGGTGATGAGTTCCGAGATGCCCTGGATGCCCTGGCGCAGCACATCGTCGGCCACCAGGAACGCCTGCTGGATGCTGGCCTTCTTGTCCACCACCTGCAGCAGCCGGTCGTTCGGGATCACGATGAGCGTATCCACGCTATCCTTGAGCCGCTTGATGCCGTCGTCGGCCAGCCGCCGGCGGCGTGCGCCTTCGAACGTGAACGGCTTCGTGACCACCCCGATCGTCAGCGCCCCCGAGTCCTTCGCGAGCTTGGCGATGACCGGCGCAGCGCCCGTGCCTGTGCCGCCGCCCATGCCGCAGGTCACGAACACCATGTCGGTGCCCTTCATCAGGGCCTTGATTTCCTCGCTGGACTCCTGCGCGGCCTTGTCACCGATCTCGGGATTGCCGCCCGCGCTCAGTCCTTTGGTGAGCTTATCGCCGATGCGGAGACGCTGGGGTGCGTTCGCCAGCATCAGGGCTTGGGCATCCGTGTTGATTGCGATGAACTCCACACCACGGATCCCCTGTTCGATCATGCGGTTGACCGCGTTGGAACCACCGCCGCCCACGCCAAGCACTTTAATCTGGGCCGGATTCTCAACAAAGGCCGGTTGTTGTCCTTTCGGGTTCATCTGACGCTCCTTTTACACTCTAGGGTGGTCCCTGCGGGAACCTTATGTACATCGTTAGGGTGCCGGGATCGGCAAAATGCGCTTCAGGTAGTCGAATAGGCGCTGCCAGGGCGGCGCACCGCCCGGCGGAGCTGCTACGCGCGGCTGGCTGTCGCGGCGCAACCCCCAGAGGAGCAGCCCGACTGCCGTGGCATATTCCGGACTGCTCAAGTCAACGACGGCCCCGCCGATGCCGTTGGGCCGGCCAATGCGGACGGGCCAGGTCAGCCGGTCGTGGGCCATCTCGCCGATGCCGTCGAGCTGGGCCACCCCGCCTGTCAGGACCACGCCGGCGGGCAGCAGCCCATCGTAGCCGCTGCGTTTAATCTCATCCACGATGAGGTCCAGCACCTCTTCCGCCCGGAAGTAGATGATATCGGCCAGCGAACGGCGCTGAATTACCTGTGAGCCGCCTTCACCGAAGGCCGGCCCCCGCACCTCCGCATCGGGCGGCACGAGGTGGGGCAGGGCATGGCCGAACTGCCGGATGAGCGCTTCCGCTTTGTCATACGGCATCCGCAGACCGGCGGCTACGTCGCGCACGAAATGGTCGCCGCCCACGTCCAGCACGTGGGTGTGCCAGGCGGCCGATTCGAGAAAGATTGCCATGTCAGTCGTGCCGCCGCCGATGTCCACTACGGCGACGCCCGCCTGCCGTTCATCGTTGGTCAGCACGGCCTCCGCAGACGCCAGCGGCTGGAGCACGAGGTCTTCGATTTCGACGCCGTTCTCGGTGACACAGTTCGTCAGGTTCGTGATGGCGGATGTCGCACCGGTAATCAGGCTGGCATCCACTTCCAGCCGGTAGGCGAACATGCCGACCGGATTCTGGACGTCCTGATTATCATCGACAGTGTAGCTGCGCGCAACTGCGTTGATGATGTCGCGATTGTGCGGCAGCGCAATGTCGCGGGCCTGGTCCAGCGCGCGCTGGCAGTCCTCGGGCGTGATCTTGCGCCCGTTGCGGCCCAGGATCGTGACGCCTTTGCTGCCGATTGCGCCGATATGGGCCCCGGAAATGCCGACATAGGCTGATTCGAGCGGCACACCGGCAGCGGCTTCGGCCGCGTCAATCGCCTGGCCGATGCAGGCTGTCGCCTCGACGGTGTTGACGACCACCCCGCGACGCAGGCCGCGTGCCGGCACCCGGCCCACACCGATGACACGCAGCGCATTGTTGTCATCGAGCTTGCCGATGAGGGCGCACACTTTCGTCGTGCCGACATCGAGAGCGCAGATCAACTCACTCACGGTTCCCCCACTGCATCCCTCACCACCACAAGGCGCGTTCGTCGCTGAAGCGCAGATCGATCACTTTAACCTGAGCAGCCGACTGGCTGACCTGGGCGCTGGCGCCCGCGGCCACCGTCACTTTATGGCCCATCGGCCCGGTGTCACCCAGCCAGACCTCCCACCCTTCTGCCGACTGGTAGTAGAGCCCCTGCGGGTCGCCGTAGCCGAACGTCGTGAGCTCGGGGTGGCTGGCTTGCAGCTCGGCCAGATGCGCGAGCACCTTGTGACGCCACGCATCGCTTCCTGCGAGCGAGGTGTTGGTCTGGTCTACCAGGGTCAGCGGCGGCGCGGCGCCGGCCTGGGGCACGACGGCCCCATCCGCCGCAAGCCAGACCGTTTCGGCGCCGGCCTGCCAGGCGACCAGCGGCCGCAGCTCCTTCACATCAATCAGTATCTGGTTGGGCAGCCGCAGATGGACGTCCGCGCTGGCAATGCCCGGCAGCTCGCGCAGGCTGGCCTCGACCTCGGACTGCCGGATCAGGAAGATATTGCGCCCTTCGACGCCGCTGGCATCGTAGATGGCCCGCGGGGTCAGCCGATGCGCGCCGCCGATCTGTGCAGCATTGGACGTGACCGCCAGCGCGGGAAGCTGGAAGAACTCCACCAGGCCATAACTCGCGGCGCCAAGCAGGACGAGCACCAGCCCCTGGCGCAGGATGGTGCGCAAGAGCCGCCGCCAGTCGCGCGGGGCCGCGGCCTCCGCGCCATCCTGCCGCGGGGCGTCTGGCCGGGCGGCGATGCGCAGGGGCGGGCGCGGCCCCGTGGGCCGCGTCACCTGGGCAGTGAGCCGGCGGCTGTTCGCCTTCTGGTTGTGCATCTGGCGCCGCGAGCGCGGCGGCGGC
>DAOUGK010000343.1:0-3216 GCA_034429055.1 Anaerolineae bacterium | reverse complement strand
ATCGGGTTCGATCTTCTTGCGCAGGTAGGTGATGTAGAGGCGCAAGAGCTGGTTGTCGTCGCGATACTCCGGCCCCCATACCTTTGCCAGCAGCGTCTCCTGGGGCACAATCCAGCCAGCATTCTCCACCAGATGCGACAGCAGCCGGTACTCGGTAGGCCGTAGCTTAACATGCTCCCCACGGGCGATGACCTCACGCCGCGGGAAGTCGATCGCCAGGTCCTCGTCGATGACCAGCGGCTCCCCGGCGGACGGTTTGGCCGGCTCCACGCGGCGCAGCACCGCACGGATGCGGCTCGACAGCTCGCGCGGGCTGAAGGGCTTGGTCACATAGTCGTCCGCACCGAGGTCCAGCCCCCGAATGCGGTCTTCTTCATCGCTCTTAACCGTGAGCATGATGACCGGCACCGATGACACCTCGCGAATCCGCTCCAGCGTCTCGAACCCATCCATGTCGGGCATCATCACGTCGAGCAGCACCAGGTCGGGCAGGGCATCGCGCACCTTGTTGAGCGCGGCCAGGCCATCGTCCGCCTCCGTGACCTCGTAGCCCTCCAGGTCCAGGTTCATCCGCACGAAGCGGCGGATGCGCGGCTCGTCGTCCACGACCAAAACACGCTTTTTCATGCCCGTTCTTCCCGTTCCTCGCACACGGGCAGGGTGAAGAACACCGTGGTTCCCCGGCCCGCCTCGCTGCGCAGCCAGATGCGCCCGCCATGCGCCTCCACGATTGAGCGGCAGAGGTACAAGCCCAGCCCTGCGCCCTGCGTGCTGCGCCGCAGGCTCGAATCCACCCGGTAGAACCGCTGGAACAGCCGGCCCTGTTCGGCCTCCGGGATGCCGATGCCCTGATCGGCCACGTACATCGTCACATGGCTGCCTTGCTGCCAGCCGCCGACGCGGATTTCGCCGCCCTTAGGCGAGTATTTGACCGCATTGCTGAGCAGGTTGTTGAACACCTGCCGCAGCCGCTCCTCGTCGGCCTCGACGCAGGGGAAGTCGGGCGGGAAATCCAGCACGAAATGGTATCGGTCCGCCGTACCGGCCTGTTCGACCTGGACCCGGAAGCCGTCCACCACACTGGCGGCCAGCGCGGACGGCAGCACGTCCGCCCGCTCGATGGTGAAGCCGCCGGCCTGGATGCGCGACGCGTCCAGCAGGTTGTTGATCAGTGCATTCAGGCGGTCGCTTTCCTCCCCGATGACGGCCAGCCCTTCGCGTACGGTCGCGCGGTCCCAGTCGGCATCCTCGCGCGCGAGCGTGCTGGCATAGCCCTTGATGAGCGCCACCGGCGTCTTGAGCTCGTGCGAGATGACCGAGACGAACGTGGATTTCATCTCCTCCGCCTCCCGGAAGCGGGTGATGTCCACGACATTGGCAATGACGTTGAGCAGGCGGCCTTCCTCGTCATAGAGCGGCGAGTAGGTCACACTAACTGCGATGCGCGAGCCGCCCGGCCGGGTCAGCCGGCCATCCGTCGTCACGGGTTTGCTTTCAGCGAACAGCAGCTCGTGCTGCTCCGCATCGCACAGGTGCGGGCCGGAGACATCCTCGAGCGCCAGGACCTCGTAGCAGGGCCGGCCAATAGCCTGCTCCGCGACCCAGCCGGTCATCTGGCTCAACGCGCGGTTGAATACCTGGATGCGCAATTCCGGGTCGAGAATCATCACGCCGTCCGCGCTGCGGTCGATAATCGCGTTGAGCTGGCCCTTCTCCGCGCTGACCTGCTCGTACAACTGGGCGTTGCGCACGGCAATCGCGGCCTGGTCTGCGAAGCTCGCCAGCACGTCCTCATCGTTGGCGCTGAACGCAATGCTGCCGCTGCGAAACAGGTAGATGACGCCGAGCAGCCGTTCCTGGAAGATCAGCGGCAGGGCGATGACCTGGTTGAGCGGCAGGCGCACCGCGCGGGCAACGAGGTTGAGCCGGGCCTGCAGGTCGGGCAGGGCATAGCCGTCTGCTTGCACGGGCAGGTCGGCCAGCAGGGGCGCAAAGCGCGGCAGCAGCGCGGCCGGAATGCCGTAGCTCGCCAGGATGGTCAGGGCGGCAGCCTGGCCGCGGCGCAGGGCAATCAACCCGGCCTCTGCGCGCACGAGGTCGGCGGCGCTGTTGAGGATGAGGCGCAGGAGGGACGGCAGGTCCAGCCGAGAGGTCATCGCCCGGCTGATCTGCAGCAGGTATTCGCGCTGGCGAAGCTGATAACTGATCACGTTGGGTTCCGTCTGATGCTGGTTACTGCCGTCCTACCACCCGAAACGTTCCTCGCGCCAGGGGTCCCCTTCCATGTGGTAGCCGTTCCGCTCCCAGAAGCCGGGGCGGTCTTCGGCCATGAACTCGATACCGCGCAGCCACTTGGCGCTCTTCCAGAAGTACTTCTTGGGCACCAGCAGGCGCAGCGGATAACCGTGATCCGGTTCGAGGGGCTTGCCATCGTACTCGAACGCCAGCATGGTGTCATCGTCGTCCAGCACTTCGAGGCCGACATTCGCAGTGAACCCATGCTCGCAGTGCGCCATGACGTAGGTCGCTTCCGGCTTGACCTTGATGATCTTTGCCAACTCGCGCCAGGGGATGCCCGTCCAGGCCGTGTCGAGCTTGCTCCAACGCGTGACGCAATGAATGTCTACGGTCTGCGTGACGCGCGGCAATTCCATCAGTTGCTGCCAGGTCAACCGCAGCGGCTCTTCCACCAGGCCGAAAATCCGGAAGTCCCACTTATCCAGGCTGGTGTAGATGGGCACCGAGCCGTAATGGAGGACGGGAAACTTCTCCGTGACGAACTGACCGGGCGGCACGCGCTCATCCTCGCTGGTTTCAGGGATGTTCGTGTTTCGCTTGAGCCGTTCGACCCGCTTGAGCGGATTTTCAAAACGCATGGTACTTGCCTCCGTGGCTGCAACTGGTCAGTATGAGATGTACAGCAGAAGATAACCGGTTTGTATGAGGACAATTCTAACAAGGGGCGCGTTATTGGTAAGTAAGCCGGGCAACCGTTGAGGACGGAGGACGTGACGGGGTGAAGAGGTGAAGAGGTGAAGAGGTGATGTGGACGGACAGGGACTCTCGTTAGCTGGCAAGACCTATCATGGTGGAAAGAAGGCTCAACCTGCGGTTCGGCGTCACCCTGACACCTCTTCACCTCTTCACCTGCTCACCCGTTCACCTGCTCACCTCTACACCCCGTCACCGGACCGCTGCCACAGATACCAGGCCGAG
>DAOUGK010000342.1:0-7191 GCA_034429055.1 Anaerolineae bacterium | reverse complement strand
TCGGCACGCTCAACGACTACGGCTACCGCAGCAACCCCGCGAAAGCAAGCGACAGCCGCTGGGTTCACCGCCCCGCGACCAACTGGGACCAGTTGGCGCTGCGCGATGAACCGGACACGATCGAGGGCCGGGGGTACGGGCGTCTCCGCCACATGATCCAGACGCGCAAACACTGTCCTGCGCTGGCCGGCAACGAGACCGCGATCATCGACGCGGGCAATCCGCACGTCTTCGGCTATCGCCGCCGCCACAGTGCGGACCAGGCGCTCGTCCTGGCGAACTTCAGCCAGCGCGGCCAGACCATTGCGGCAAACGTCATCCGTACGCAGGGCCTGGGCTATGAGTTTCGTGACCTTGTCGGCGGGGTCACGCTCGAGCTCACGCGCGACGTGACGCTGGTGCCGTACCAGTTGATGTGGCTGGTGTAGGAGGCGGCGTGTCGCGGCTAAGAACGCCTAAAAACTGTGCTGGGGCCGGTCTCCGACCGAGCCAGGGGCTCGGTCGGAGACCGGCCCCAGCGGTTTTATTAGGGAATCTAGGTCGCCAACTCGAATCCGAAGGGATACAGAGGGTTCTCCGAGTCGTGCGGCAGGTCGGGCTTCTGCTGCCGGACGGCCTCCATCGAAGACGGCAGCTCGAAGGGCAGCTTGCCTTCCGGCCGCGCCCGGCCAAAGACAACATCGAGCACTGCGGCATCGGTCGCGCCATAGTCCGCCAGCAGACCGCGGGCTGCCGCGGCAATCTCTGGGATGACCGCGGGCCGGTCCAGGTAGATGACGACGATCGTCGGCACTGCACGCAGCAACGCCAGGATCTCCTCCTTCGCCTCGCCTTTAAAGTCCAGGTCGCCGTGATGGAAGCCGCGCGCCATCGGGTTGCGCGTCTCGACCGGATACCAGGGCGTGTCCAGGCGGACGACCGCCAGCTCGGCCTCCGCCGGTGTCGCAACGACATCGGCATATTGCCCTGCGACCTGCGCATCCAGGTTCCGCACGTAGAGCCTGGGCCGTCCAGTCACCGGTAGAATCTGCCCCTCGTTCTTCAACAGCGTCATCGCGCGGCGCTGGCTCGCTGCACCCGCCGCAAGCACGTCGGGCCGGCCAAACACTTCACTCACCCGACCAGGATCCACGAACGGGTTGTCAAACAGGCCTAGTTGGAACTTCTGGCGCAACAGCCGCCGCACGGATACATTCAGCCGCGCCTCAGGCAGCCGTCCATCGCGCACGAGTGCTTCCACCAGGTCCGACCGGCTCTCGCCGCCGAACTGGTCCACGCCCGCGTCGAGCGCCTTGCGCACTCGCTCGGCCTCGCTGAGATGTTCCACGCCCCAGGCGCGTGCAGGCCAGACGACATCGCCCATGCGCGAGTCGGTGATGAGCCCCCAGTCGGTGCAGACCACGCCGTCGTACCCGTACTTTTCGCGCAGCAGGCCGGTGATGATGGCCCGGTTGAAGGACATCGCGACGTTCTCGTCCGTTTGATCAACAGGCACGCCATAGTAGGGCATGATGGCTGCGGTGCCTGCTGCGAGTGCGGCCTCGAACGGAATCAGGTGATAGTCGAAGTTGTGTCCCGGGTAAATCTGGCCGCGTTGGAACTCGAAGTGCGGGTCGAGACCCTCGTTCTGCGGGCCGCCGCCGGGAAAGTGCTTGGTCATGCACGCGACGCTGTGCGGGCCGAGCGTGGCCCCCTGGAATCCCTCGATGTAGGCCCGGACCAGCCGCGCGGCCACATGCGCATCCTCGCCGAACGTGCCGCTGATGCGCGGCCAGCGGGGCTCGGTCGCGAGATCGATCTGCGGGTGCAGCGCGACGCGGATCCCCACGGCCAGGTATTCCTCGCGCACCATGTCCGCGAACTGGCGGACCAGGTCTGGGTCATCGAGTGCGCCGAAGCCCAATGTCTCGCACCACTGGGAGAAGTCGGTGGCAGCCATCGCGAAAATGTTGCGGCTGAAGTGGTTGCGCGGGTCTGACGCGATGGTGACCGGAATGCCGAGCCGCGTCTGCTCCGCGAAACGCTGGAGGTTGTTGTGCCAGTTGGCGACGACCTGCGCGGCGGGAATCTGCCAGAGGTTGAAGTGGGTGAGGTTCTGCTCCGCCATCTGCGTGACCGCGGCACGAGGGAACGGCGGGCCATCCGGCCGGGGTTCGATGGACGCATCTTCGTTGACGATTGCGCCATTAATGAACAATATCCCGGCCTTCTCCGCCAGCGTCATCTGACCCAGCAGGTCCTCGACGCGATCATCCAGGGGCGCGCGCATATCTTCATAAATATCCAGCTCGCCGTTCTTGTTGAGGTCGCGAAACAGCAACTCTTGCTTCGAACTGACCAAGCCGGATTGTGTCACCAGCACGTCCCTGGCGCTTCCACGCAGGCTCGCGGTCATCACCCTATCTCCTCTCTCATGTGTATGGTCATATAAACCAAGGGGCCGGTGCGAAAGCACCGGCCCGATTGCGTCTAGAACCAACTCTTGAAGAGCCCCTTCGACTGCGGAGCTGCGGCTGGAGCATTGCGGGCGGAACGAGGACTGCCGGATGGCGTCACGGGCGGTGCACTACGCAGGTTCTGCTGCGCCGCGCCCTGGTTGATGCCGACCGCAGAGGCGAAGACCAGGAAGCCGTTGAAGAAGGCCAGGACCCACTTCAGAACTCCCGTATCCGTTGCCAGCGCGGCAACGAGGTAGGACAGCCCGAGCGCGATGACGAACGAGACCCACTTGGCGATGGGCTTGAAACGGTCCCCGATCAGGTACAGCAGCACGGCCGGGACGAGCAGGGCTGCGGCTGCCGAGCCTTGCAGGCTCAGCAAACTTTCCATCGTGAACAGGGCTGACAGATTGTCCATAGTGCCTCCTGACGAGAATAAATGCAGGATTTAATTGTAACATCCTCCGGGACAAATGCAAGTCGCCGCATCACCTGCAAAGATGCCATCCCGCCCGGCCCTGACTGGACCGGGCGGGCCCTACAGTCCGCTCACGCGGCGTCCTTCGGTTTCTTCTCCTGCTTCTTCTTGGTCTCCTGCTCCAGTTTGGCCGCCTTCTGTTTCTGGACCTTGTCCTTATCTTTCTTGCCGCCTTTGTCTCCCATGAGGTGACTCCTTTCTCGCGCTGCTTGCGCGCGCTGTCAATTGTACCACTAATCTGAGTCCAGCGCGATGCCCAAATTCGGCGGCGACGCTTTGACGCAGGCTGCCGCTTGGAGTATCATCCCGACAGACGAATCCCCGGCATCTATCCCACCAAAGGAGGCATCATGAAGACGATCCCGCTGGGCGACACCGGCGTCGAGGTCAGCGAGTTCTGCCTGGGCGCGATGATGTTCGGCAGCCGCGACGACCGGGCCACCTCATACCGGATGCTCGACATGTACGCTGCGGCCGGCGGCGCGTTCATCGATACGGCTAACGCGTATGCCCGCTGGGTGCCCGGCTGTCAGGGCGGCGAGAGCGAGGCCCTGCTGGGCGATTGGCTGGCTGAGCGCGGCCACCGCAGCCGCCTGTTCATCGCGACGAAGGTCGGCGCGCCCGCGCCGGTAGACGGCCTCGAGATGGGGCTGCGCGCCGAGCAGATCGAGCGGGCGTGCGAAGGCAGCCTGCGCCGCCTCCGGGTAGAGACCATCGATCTGTACTATGCGCATCGCGATGACCGGGACGCGCCGGTGGAGGAACGGCTCGAGGCCTTCGACCGGCTGGTCCGCGCGGGCAAGGTGCGCTTCATCGGCTCCAGCAACGCGCGCGCCTGGCGGCTGGCAGAGGCCCGCGCCATCTCAAACGCGCACGCCTGGCCGCACTACGTCTGCGTACAGCAGCGCTACACCTACCTGCGGCCCCGCCCCGGCCAAGACTGGCCGACGCACCCGTTCGCCAACGGCGATCTGTTCGACTATCTTGCCAGCCACCCGCTGACCCTGCTGGCCTGGTCGCCGTTACTGGGCGGCGCATACACTCGTACGGATCGCCCGCTGCCGGAGCAGTACGTCGGCCCGGACAGCGACGCGCGGCTGGCCGTCATCCGCCAGGTCGCGGCTGAGTTGGGCGTCAACGCGAACCAGGTGGTGCTCGCCTGGATGCGCCATCACACGCCGCCGGTCATCCCCCTCATTGCGGCCAGTACCGAGCAGCAGATGAACGAGCTGCTCGCCGCGCTCGACGTCCGGCTGACCGACGAACACATGCGCCGACTCAACGAGGCAGGGGCGTGAGCAGCACGATGGCACGAAGGTAGCGAATGGCTATCATAGCCAGCCTGTGCGAGAGGGGGGCCAGGACATGAACGCGCAAGAGCTGTTCGGCCACTGGAACGACGTCCGGGCAGGATTGCTGGAGGCCCTGGACAAGCTGACAGATGTGCAGTTGAATTTCACACCGCGACCGGGGCTGTGGTCGCTGCGCGAGACGGTCGTGCACATCGCCGGAACGGAGGAGGGTTGGCTGCGCTATTATGCCGAGAACTGCTGGCATAAGGACCCGGTTGGGGCTGCCGCCTACCCCACCGTTGCTTCTCTCAAGGAACTTCTGGCACAAACCCACGCTGCAACCGAGGCGCAGTTTGCCGTGAATGCCCAAGCGATCCTCGCCGAGGTTCGCCCGCTCCCCTGGGGTAGCCAGACGACGATGAGCTGGATTGTGTGGCACGTGCTGGAGCACGAGATCCATCATCGCGGCGAAGTCTATCTCATGTTGGGGCTGATGGGTATCGAAGCCCCGGACGTATGAAACCCAGGAGTCTGCCTTACTATGATCAAAATCGCTGAAGTTCTACCCGCCCAGCCCACCCTGCTGTGGACACTGGCGAAGCAGTGCGGCGTGGATCACGTCGTGTCCGGCATGGACTGGCGCCGGGGCCTCGATGTGCCGAAGGAGGACCTGCCCTGGAGCTACAAATCGCTCGTCGCGCTGAAGCAGGGCTACGAGGAAGGCGGGTTCGAGCTCGCCGTCATCGAAGGCCGTCCGCCGCTCCACAAGGCCAAGCTGGGCTTGCCGGGCCGCGACGCGGAGATCGATACGGCCATCGAACTCATCCGCAACATGGGCCGGCTCGGCATCCCGGTCTGGTGCTACGAATGGATGCCGGTGTTCAACTGGATTCGCACGAACACTGCCGTCCCGACGCGCGGGAACGCGCTGACCACGGAGTTCGACCTCGAGCTCGTCCGCGATGCACCGCTGACCGAATATGGCGAGGTCAGCGAGGAGCGGCTGTGGGAGAACCTCGCGTACTTCCTCGACTGCGTGATCCCGGTTGCTGAGGAAGCAGGCGTCAAGCTGGCGATGCACCCCGACGACCCGCCGCTCTCGCCCATTCACGGGCTGGGCCGCATCATGCGCAGCATCGAAAACTACCAACGGCTCATCGACCTGCGGCCGAGCCCGGTCAACGGAATTGCGCTGTGCCAGGGCAACTTCTCGCTGATGACGCCGGACCTGCCCGCGGCCATCCGGCACTTCGGCAGCCAAGACAAGATTTTCTTCGTCCACTTCCGCGATGTGCGCGGCACGCCGGAGAAGTTCATCGAGACGTTCCACGACGACGGCCAGACGGACATGGTCGAGTGCATGCGCGCCTACCGCGACATCGGCTACGCGGGTGTGCTGCGGCCCGATCACGTGCCGACGATGGCCGGCGACACGAACGACACCCCCGCGTATTCGTCCATCGGCCGCCTGTTCGCGATTGGCTATATCAAGGGGCTGCGCGAGGCAGCGTATCATGACGATTGAAGATTGCAGATCAGGAGGATCCTATGGGTGACCTTAACCCCATCAGGGTGGCGGTGATTACGGGCGGGCATTCGTATGATGTGCCCAACTTCCACCTGCTCTTTCGCGCGCTGCCGGGCATCGACGCGTACATCCAGCACATGAACGACTTCGCCTCCTCGCCCGAGGAAGTGCGGAACAGCTACGATGTGGTCCTGTTCTACACGATGTTCATGGACGAGCCGACCGATGAAGGCCTGCCGTGGCATGCGGGCAAACCGCTGACCGCGCTGCAAGGGCTCGGCGCGACATCGCAGGGCATCGTGCTGCTCCACCACGCGATTCTCGCCTATCCCCGGTGGTCGACCTGGACCGACATCAGTGGTCTGCCCGACCGCAGCTTCGAGTACGACCACGAACAGACCCTTGATGTGCGTGTCGCGGACCCGCACCATCCGGTCACTGCGGGCGTGCAGGACTGGCGAATGGTCGATGAGACCTATCTGATGGCGAGCCCCGGCAAGGACAGCCACGCGCTGCTGACCGTGGACCATCCCCGCAGTATGAAGACCATCGCATGGACCCACGCCTACCGGAACGCGCCGGTCTTCTGCTTCCAATCCGGCCACGACAACCTGACCTGGTCCGATCCTAACTTCCAACGGGTGCTCCGCCAGGGTATCCTGTGGGCCGCGGGGCGGACGATCGAAGATTGAAGAAGGAAGGAGGAAGATGGCTTCGGCTCCCATCTTCCTCCTTTGCCTTGTAGGCCCAACCTGGCAGCTCGCTGTTTTCATCTTCTCTCATCCCCTTCCCCCCGGGCCTTAAGCATACGTTAATATTCATTGCAAGCACATGGTAAGCCGCACCACTCTTCATGAGCAAGTGACTCGACTACACTGCGGACATGCCTGGCGTCACCGCCGGCGCCCAAGGATGTGCGCAGGTTGAGCCTGTCGCCAGGTAAATGTATTGAGTGTAGAGGAAGGATTGAGAGATGCGACGAAATAGCCTGATTCTATTTGCAGCCCTCATGGCCTTGGCCATGGCATTCTCGCCGCTGGCGCTGGCCCAGCAGGCCACACCGACCACCACACCGGTCGGCGCGGACGCCCCTGAAGCCACGCCCACTTCTGATATGGGCACTAGCGAGGCTGGCGCGGATACCGAGATGGCGGACACTTCCGGCATGGCCGATAAGCTATCGGAGGCCTCCGGTACAGTTCGTCAGTCGTTCGACTTGCTCGGCGCGGACGTGCTCAACAGCGCCGGCGATGACATCGGCGAACTGGACAACCTGCTCGTCATCCCCAGCACAGGGTACATCCCGTTTGCCCTGATCGCGGCCGGTGGGCTGTTCGGCCTGGGCGAAAAGCTTGTGCCGGTGCCTTTCAGCGCGCTGCAATATGACCCTGAGCGCGCAGTTTTCATCCTCGACGTGGATGAAGAGGTGCTCCAAGATGCGCCGTCGTTGAGCCG
>DAOUGK010000341.1:0-5374 GCA_034429055.1 Anaerolineae bacterium | reverse complement strand
TCCCGCACGGCCTTGACCACATCCGCGCCCAGGCCCATCGTGGCCGAGTCCAGCGCCTTGATTTCGATGTTGACGAGCAGCTTGCCCTTCAGCAGGTCCAGCACCTCGTCGAGCGTGGCAATCCGCGTGCCCGCGAACTGCGGGTCGAACCAGCTCCCGGCGTCCAGCTCGCGCAGTTCGGCCAGCGTGTGGGAGGTGACGCGGCCTTCGCCGTTGGTCGTCGCATTGAGGCGCGGGTTGTGAAAGATGACCAGCGCGCCGTCGGAGCTGTACTGCACATCCAGCTCCACGCCGTCCGCGCCCATGCGGACGGCGGCCTCGAAGGCGGGCAATGTGTTTTCAGGTGCGACTTTGCTGGCCCCGCGATGTGCAAAGACGAGGGGCCTGCTATGCTCCGGTCGTTTCATGCTTTTCCTCCGATTGGAAAGGCTGAATCAGTCTCACGCCAAGACGCAAAGCACGCCAAGTAAGATGCTTATTGCGCTCTTTGCGTCTTGGCGTGAGCTTCTCCTTGATTCTCAGCGGTGCTTCTTCGCCAGGGCCACGAGTTTCTGTCCATCCCAAAGCTCGATGGGCTTGCCCGCGGCCCACTCGCGTGCCTGCCGCGAGATGGCGCCGGTCGTGGCGAGCCACGCGTACTCGGCGCCCTCGTGCATCAACGTGCCATACAGGTCGCGCACGGTCGGTTCACCGACGGTGCCGCGGTATCGCTTGCACTGGACCAGGCCGTAGCGCGTGCCGTTGCCCGTCACGGCCAGGTCGATGCCGTGGTCGGCCACCTGCTGCGTGTTCTGAACTTCGTAACCATCGAGGGTGAACAAGATGCCGACCCAGGCCTCGAATTCTTCCGGCTCCAGCGCCAGCATCTGCGCGAGCGTGCTGACCTGCCGGAAGCGGCGGTGCAGGGCGCTCTTGCCCGTGTCGCGCACGGCGGCATAGACCGGCCCGACCAGCAGGAGCATGTGCACCAGGGCGAGCAGCAGCACGATCCACGGCGACAGCCAGGGGAGCGTGCCCCGGCTGAACTGCCAGGCGATGACGGCAGGCCAGATGACCACCCAGGCAACTGCACCGAGCAGCCACAACCACGGCGGCTCCCCTGCGGGGACGATCTGCAGGCTGGCCGGTGTCTCCGTGAGCGCGGCCAGCGTCCCGCGCTGTTCGAGCTGCGCGCGGGCGCGGCGGACAGCGCCCGGCGTGGGCATCCAATCCGGCTCGCCGTTGCCGCTGCCCTGGTTGTCGTCGGTGAACAGCGAAAGCTGATAGCGGGTCATGGATTTCGCTTGCACAGCGGGCCTTTCAGACTGGGCGAGGTCACTTCGCCCCTACAAGACTTGCTGGACGCGCTTATTGCTTCAACTCATACCGCGTAACCGCGACGCGGCTGAACTCCTGGTGGGCGGTGACCGTGCCCTGTGCGGCCAGCCACTTCTCCGTCAGCCCGCGCGCGTCCCACATCGGCACTTCGGAGGCAATCAGCCAGGCGGCAGAGACGTTTGCCAGCCCTTGCGCCATCCATGCGTCGAGCTCCGGCTCGGTCATTCCCCGGTTGGTATATGGCCCGTCGAGCCAGGCAGCCGATGCCGCGCGCGGGTCGTGCTGCGGGTCATAATAATAGGTGAAAGTGTAACGTATATAGGGGATTTGGTAAACCAGGAGCTCGCCCGGTTGCATTTGCTGCCGGACATAAGCCGCAGCCGCGCGGAAATCGGACTTGATGGGCCGGGATGCCTGCTGCGCGACGCTGAACAGGTTGAGCGCCAGCACGGCCAGCAGCGTGACCAGGCCCACGGGCCGCCAGAGCTGCGCCAGCGCGGTGATGCCGAGCGCGAGCAGGGTCAGGAAGGCGGGCAGGCACCAGATGAGGTAGCGTTCCGTGAAAATCGGCATGCCGAGCGAGACGCCGAACACCATGAGCGGCGGCAGCAGCAGCCAGGTCAGCAGCAGCGCGACCGTGCGCAGCCGCGCGCGACGTTCGCCCTGCCAGGCCCACAGGATCGCGCCGGCCACCAGGGCCAGCATGTAAGGCAGGAGCACGAGCCACTCACGGCCGGCCAATACGCCCAGGCTGAACACCGCGGCCAACACCCGCAAAATGTCACCGAGGGGCACGAAGGGATGGCCGGTCTCGAACGTGCCGAGCCACATGCCTGCCTGCCACGCCGCCAGCGGCAGGTAGGGCAGGCACAGGACCGCGAGATAACCGGCGACGGTCAGCCAGCGGCGCCCAGGGTTGGCGGCGGGCAGCAGCGCCAGCCAGATGACCTGGACCGGCACGATGAGCGCGGCCAGCAGGTGGGTGTAGAAGCTCAGGCTGGTGACGATGTACAGGAGCGCCCAACGCCACAGGCCGCCGCGGCGGGCTGCTTCGATGGTCAGGCGCAGCGATGCAGGCACGAGGACGGTCAGCGCGGCGTACATCTTGGCTTCCTGGCTGTACCAGGTGTGGTAGGGGGCCAGCGCCAGCAGCAGCGCGGTGAGCAGGGCGACGCGGCGATCCGTGAGGCGGGCGACGAGCGCATAGCACAGGGGGACGGCGAGCGTGCCGAGCACGGCGGACGGGAAGCGCAGGCTGAACTCGCTGTGCCCCGCGGCAGCGAGCCACGGGCGCAGGGCCAGGAAGAACAGGGGGCCGTTGTCGCCGGGCCGGCGGAACATGTTGAGCAGTTCGGGCAGCGGGCGGGTCGCGAACATCAGCGCGTCGACCTCGTCGCGCCACAGGCTCTGTGCGGTCAGCCCGGCGACGCGCACGGCGAAGGCCAGCAGCGCCAGGCCCAGGGGCAGCCACGCGGACCAGTTCAAACGCGGGATGCGGTGAACGCTGGCCGAGGCGTTCATGGGGGCTAGATGCGCGCGCGGCGGCGCGCGCTGCGCCGCATGATCCAGACGAATGCCACGACGGCCAGCGCCAGCAGCGCCGCGCCGCAGCAGAGCCATGCATACCCGAACAGCATTACCGCGCTGTCGATCAACTGCGCCGCGCCCGCCGGCTCAGGGCTGGGCGTCGGCTCGGCTTCGTCCACCGGCGCGGCGGCTCCGCTCAGCGGCGGCTGGCCGCCCTGCGAGAGGGCGCCGCCGGACAGCAGGTCATCCGGGTTGGTCAGCGTCGGGGCAGGAAGGAAGCCCGGCACCCCGGGCGCCGGCTCCGGCAGGACTGGCTCTGGCTCGCTGACCGGCGCTTCCGGCAGGATGGGTACGGGGGTTTCCTCCGCCGGCAGCGGTGCAGGGATGAATGTGTCGGGCGTGTCGGTGGGCAGCAGGGGGGATGACTGGAACAGCGCATCCGCGCCCGCGCCGCGCGACGTGGTCAGCGCGAGGGCCGCGGCCAGGAGCAAGACGGTCAGTAACAGCGCAGCGCGCAGGGGTCGGGTAGACAAAGATGATAGAGCTTTCGGTGTTGTCGATAAATGTCACGCGATTATACCATGAAGCGCGGCGGAGGGGAAAAGGTGGCCGCGCTGCGGTAAGAGCTCCGGATCGGAGTTTCAGCCACAGAGAACACAGAGGACACTGAGATTTGAGCTTCGGCAGCCCAAGATCGCTCTCTATGTCCTCCGTGATCTCTGTGGCCGGTACGGGAGTCGAGGCTTCAGCCGGCTTGGGCGGACACTAATACAAGACTGCCAGATGGCGGAAAGCCCGATCCGCAAGCGCGCTGTCTCCCGTGAATTCAGCCCGCGGCGCGGCTTCGTCGTATCTGAAACGCCCGGAAGCGTAGATGTTGAAGTCGAGCACGTCCATGCGGATGGTGGCATCAGCGTCGCCCTTGCCAATCTTCCAGCGGCCGCCGCCGGCGCCGGTGAGTTCCAGGACGACGGCCCGCGCGCCGAGTTTACGGGGCAGCGACCCGGCCAGATCCCGCACGACCAGGGCGTTGATGCGGCCGTCGTGCTCCCGGGTCTGCTCGAACGGGCGGCCGGCGGCCCGGCAGATGTCCAGGCGGTGGATCCAGGTGTCCCGGCTGTGGACGGCGAGCATCAGGTGGCGCAGGGTGAGCCAGACTCCGCTGGGATGCGGCATGCCCAGCGGTTTGACCAGCCGGAAGCCGTGCGCCCAGTTCGCAACCGCCCGGTCACCGGTGCGGCGGATTTCGTCGATCAGCTCCGCGGGCGAGCGCATCGCGCGGTCTGCGAGCTGCCGCCGGTTGATGGCGTCTTCCGGCAGGCCGCGGAGCGAAAGCATGGCCGAGTACTGGTACAGAAGCTCGCGGTAGCCGGTCCCGCTGGCATAGGCGCCGGCCTGATGCGCCACCATATCGCGTACGCTCCACTCGGTGCAGGCGGTCGGCCTGGCCCAGTCAGCCTCATCCAGCGTCTCCAGCAGCGCCAGCAGGCGGCGCAGTTCCTCCTGCGCGAGCTGCTGCGCCTCGGCGGGAGTGACATAAGGAATGAGGGCGGCTTGCTCAGCTATGGCATCCGTAGCGATGGTTTTCGTGGACAGTGAAGCGGTGGTCATCGTCGCTCTCCTTCCGGTTGAACGGGTGGGGTCCAGGCTTTCTCGAACAGGGAGACCGCGGCAGGAATCAGGCCTCCGAACCGGCCCTGGCCGACCGGCAGATGGGGCTCATTCGCCATGTGTAGGGCCGTGAGCCCATGCATCACGGCGATTACGAGGCCGGTCATCTGCTGTGGGTCAAGGTCAGAGTAGATAGTGCTGCTCCAGCGGCGTGCCGTGGCATAGGCCCGTTCGAGCACGGCCAAGCTGAGGTCGAGGCTGGCCTGCGACGGCACAAACCCCGGCACGGGCCGCTCGAAGCACAACTGGTACAGGTCGGGGTGCTCCAGCGCAAAGGCCATGTAGGCTGCGAGATACCGGCGCAGTTCATCCTGCCAGCCGTCAGCACCCGCAAGCTGTTCCTGGATGTGGGCATCGAACAGCACAAAGCCCCGGCGGAACAGGGTGTCGTAGATGTCCGTCTTGCCGGCGAAGTAGTTGTAGAGCGATGGCGCGCGCATGTCGAGCCGCCGCGCCAGTTCCTGCATCGACAGGGCGGCCGGGCCTTCCTCGCGCATGATGGCGCGTGCCGTGGTGAGGATTTCCTCGATGACAAGATCGTGATTCCGCTGCCGGCGTGGAGACTTCATGTTTGATGCACTCCAGTTTATATCTAAGATAATTAGAATATACTAATGATATTAGTTTATCGAAAGTGGATTGCTTCCAATTGCTGGGAATTGTTTAGGGAAGTGTGTTTCTGTAACTGAACCATTACAAACCGGGTTTGTGGGCCTGGTGGCGAGGCGTGTACGGGTTTTGGACAGGATTGACGGGATTGACAGGATGATCTGGACCGGCACACCTCCACTCCTGTCAATCCCGTCAGTCCTGTCCAGGTTTTGAATGAGACTAAGAATCTATCCGAGAATTGCTCTGG
>DAOUGK010000340.1:0-9034 GCA_034429055.1 Anaerolineae bacterium | reverse complement strand
CTAAGTCTCTGGCCGAAAACGAAAACTCGTAGTCTAGGGCCTTGTGCCCGTCAGGACGCCCACAAGGGGCTATACTACGCCTTTTCGGATAGACACCAATCGTAAAGCCGGTAGAGACGTGCCGCCGGCACGTCTCTACGATGCCATTTTATAGGGGGCACTATGTCTGGACACTCAAAATGGGCTACCATCAAGCGCAAGAAGGGCGCGGCCGATGCCAAGCGCGGGCAGATGTTCACCAAGCTGGCGCGCGAAATCCAGCTTGCCGCGCGCCAGGGCCCTGACACGAACTTCAACTTCCGGCTGCGGCTGATCGTCGAAAAGGCGCGCGCCGAGAACATGCCCAAGGAAAACATCGAACGCGCCATCAAGCGCGGGGCCGGGCTCGACTCAGAAGGCGGCCAGCTCGAAGAAGTCACCTACGAGGGCTACGGACCGCACGGCGTGGCGATCCTCATGCAGACCGTCACCGACAACAAGAACCGCACGGTCTCCGAAATCCGCCGCGCGCTGACGCGCGGGGGCGGCAGCATGGGCGAGTCGGGCAGCGTCGGCTGGCTCTTCGAATCCAAGGGCTATATCGCGGTCTCGATGGAAGGCAAGAACGAGGACAAGGTTTTCGAGCTCGCGCTGGACGCCGGGGCTGAGGATGTGCAGTTCGGTGAGGAGACCGCAGAGATATACACGCAGCCGTCTGACCTCCAGCCGGTGCGCCAGGCCTTCGAAGATGCGCGCTACAAGATCGAGTCTGCCGAACTGACCATGCAGCCGAAGACGCTCATCGCGCTCAGCCCTGCGGACACCCTCCAGGTGTTGAACCTGGTGGAAGCCCTCGAAGAACTGGACGACATGAGCAAGGTCTACAGCAACCTCGAGATCACCGACGAGGCGCTGGCCGAACTGGCCTGACCGCGTGGAGTCTCGTTTGATTGTCCTGGGCATTGACCCCGGCACTGCGACGACCGGCTACGGCCTGGTGGGCGAGGACGCCGCGGGCGAGGTCTATCTCGTCCGTTACGGCGTGATCCAGACGCCCGCACACACGCCCATGCCTGATCGGCTGCACCAGATCTATGATGAGGTGGCCGCGCTCCTGCAGGAGGCCGCGCCGGCCGCGGTGGCCGTCGAGGAGCTGTTCTTCAACCGCAACGTCACGACTGCGCTGACCGTCGGGCAGGCGCGCGGGGTGGTGCTGCTGGCTGCGGCGCAGGCGGGCCTGCCTGTTTACGAGTACAAGCCCGCGGAGGTCAAGCAGGCGCTCGTCGGCTATGGCCGCGCGGACAAGCAGCAGATGCAGGAGATGGTGCGGCTGATGCTGGGGCTGCGGGATATCCCCCGGCCCGATGACGCGGCGGATGCCGTGGCCGTCGCCATCTGTCACCTGCACAGCCAGCGGCTCCGCCGGCTGGCCGAAGAATAGCGAGGGGCTGCCGTGATTGCCATCATCGAAGGCCGGGTCCACAGCAAGTCGAACGAAGCCCTGATCGTCATGTTGGGCGGCATCGGCATTCGCGTGCTCTGCCCGCAGCCGACGCTGGCAATGGCGCGGCCCGGCGAGGAGATCGTCCTCTATACGCACCTGATTGTGCGCGAGGACGACCTCACGCTCGTCGGCTTCGGCAGCGAAGAGGAACTCGGCCTGTTCGAGAACCTGATGCGCGTGCAGGGCGTCGGGCCAAAGCTGGCCCTGTCCGTGCTCTCGTTCATGGCCCCGGATGCGCTGCGGCTCGCGATCGGGCAGGAACACCCGGAGCTGCTGGCGCGCGTGCCGGGCATCGGCAAGAAGACTGCGCAGAAGATCGTCCTGGAGCTGAAGGACAAGATCGGCGCGGGCGAGGTGTCCGAGGGGCTGGCCGCCATCACCGAGGCGGACGCCGCGGTGATCGACGCGCTGACCGCGCTGGGCTACAGCATCGTCGAGGCGCAGCGCGCGGTCCAGGCGCTGCCCCGCGATATCACGGACGTGGAGGAGCGCCTCCGCCGCGCACTCGCGTCGTTCGGGAGCTAAGGGGCGAGATTTTTTGACACAGGGTCGATCCTGTGCTAGACTTGTCACTTGCCGTGTGATTTGCACGGCGCTGCATCCGTTGTTATGCGGATTAACAAACTGGCAACTGGACAACTCATCCAGAGGGGGGGAGGGAACGGCCCGATGATCCCCCGGCAACCACCTGGAGTCCCGGATCATGGTTGCGCGAACCTATACGCTGAGCCCCGGGCACGCAGAATGTGAAGCGTGCAACGGACAGAGTGCAAAGCGCAGGGGTTTGTGCCGCCGGTCCAGGCTGGTGCCAAGTCCGTCAGCGTGTTTGCGACATGCGCCGCAAACCCCAAGCTGAAAGATGAGAGGTTGGAACAACGCTCGCGCTGTGCCCTCCTCCCGGAGGGCTTTTTTATTTTCTGGAGTATAGCAATGCCGCACACCCTGTGGTGGGAAGACAACCGGCTCAAGATGATCGACCAGCGGATCCTGCCGCTGCAGTACGAGGTTTTGTCATACGCCGATTACCGCACCGTCGCGCAGGCCATCACCGACATGGTCGTCCGCGGCGCGCCGGCCATCGGTGCGGCAGGCGGGTTCGGCATGGCGCTGGCCGCGCTGCAAAGCCCGGCCTGTGACCGCGACAGCCTGCTCATCGACCTGGCCGAAGCCCAGGCCGTGCTCGATGCGGCGCGGCCCACCGCGGTCAACCTGAGCTGGGCGACCGCGCGCATCATGGACCTTGCGCGGCACACCGTGCTCGCCAACCCAGACGATCTGCGCTCGGCCATCGTTGCGGAGGCGCAACATATCGCGGACGAGGATGTCGAAATCAACCGGCGGATGGGCGCGTTCGGCGCGGCGGTCGTGCCCGAGGGCGCGAACATCCTGACCCACTGCAATGCGGGCGCGCTCGCGACCGTGGACTACGGTACGACGCTCGGCGTGGTGCGCGCAGCGGTGGAGCAGGGCAAGCGGGTCCACGTCTGGGTGGACGAGACGCGGCCGCGGCTGCAAGGCGCCCGGCTGACCGCGTGGGAGCTCACGCAGGACGGCATCCCCATGACGCTGATCGCGGACAACGCTGCGGGGATGCTGATGCGGCTGGGCCGGGTCGATGTCGTGCTCTACGGCGCGGACCGGGTGGCCGCAAACGGCGATGTGGCGAACAAGATCGGCTCGTACAAGCTGGCCGTCATCGCCAAGGAGAACGGGATTCCCTGCTTTGCCGTGGTGCCCACGCCGACCATTGACCTCGCACTCGCGCACGGCGACCTGATTCCCATCGAGGAACGCGCCGCAGAGGAAGTGACGCAGGTCGGCAGCGAGCGCATCGCGCCGGAGGGCGTCGCGGTGTACAACCCGGCCTTCGATGTCACCCCGGCCCGCTATCTGACCGGCATCATCACCGAGGAGGGCATCTGCTATCCGCCCTTCGAGCAGAGCCTGCGGCAGGTGGTGGAAGCCGCAGCTGCGCGGCGGGTTGCGGGCAATGCATCGGATAGAGGCGAACCTGCGGTTCGCACCGGATAAACGGATGGCGTTGCGCCGCAGCAGTTTTGTTGTGACGATGCGAGGATAGAGCCACATGGCGTCTGACACGGGGCCTGACACGGGGCCTGACGAGATAACCCGCCCTTATCTCGATACGATTTTCTGTGCGGATGCGCGGCAGATGTCCGGCGTGCCCGATGGCGTCGTGCAGTTGGTCGTGACCTCGCCGCCGTACAACGTGGCGAAGGACTACACGGATCACAACGACGACCTGGGGCTGGCAGAGTACCTCGCGCTGCTCGACGGCGTGTGGCGGGAGTGCTACCGGGTGCTGGCCCCGGGCGGCCGGCTGTGCATCAACGTCGCCAACACCGACCGTAAGCCGTATCTCTCGCTGGTCAGCCTGATCGATGAGCAGTTGCGGACGAGCGCGTGCCAGTGGCTGCACCGGGGGCACATCATCTGGGACAAGGGAGCGTCCGCCGGCATCTCGACGGCCTGGGGCAGCTTTGCTCGTTCGTCCAACCCGATCCTGCGGGATGTCCACGAGTACATCACCGTGTGGAGCAAGGCGCAGCTCAAGCTGGTAGAGGGCGGTCTCACGGGCATCACGGGCAACGAGTTCGTGTCCTGGACGCGCAGCGTGTGGCGGCCCGAGGACCGGCTCAAGGACCTGGAGCGCAAGATTGCCGAGAAGCTGGCCGACGCGCGACGCCGCGGCAAGGACGATGAGTGGATTGCCGAATCGATTGCCCGCGCGGTGTGGGGCCAGGCGACGGAGCCGGGCGATTCGGTCTGGGAGATGACCACCGAGACGGGCGTGGCGCATCCGGCGCCCTTCCCGGAGGAGCTGCCGCGGCGGCTGTTGCTGCTCTACACGCAGCCCGGCGACCTGGTGCTCGACCCGTTCATGGGCTCCGGCTCGACCGCCGTCGCCGCGGTCCTGACCGGCCGGCATTACGTCGGCTACGAGTTGTCTGAGGAGTACTGCCGGCTGGCGGAGCGACGGCTGAGAGGCGCCGTTTCAGAAAAAGCGAACACCGCGTCAAGGAAGACCGATGAGGCGACAGCTAACCACGATCGAGGTGGACCAGAGCATCAAAATCGGTGATCTGTCAGCCGACACTGTTCTGGCATATTCGAATCATATTCAGTTCACGGTGGTAGTTCCTGCCGCAGTCAAGCAATCAATGCTGGCATTGTTTCGGGGACGAGGCAAATCAACCATTCGAGCTACCGTTCAAGTGTTCGCAATGGCCTTAGCATTGCTTCTCAGAACGGCTGTAAGCCAGGCGAGCAGGATTGTCATCGATACCGAGTACACAGGGTACGAGCGTGATATCGAAGGCATGCTGATCTACTATCTGCGCAAGTCCGGTGTCGAAGCAAGTAACGAGGTTGTTACCTTCAGGGCCGTGGGTAAGTCGTCAGAAGCTCACAGATGTGCAATAGACGTTCACAGGCGGAAGCGGGGCCCTGATCAAGTGCTGAGCATCGAAGATTTCAACGAATTGATGTAAGAATCTATCCGAGAATTGCTCTGGCCGGTCTCTGACCGAGCCAGGGGCACGGTCGGAGACCGGCCCCAACGGGTTTTCGGATAGATTCTAAAGCAAATCTTAAAACAAGCGATCGGGGGGGCTCACGCCCACCGCTCGCTTAGTTCCTGGTGGTGTTCCAGGAAGGCCACGAGCCACCCGATGTAAGGCCAGTATACAGCGGAATAGAAGTTTTGTCAACACCTTTTTCAAGGAAGTGCCATGTCCGTAATTGTCACCGGATCGATCGCGACCGACTACATCATGAAATATCCCGGCCGGTTCCTGGAACATATCCTGCCCGAGGCCGGCAAGCTCAGCGTGAGCTTCCTGGTCGAAGAGAAGCAGATGAGCCGCGGCGGCATCGGCCCGAACATTGCGTACACGATGGCGCTCCTCGGTGAGCGCCCGCGGCTGATGGGCACGGTCGGCCAGGACTTCGCGGAGTACCGCGCGTGGCTGGAGCTCCAGGGCATCGACACCGCGCTCGTCATCGCCTATCCCGACGAGTTCACCGCCACCTTCACGGTCATCACCGACCTGGAGCAGAACCAGATTGCCGGGTTCCATGCCGGCGCGATGAGCCGGGGCCGCGAGCTGACCTACCGCGGGCTGGACCCGCGCGAGGTGGACTATGTCATCATCTCGCCGCACGACCCCGAAGGGATGCTGCGCAACTGCGCCGAGTGCCGCGACCTGGGCCTGCGCTTCATCTTCGACCCCAGCCAGCAGCTGGCCCGGCTCAGCGGCGAGCAGGTGCTGGCCGGGATGCAGGGCGCGTATGTGCTGACAGTCAACGACTACGAGCTGGAGCTCATCAAGTCGAAGACCGGGCTGGATGAGGCCGGGATCCTGGCGTGCGTCGAGCTGCTGGTCGTCACCCGCGGCCCGGACGGCTCCACCCTCATGTCGCGTGACCGCCGCGTGGATGCGCCCATCGCGCCCGCGGCGCACATCGTGGATCCAACCGGCGTCGGTGACGCATTCCGCGGCGGCCTGTTGACCGGCCTGGTGCGCGGCTACTCGTGGGAGACCACCGCGCGCATCGGCGCGCTGGCCGCGACCTACTGCCTCGAGCAGACCGGCACGATGAACCACCGTTACACGGTGCCAGAGTTCGTGGCGCGTTACCGCGCATACTTCGGCGGCGCGCCGGAGCTAGACGATATGTTGAACCGAATTACGAATTAGGAATTTAGAATTACGAGCCAGCGCAGCCACAGTAGTGGTCAGCTTGCCCCATAGTCACTGATTCTAAATTCGAAATTCATAATTCGTAATTCCTAATTGCCCGAAGGAGTAACTACCGAGTGAGCACTAACTACGACATTAAGGACATCCGCCTGGCAGACAAGGGCCGGTTCCGCATGCAGTGGGCCGCGCGTGAGATGCCGGTGCTCGACCTGATCGAAGCGCGGTTCGCCAAAGAGCGGCCGCTGGACGGCCTGCGCATTTCCGCGTGTCTGCACGTCACCAGCGAGACGGCCAACCTGATGCGCGTGCTGCAGACCGGCGGCGCAGACGTCGTGCTGACCGCCTCCAACCCGCTCTCCACGCAGGACGACGTCGCGGCTACGCTCGTCGCGCACTACGAGATGCCGGTGTACGCGATCAAGGGCGAGGACAACGCGACCTACTACCAGCACATCAAGGCCGCGCTCGACTTCAAGCCCCACATCACCATGGACGACGGCGCGGACCTGGTCAGCACGCTGCACAAGGAACGCCGCGAACTGCTCGACGGCATCATCGGCGGCACCGAGGAAACGACGACCGGCGTTATCCGGCTGCGCGCGATGGCGCATGACGGCGAGCTGATGTTCCCCGTGGTCGCGGTCAACGACGCGATGACCAAGCACCTGTTCGACAACCGCTACGGCACGGGCCAGAGCACCATGGACGGCGTCATCCGCGCGACTAACGTGCTCATCGCGGGCAAGAAGGTGGTCGTGGCCGGGTACGGCTGGTGCAGCCGCGGCATCGGGCTGCGCGCGAAGGGCCTGGGCGCCGATGTCATCGTGACCGAGATCGACCCGCTCAAGGCGCTCGAAGCGACGATGGACGGCTTCCGGGTCATGCCGATGGCCGAGGCCGCGCCCCAGGGCGACATCTTCATCACTGCGACCGGCGACATCAACGTGCTGGACAAGCACCATTTCGAGGCGATGAAGAGCGGCGCGATCATGTCCAACTCCGGCCACTTCAACGTGGAGATCAACATCCCCGCGCTGGAAGCGATGGCTGTCGAGATTCGCCGGGTACGCGAATTCCTGGATGAGTACATCCTGGCCGATGGCCGCCGCCTCTACCTGGCCGGCGAGGGCCGCCTGGTCAACCTGGCCGCGGCCGAGGGTCACCCCAGCGCAGTGATGGATATGAGCTTCGCCAACCAGGCGCTGGCTGCGGAGTACATGGTCAAGAACCATGCCAGCCTCGCGCACACCGTCTACAGCGTCCCGCAGGAGATCGACAACGAGATTGCCCGCCTCAAGCTGGCCGCGATGGGCGTCAACATCGACGTGCTGACCCCCGAACAGGAAGCCTACCTGAACGAATGGCGGATGGGGACGTGACCGATCATTGAAGATTGAAGATTACAGATTGAAGATTCAAGAGGACAACCGCAACCAGTAATCCTCAATCTGCAATCTGCAATCTTCAATGCTGTAAGACCACGAATCGGAACAAGGAGCAGTGTCTGTGACAACAACATTCGCAAGTTCACCCAAGTTCTATTTCACCTCGGAGTCGGTGACCGAGGGGCATCCGGATAAGATCTGCGACCAAATCTCGGATGCCGTCCTCGATGCCATTATCAAGGATGACCCGGACGCACGCGTGGCGTGCGAGGTGTCGACGACGACCGGCCTGATCCTGGTCATGGGCGAGATTACCACCAGCACCTACGTGGACATCCCTGCGCTGGTGCGCAACGTCGTGCGCGACATCGGCTACACGCGCGCGAAATTCGGCTTCGATGCCGACACCTGCGGCGTCATCGTCAGCATCAAGGAACAGAGCGCGGACATCGCGCTCGGCGTCGATAAGGCGCTGGAAGCCAAGAAGGGCGAGATGACCGACGAGCAGATCGAGGCCATCGGCGCGGGCGACCAGGGCATGATGATCGGGTTCGCGTGCAACGAGACCGAGAGCTACATGCCGCTCTCCATCGATCTGGCGCACAAGCTGTGCAAGCGGCTCAGCCACGTGCGCAAGGATGGCACGCTGCCCTACCTGCGGCCCGACGGCAAGAGCCAGGTGACGGTCGAATATCACAACGGCAAACCGGCGCGCGTGGACACCATCGTCATCTCGACGCAGCACAGCCCGGATGTCGAGCACTCGAAGATCGAGGCCGACCTGTACGAGCGGGTCATCAAATATGTCGTGCCCAACGGCTACCTGGATAAGGACACCAAGATTTACATCAACCCGACCGGCCGCTTCGTGGTCGGCGGGCCGATGGGCGACTCCGGTCTGACGGGCCGCAAGATCATCGTGGACACCTACGGCGGCGTGGCACGGCACGGCGGCGGCGCGTTCTCCGGCAAGGACCCGACGAAGGTCGACCGCTCCGCCGCGTACATGATGCGCTATGTCGCGAAGAATCTTGTTGCGGCGGGCGTGGCCGACCGGCTGGAGATTCAGGTGAGCTATGCCATCGGCGTGGCCCGCCCCTTGAGCGTCGCAGTGGAGACCTACGGCACGGGCAAGATCAGCGACGAGCGCATCGTCCAGCTGATCCATGACAACTTCGACCTGCGCCCGGCGGCCATCATCCGCGACCTGAACCTGCGCCGCCCGATCTACCAGGCGACCGCGGCCTACGGCCACTTCGGTCGGCACGATATCGACGCGCCGTGGGAGGCGCTGGACAAGGTCGACACGCTGCGCAAGGCCGCGGGCCTGTAAGGTACATCGCCAGCGTCCTGAGCGGAGCAGCCAGCTTTTCCGCTGCGCAGTCGCAAGCATCCTGAGCGGAGCAGCCGGTTTTTCGGCGGCGCAGTCGAAGGATGTGCCG
>DAOUGK010000339.1:0-4903 GCA_034429055.1 Anaerolineae bacterium | reverse complement strand
CGTGACCTCGACCTCGCTCAGGAAGTGGGAGTTGAGGAACACAGTGACGCCCTGCGCGCGCAGGTCGTGGATGATGTCGCGCACCTCGCGGCGGCCCACGGGGTCCAGCCCGGATGTCGGCTCATCCAGGAACACCAGCGCGGGATCGTTCATGATGGCCTGGGCCAGCCCTGCGCGCTGCTGCATGCCCTTCGAAAACTCGCCCAGCCGCGAGCGCATCCGGTCGCCCAGGCCGACGCGTTCGAGCAGCCGCGGGATGCGCTTCCGGCGTTCCGCCCGGCTCAAGCCGTACAGCCTGCCGTGCATGTCCAGGAAGTCCCAGGCCGTCAGCCAGGCGGGAAAGCGGAAGTGTTCGGGCAGGAAGCCGACGCGCGCCATCGCTGCCGGATTGCCGGGGCGCTGACCCAGGACGCGGGCCTCGCCGCCCGTCGGGTAGACCAGGCCGAGCAGCATCTTGACGGTCGTCGTCTTGCCTGCGCCGTTCGGCCCCAGAAAGCCAAAAACCTCGCCCGCAGCGACGTGCAGGTCGAGGCTGTCCACGGCCACGATCGGGCCGTACTGTTTGCGGAGAGCGGTGGTATCTATCAGCATGATCATGACGAAGGAAGATGGAAGATTGAAGAAGGAAGAAGAGCGAGCGGAATCTTCAATCTTCCTTCTTCAATCTGGTATTGTCTATTGCAGCGAATCTGCGACTTGCAGGACAATCATTTCTGCCATGCCCTCGGCGTTCAGCGCGTGGACGATGCCGTCGCGCTCCCAGAGGAGCATGATATTCGAATACGGCCGGTTGCGGTCTCCGCGGCTCTGGAGCAGCAGCCCGGTGGTGCCGTCGATGTTGACCTCCCGCGCCTCCCCAACGTCCGTCGGCATCGGGATGACGAGCGTGCTGGACCAATCGATGGTCGTCGCCAGCCGGCGCGCTTCCTCCGGTGCGATGCCGAGCAACTGGAAGCCCGTCTCGCTCAGCGCGACGAGATCGACACCATCGGGGATTTGCACGTCCGGGCTGCGCGTCTGGACGAGGCTCAGTTCGCCCTCGCTACTCCGGTAGGTCAGGATGGCGGCCGGGCCGAGGTCCACGTCGACGGTGATGAGGTCCGTCGGGGGCAGCCCTGCGGTGGAGGCGCCCACGGCCTGCAGCAGGGACTCTACGGTCGTGCGCTGCACTTCGTAGTGGACGGCAGGCCCGTTTTGTACCACGAACTCGGAGAAGTACGCGCCATCGGGCGGCGCGGACGGCGTGCGCACCGTGAAACCCGCCAGCGCGGTGGCCTGGCTGGCGTCGCTGACTTCCTGCCGCGGCCCTTCTTCGCGCGTCACGACCGGCTCACCGAGCACCGACTCTGCGTTCTCGGCCAGCGATTCGAGCCGCTGGATCTGCTCAGGATTGATGGGGATGACGGCGAACTTGCGAACCCGGAACAGGCCCAGGAAGTCCGCGGCGGCCTCGCGCACCGGCACGATGGTGAACAGGAGGCCCAGGCAAACCAGCGCGGTCAGCCCGATCATCACGGGCCGCAGCCGCGGGCTGAAGAGTCGTTGACGTAACATATCGAAGCTCCTTGTAAAGGCCGAAAGACTCGGCACGGCATCCTTCGACTGGCGGGCTCTCGTCATCAGCGTTGAGTTGTGCACCCGCTCAGGATGCTCGTTGGTAATCGCCGCGTGGAAGCGCGCGAGCGCAGCGCGCGCTTCCTGCACATCGGCGGGGTCGGCATCTGCCAGATAGGCCGCCGCGGTCGCCCCTTGCGTGCGCAGTTCGGCCAGGGCCGCGGCACAGGCCGGACACCCGGCCAGATGGTTCGTCACGGTGGCTTCCTCGGCCGATGGCAACTCGCCGTCCAGATAAGCACGCAATTGGTCATTGACGTGGCGCATGAGACTTCCCCCGAACGGTTCGTAGTGAGCGATTTATCGCCCCGCTCCTACTTATCTGCCGCGCGATACGCGGCGACGAACGCAGCCTCGGCACGGACCAGCAGCGTTCCCACTGACCCGGGCGCCACGCCCAACTCAGCGGCCAACTCGCGATAGCTGAGCCCGGCCTGGCGCAGCAGCAACAACTGTACCTGCCGTTCGGTCAGTGCGGCCAAGGCGCGGCGCACCTGTGCCGCGGCCTGGGCTTGCTCGACGGCGCTCAGCGCCGCGTCTGCGACATCGGCCTCGGCGGGTGGAACAGCCGGACCGGCCAGCCGGTCCTCGCGCTGCCGGCGGCGGCGCTCCCCGCGCAGCGCGTTGTAGGCCAGGTTGGTGACGACGCGGTAAAGCCAGGCGCGGACGTTGTGCTCAATAGTGGGGTTAGCGGCGGCCTGCCATAGATGGGGCGTGCGGTGCAGGCGGAGGAAGGCCTCCTGCGCCAGGTCTTCCGCTTCCTCGCGCGTCCCCGCCAGGCGGTATGCCAGCCGGTAAACCCCGTCGTAATGGGCCAGGAACAGCGCGTCGAAATCGGATGCCACGGTGCGGGCCTCTCCGGTTTGGGTGAAAGTCCGAGCTTGTATCCCGATCATGGCGGTGTCCTGGGTCTGGGTTTGTTGTCTCGTGGCTCCGGCTGGTCGGAGACCAGCCGGAGCCACGAGACAGAACACGTATCTACTTATTTAACACCGCAGATGGGGGAAATGTGACAGGAACCCGGTCTCGGTTGGCGCGTCAGCCCGTGAAGGGTTGCTCGGTCAGGCCGGCCGGTCCCTCCGTGACCTGGCGGACGCGCAGTTCGGCCTGGTCCAGCAGCGCGTTGCACCGCTCGGCAAGCTGTGTGCTGCGCTCGAACAGCGCGACGGATTCGGCCAGCGAGCAGTTGCCCGCCTCCAGCTTGCGCACGGTCTCTTCCAGCTCGGCGTAGAGCTGCTCGAAGGTCATTTCTTCGGTCATAGAGCCCTCTCGTTGATGTTACAGGGTGCAAGTTCTCAGGTTGCAGGTTTGTGCTCGATGGCCCTCGGCCGGCAATCCGTAACCTGCAACCTGCAACATTAAACCTTCAACCGATCCTATGATGTTACGGTTGCGTCGAAAGTTCCATCGGCCAGCCGCGCGCGGATGGCGTCGCCCGTACTGACCTGGTTGACGGAGGTGATGACAGCGCCGTCAGGCCGGGTGATGATGGCATAGCCGCGGGACAGCACGCGGCTGACATCGAGCGCGGCCATCTGCAGGCGCAGGCCGTGGAGGCGCTGCCGCCGGTTGAACACGCAGCTCGTCATGCCGAGCGCGGCGCGGCGCGCCAGGTCATCGACCCGCTGGCGATAGTCGGCCAGGCGGCGGTCGGGCGCGGCCCGCTGCACCCGGTGGGCCAGATACTCCAGGCTTTGCCGTGCCGCAGTGAGCTGTTGGCCGAGCTGCTGCGCCGCGACCAACTGGAGCGCGGCCACGCTCGCGGCTACCTCGCGGCCATCCGGCGTGGCAAGGGCCGCGGCCGCGGTCGGCGTGGCCGCGCGCTGGTCTGCGGCGAAGTCGGCAATGGTGAAGTCCGTCTCGTGGCCGACGCCGGTGACCACGGGCACCGCCGACGCGACGATGGCCCGCGCCACCCGCTCATCGTTGAAGGCCCACAACTCCTCGATGGAGCCGCCCCCGCGCGCCAGCAGGATGGCATCCAGCGGCTCGCGTTCGACCGACCACCGGTTGAGCAGCTCGATGGCCGCGACGATGGTCGGCGGGCCTTGCTCGCCCTGGACGACCGCGGGGGCCAGAAGCACATCGACGAGCGGATAGCGCACTGCCAGCGTGCGGAGGATATCGCGCAGGGCCGCGCCGGTCGCGGAGGTCACAATGCCCAGGCGTTCGGGCCGGGCGGGCAGCGGCCGCTTACGCTCTACGCTGAATAAGCCCTCGGCATCCAGCTTCGTGCGCAGCCGCTCGAACTCCAGCCACAACTGGCCTGCGCCCGCCGCGCGGATGTCGTCCACGTAGAGCTGGTAGACGCCCTGCGCCTCGTAGACGCTGATGTAGCCGTGCGCGGTGACCGCGTCGCCGTCGCGCGGCAGCGCGAGCCGGTACGCGGTGGTCCGCCAGATGACGGCCTTGATGGATGCGTTGGCGTCCTTCAGGGTGAAGTAGCAGTGACCGGAGGTGTGCTGCTTGAAGTTGGACACCTCGCCCGACAGCCAGACATCCGACAGCAGCGCATCCTCAGCAAACCGGGCCTTCAGGTAGGCGGTAATCTCACCGATCGAGTAGATGTTTTGAGCGGGCATCGGCAACACCATCAGACGCGCAGGAAGAAGAACGCCAGCGCCAGGATCAGATACAGGCCGAGCAACTGCGCGCCTTCCAGCCTACCCTAGACAGCGGTGGAGTCGCGCAATGAACAACGCAGTGGCAGGCAGTCTGAAAAAGTTCGAGTACGAGAAGTACGCCGCGCTCATCGCGCTCGCGGCCCTCTTCATCATCTCATCTATCCTTAGCCCCTATTTCCTACAGCTACAAAACCTTCTAAACATACTGAGGCAGGTATCCTATACGGGCATCATTGCGCTCGGCATGACCTTCGTCATCATTAGCGGCGGCATTGACCTGTCGGTCGGGTCCGTCGTGGCCTTTGTCGGCGCCGTGACCATCCTGATCCTCAACTGGCTCCTGCCCGTGGTCGGCAATGAACTGCTGTCGGTGACCTTAGCCATTCTAGCGGGGCTGATCGTCGCCTCCGCCTGTGGCGCGCTCAACGGCTTTCTCATCACACGCGGCCGGATCGCCCCCTTCATTGTCACGCTGGGCACCATGGCCATCTTCCGCTCCCTTGCCTTATTCATCGGCAATGCCGGCGAGGTTCGCTCGAGCAGTAACCTCTATGGCAACTTCGGCATGAACTCCATCATCAAGGTTCCCGTGCCGGTGCTAGTCATGCTGGCACTGGCTGCCATCCTCGCCTTGATGCTCAACCAGACGCGCTATGGTCGCTATT
>DAOUGK010000338.1:0-32768 GCA_034429055.1 Anaerolineae bacterium | reverse complement strand
GTCGAGGCTTTAGCCGGTTAGGTCGCCCGCGTGCGTACACGCCCAATCCGGCTAAAGCCTCGACTCCAGGTACGTCTGGAATTCCGTGTGCTCCGCGTGTTCCGTGGTTACCTCTGAAGAGGAGACACCAGGATGCAGAGACAGAATCTCGATCAGGGTTGGGAGTTCAGTGAGCTGACCGGATTCGCCGCGATGTTCAACCCGTACGCGTGGCAGCCGGTCACCCTGCCGCACGACGCCATGATCTCGAAGCCGCGCCACCCCGACAACCCGGCGAGCGCAGGCGGCGGATACTTCCCCGGCGGAGTCGCGAGCTACCGGAAGAAGCTGTTCGTGCCGGACGACTGGCGCGGGCAGAGCGTGCAGCTCGAGTTCGAGGGCGTCTACATGAACGCCGAGGTCACGGTCAACAAGCGGCTCGTGCAGCGCCAGCCCTACGGCTATTCCAGCTTCATCGTTGACATCACTCCGTATTTGCTGTACGGGCAGGAGAACACGATCGGTGTCGTTGCCAACAACACCGCGCAGCCCAACTGCCGCTGGTACACGGGCACGGGCATCTACCGGCACGTCTGGCTGCGCACGGGCGGCAGCACCTATATCCAGCCGTGGGGCGTCTTCGTCACAACGCCGGTGGTCGAGGCTAGAAGCTCTGCTGCCAGCACTTCCGTGGTCCAGGTGACGACGGAGCTGGCGGGCGTCTCCAGCCTGTCCGGGGCCTTCCTGCGCAGCACCGTGCAGGATGCGGCGGGGCACACCGTCGGTCAGGTCGAGACCCCGGCGAAGACGCCCGTCCTCCAGCAGACCCTGCTCCTACGCGACGCGCAGTTGTGGTCGCTCGATGCTCCGTACCTGTACACTCTGCGCAGCGAGGTCCTGGTGGACGGCGCGGTGGTGGACACAGAGCAGACCCCCTTCGGCATCCGGTCGATTGCGGTCGATGCGGAGCAAGGCTTCCGGCTGAACGGCGAGCCGGTGAAGCTCAAGGGCGGCTGCATCCACCACGACCACGGCCCGCTCGGCGCGGCCTCGTATGACCGGGCGGAGGAGCGCAAGGTCGAGCTGCTCAAGTCTGCGGGGTACAACGCCATCCGCACGGCGCACAACCCGCCTGCGCCCGCGCTGCTGGACGCGTGCGACCGCCTGGGCATGCTGGTCATCGACGAGTCGTTCGATGCATGGACCTCGGGCAAGGTCACGAACGACTACCACCTGTACTTCCACGAGTGGTGGCAGGCGGACGTTACGGCGATGGTCAAACGCGACCGCAACCACCCATCGGTCATCATGTGGTCGATCGGCAACGAAATCTTCGAGGCGCTTGGCGATCCGGTCGGGGCCGAGTGGTCGGCGCGGCAGGCCGACTTCGTGCGCAGCCTCGACAACACCCGCCTCGTCACCTCCGGGGTGATGTTCAACTTCCTGGAGGACATCGAGCGGGGAGATGTCGGCGGCTCGTTCAAGCTTAAGCCGGTCGCGGCCGACCCGCAGCACGATAGCTGGGGCCGGCAGACGGCGGCCTTCACCGCGCCGCTCGACGTGGTGGGCTACAACTACATGGTGCAGCGCTACGCCGTGGACCAGACGCGCTTCCCCGGCCGGGTCATCGCCGGCACCGAGACGTGGGGTCACCGGATGTATGCCTTCTGGAAGGAGACGGAGCGCCTGCCGAACGTCATCGGCGATTTCGTCTGGACCGCGCAGGACTACATCGGCGAGGCGGGCGGCGGTGCGGTGAGCTTCGACGGCCAGGCTCGCTTCGGCGCACCGTACCCGTATCACCTGTACGGCTGCGGCGACTTCGACATCTGCGGGTTCAAGCGGGTGCAGTCGTACTACCGCGACCTCCTGTGGGGCCGGCGCACCGACCCGTTCATCGCGGTGCTCGACCCGCAGCACTACGGCAAGCCGGTCGCGTTCACGCCGTGGGGCTGGGAGCCGGTCGTCGACAACTGGACCTATCCGGGCTGGGAAGGCCGGCCCACGCGGGTGGATGTTTATGCGGTGGACGACGAGGTCGAGCTGTTCGTGAACGGGGTCTCCGCAGGCCGGGAGCCCGCCGGCGCGGCCAGCCAGAACAAGGCCAGCTTCGACGTGGTCTACGAGCCGGGCGTGGTCGAGGCGGTGGGTTACACCGGCGGCCGCGAGACGGGACGGTCCCGTCTCATGATGACAGGCAACCCCACAGCACTTAGGGTCGAAGCCGACCGGCCCGCGATTGCGGCCGGCCGTGGGGACCTCGCTTATGTCGCGGTGACGGTGGTGGATGAGGACGGCGCGATCGTCAAGCACCACGACATGCCAGTTACGGTGGAAGTGACGGGCGCGGGCGAGCTGCTCGCCATCGGCACGGGCGACCCGCTGAGCGAGGAACCGTACGCCGGCAACCGGCGCACGACGTTCCAGGGCCGGCTGCTCGCCATCGTGCGCAGCGCGGCGGAGCCGGGCGCGATCATGGTCACCGCGCGGGCGGAGGGGCTGCCGCCGGCCAGCGTCGAGCTGCAGGTGCACTAGACTTACTATGTAGGACGGGTTGGCAACCTGTCCTACCACATTTTGGTAGGAGCAAGAACATGCCTGCTACACCACACACTGTCATCCCGCTGTGGCCGGATGGCCCGGCGGGTTCGGAAGGATGGGACCAGCCCGAAGAGAAGCTTGAGCCTCACCCCGGCATGCTGGGCGTCCGCAATGTGACGCAGCCCAGCCTGATCGTCTACCCGGCGGAGAAGCCCAACGGCGCGGCGGTCATCGTCGCACCCGGCGGCGCGTGGCACTTCCTCGCCATCGACCACGAGGGCTACCAGGTGGCCGAATGGCTCGCCGCGCACGGCATCACGGCCTTCATCCTCAAGTACCGTCTCATCCAGACCGGCGCAGACATGGCGAAACAGGTCGGTGCATTCATGGCGAGCGTCGAAGCGCGGCAGGCAGGGCTGCGCGTCATCGAGCCGCTGACGCTGGCCGACGGGCAGCAGGCCATCCGCATCGTGCGGCAGCGCGCGGCGGAGTGGGGCGTTGATTCAGGCAGGATCGGCTTCATGGGGTTCTCTGCCGGCGGCGGCGTGACGACCCAGGTCACAACCCAATACACGCCGGACTGCCGGCCCGACTTCGCCGCGCCCATCTACCCTGCGGTCTTCGAGGACGTAGTGGCGCCCGCGGATGCACCGCCGCTCTTCCTCCTGTGCTCGGCCGCGGACCGGATGGCCGTCCACGCGAACAGGATCCTGTATCGCGCCTGGGAAGCCGTGCAGCGCCCGGTGGAGATGCACATCTATGCCCACGGCGACCACGGCTTCGGGATGTACAAGAAGGGCTTGCCGTCCGACACCTGGATCGAGCGGTTCGCGGACTGGATGAAGGGGTTGGGGATGGCGTAGGGGTGCACCTGCGTGTGCACCCCGCACCTGCGTGTGCACCCCGGTTATGCAATGGCGTAGGGGGGCACCTATGTGTGCACCCCAAACGGTGTGCGGGGCGGCGGCGGACACACAGGTCCGCGGCGGCGGACACACAGGTCCGCCCCTACATCCCTACCCGTGCAAGGCGTAGTCCCCCAGTTCATCCAGCCCGCAGGTCGCCAGGCCGACGACATGGTCTGCACCGCCGTAATAGACGTACACCGTCCCATCGACGACCGGGTTGGCGTTCGAGAAGACGACGTTGGGCACGTCCCCGCGCAACTCCCACAGCTCCTCCGGCCAGAAGATAGGCTCCTTGGGGCGGCGCACGATCTTCGTCGGGTCATCGAGGTCCAGCAGGATGACGCCGAGCCGGTAGACGTGCTCGGGATTGTACGCGTGGTTGATGACCAGCCAGCCGTGCGGGGTCTCAATCGGCAGCCCGTTGGAGCCGACGCTCTCGTTGTCCCACCAGTTGTCCGGCCGAGGGCCATAGATGGGCGCCATCCACTCCTCGGGCCACGATACCAGGTCCTCGGACTGCGCCAGCCAGACGTGCGGGCGGCGGCGGTGAAATGCGATGAACCGGCCGCCGATCTTGCGCGGGAACAGCAGGTGGTCCTTGTTGTCCTCGCCCACGCGGATGGGGCCGATGCGTTCCCAGGTGATGAGGTTCGTGCTCCGCGCGATCATCGGCAGGACGCCGCCGCCCGCGTGGGTCGGCTCGCCCGTCCCGCGCCACTCGCGGCCATAGGCCGTGTAGGTCATGTAGAAGACGCCGTCGATCTCGGTCACGCGCGGATCCTCGACCCCGCGTGAGTCCGAGCCGTCGAGCGGGCCGAGCACCGGCTCACGCAGCCGATTCCAGTGCAGGCCGTCTGCGCTGACGGCATAGCCGATACGGCTGACCCAATCCATGCCCTGGGCACGATAGTGCATGTGGAACAGGCCGTTGTGGTGAATGACGGCCGGGTTGAAGACGTTGTAACACTCCCAGGGCGACATGGGGTCGGGAAGCATCAGGGGGCTGGCGGGGTGACGAGTCAGTTTCACAGCATCCTCCTTCGAAATTCGCGCCGTTACGCGTGCCAGCGTATCATGCACATGGCACGGTGTCAAAGGCACCAACTTGCGCACGACCACACGAACGGTGTAACATGCCGATGTCACCCGTCACACATGGAGGCAACAGCATGGAACCGGGACGCAAAGTTGTAGACGACCTGCTGCGCGGCAGGCGCGCGGAGCGCGTGGCGCTGATGGACGGTCCGTGGACCGACGCGATTTTCCAATGGGTCAAGCAGGGCTATCCCATGCGCGTCATGCATAAGGAAGCCGGCGATTCACGCTGGCGTCCGGAGGACGGCCAATGGGAGGAGGTCACCGAGCCCGGCGATTATGTCGAGCCGGTTCCGGCGTGGCAGCACTTCGGCTACGATATGGTCGGCGCCGGCGGCTGGTTCGACGTCCACCCGCTGCGTGATTACAGCGAACTGCTCGAAGAGACCGACGAATGGACGGTCAAGCGCAACGGGTCAGGCGCGGCCCTCAAGTACTGGAAGCACCACATGGGCACGCCGGAACACATCGACTTTCTGATGTCGTCGCGCGAAATCTGGGAGCGCGACTACCGGCCCCACCTGCTCACCTTCGATGTCGAGCGATTCAGCGATCTGAACAAGACGCGGCGCAACGTTGCTGAGGCGCACGAGGCCGGCGCGTGGGCGCATTACGGCCACCTGTTCATCTGGGAAGGGATGCGCCAGAGCATGGGCGACGTGACCATGTACTCGAGCCTCATCACCGACCCGGGCTGGGTCCACGATTTCAACCGGGTCTACACCGACTTCCACCAGCAGTACTACCGCTACTTGTTCGAGCACGTGGGCCTGCCCGACGGCATCTGGATGTATGAGGATCTGGGCTACAAGAACGGGCTGTTCGCGTCCCCGAAGCTGCTGGGCGAGCTCATCTTCCCCTACTTCAAGGAGATGGTGGACTTCTTCCACGGCTACGATCTGCCGGTCGTCCTGCACTCCTGCGGCAGCACGGCGAAGGCGCTGCCGCTGATCGTGGAGGCGGGCTTCGACGCGCTCAACCCGATGGAGCGCAAGGCGCTGGACAACGAGCCTTTCGTGTTCGCGGAGAAGTATGGCGACAAGCTGGCATTCGTCGGCGGGTTCGACATCCGCATCTGGGAGACGAACGACCGGGCGCTGGTGGGCCGCGAGGTGCGGAACTATATCAACGGGATGAAGGACCGGGGCGCACGGCTCGTGTTCGCCTCGGATCACTCCATCCCGCCGACGGTGCACTACGATACCTACCAGTACGTGCTGGACGTATATCGGGAGTGTATGTACTATTGAGTACCACTACTCCGCGGCATATGACGACGTGCGGTCGTCGTATGCCGCAGCGTGCAGGAGAAGTAGGTCTCGGACACGATGCCCATCAGCCTGAAGACCCAGAAGATGCTTTGGGGGCGAGCCGCTAATCGCTGCGCGATTTGCCGCCTCGAACTCGTCATGGACGCGAGCGAAACCGACGACGAGTCTTTGGTTGGCGAGGCTTGCCACATCGTCGCGCAGAAGGAAGACGGCCCCCGCGGCGTTTCCCTACTGACTGCGGAGCAGCGGGACAAGTTCGCGAATCTGATTCTGTTGTGCAACGTGCACCACAAACAGATCGACGATCAGGTGGCAACCTTTCCAGTCGAGCGGCTGGCACAGATCAAGGTGGAACACGAGGCCTGGGTCAGGGCGTCATTGAGCTTCGATTCACAACGCCAGCGAGAGGACGAGATCTATGCCGATTACATAGACACCTGGGCCACCCTAATGAAGCTCGATGACTGGAACAGCTGGGCTTCTTGGTTGGTTAGTGGTGGTCAGCCATCTCTTCAGGCCGACATGAACGATGCCCTAAACGACGTTCGCCGTTGGCTGCTTTCGCGTGTCTGGCCCGGTCGCTACAACCATCTAGAGGGCGCGTTCACCAATTTTCGTCGCGTGGCGCAAGATCTCTGCAATACCTTCCATGAGCATGCTCATCGTCTGAGCGACGGGCACTGGGAGACGGAAAGGTTCTATCAAATCGACAGGTATGACCCAGAACTCTACTTCAACCTACTCAACCAGTTCGAAGAGCACGTTGATTTGGTGCAAGACCTCGCGTTGGAGCTTACCAGGGCGGCAAACTATGTTTGCGACATGGTTCGATTAGAGCTCATGCCGAGCTTTCGCCTCAAAGAAGGAGTCGCACTAATAGAAGGTGGCCCGTATAGCGACTTCTCGTTCAAAACGTACCGGGTCGAGTATTGCGGAGGTGAACGGACCGAGGCCCCATATCCAGGGCTAGAAGGATTCAAAGTAGTCCGGTTTTCACGTGATGTGCACTTTGGTGAAGAGCAAGATGAGACCTAGCCCGTACAGCGTAGAGCGGACAGACCATATAGCCGTTTATCAGTACGTGCTGGATGTGTATCGCGAGTGCATGTACTATTAGGGACGCGGTGGGGATCACGAAGGCGGCGAAGGGCGTTGCGGCGCTGGTGCGAAGCGCGCAGAACGCGAAGGGGCCGATGCTGTGTATGACACATACAGCACCGGCCCCACAAAATTTTGGACGGTTACTCAGTCCTTGATAACCGTCGTGTTGCCGCCGCCGCGGCCTGCACCCGAGATCGCTACGATCACCAGCACGACCAGCAGGACGGCGACCAGCCAGCCCCACCACGGGATGTTGACGAAGAAGTTGTTGTTCGTCGTAGTCGTCGTGGGCGCCGGAGCGGCATCGCTTTCACCCTCCTGGGCCGGCGGTGCAGCCTGCACATCCACATCCACATCGACCGTGCCGGTCGTTTCCTGGGCCGGCGGGGCAATCAGCGCCTTGGCGGGCGCGGCCGCGATGGGAGCCAGCTCAACTTCGGCAGCCGGCTGCGCGGCCGCGGCGCCGGCCAGAACGCCAAAAAGCACTGCTGTAATTGCCAAAACACCAAACAAACGCATATGTCCTCCGCTCTCGATACAAAGTCGTGTCGCTACAGTCATTACTGTGCACGGGCGGCATTGTGGCAGAGAGAGCTGTACAGGAACGTGAGGCAGGTTCCAATCTAAGACGGCCTTAAGGTGGGGGTAAATAAAGGGGGGCGACTTTCGTCGCCCCCCTTGCGGATCGTAGAAACGCCTAACTGCTCAACCGGCCTTGCCGTTGGTGCCGTTGGTGCCGTTCGTCCCGTTGGCCGCGGCGGCCAGCGCGATGTTGCGATCCTTCAGCGCCTTCTTCCGGTCCTCCGTGTCGAGGATCCGCTTGCGCAGCCGGATGTTCTTGGGGGTGACCTCGACCAGCTCGTCCTGGCTGATATACTCGATCGCGTCGTCCAGCGACATGACGATCGGCGCATCCAGGTGGACCAGCTCATCGCCCGTCGAAGAGCGGTGATTGGTCAGGTGCTTCTTCTTGGTCACGCTCAAGGTCAGGTCCTCGTCGCGCGCCGCGCGGCCCACGATCATCCCCTCATAGATCTCGGTGCCCGGCGTGATGAACAGCTTGCCCCGCTCCTGCGCATTGAACATCGCGTAGGCCGTGGCGACGCCGTTCTCCCAGGCCACCAGCGAGCCGTAATTGCGCTGGCGGATGGGACCGACGTGTGGCTCATAGCCGTGGAAGAGCGAATGGACGATGCCGGTCCCGCGCGTCGCGGTCAGGAACGCCTGCCGGAAGCCCAACATGCCGCGCGTCGGCGCGAGGTAGGTGTAGTAGACCGTGCCGTTGTCTGCCTGGTGCATGTCCAGCATCTGGGCCTTGCGCTGGCCGAGCATCTCCGCCACCACGCCCGTGTAGTCGGACGGGACTTCGATGTGCACCTCTTCCATCGGCTCGAGGGTCTCGCCCGTGTCGGGGTCCTCGCGCAGGATGACCTCCGGCGCGCTGACCTGGAACTCGTAGCCCTCACGGCGCATCGTCTCGATAAGGATGGTCAGGTGGAGCTCGCCCCGGCCGCTGACCAGGTAGGTGTCCGCCGCGTTGGTCGGCTCGACGCGCAGCGCAACATTTCGTTCCAACTCCCGGTCCAGCCGCTCCTTGAGCTTGCGACTGGTGGACCACTGGGCCTCGCGACCGGAGAAGGGCGAGGTGTTGACGCCGAAGGTCATACGCACGGTGGGCGGTTCGACCACGATGGGCGGCAGCGGCCGCGGGTCGTTCGGGTCGGTCAGCGTCTCACCGATGTTGACGTCGGGGATGCCCGTCAGCGCGACAATCTCGCCTGCCGTGGCTTCATCGACCTCGATGCGATTCAGGCCCTCATGGACGAAAACCTGATTGACCTTCTCCTGATACAATGCCCCCTCGCGGTCAAAGCGCACGAGGAGCTGCCCACGGCGGAGGGTGCCCGCAGAGAGCCGGCCCAGGACAATCTTGCCCTTGTAGTCGTCATAGCTCAGGTTGGTCACGAGCATCTGGCTGGGCTGGTCGGCCTCGGCCTGCGGGCCGGGCAGCGTGTTCAGGATGGCCTCGAAGAGCGGCTGAAGATGGTTCTCCAGCGGGTCGGGCACGAGGCCCGCGCGGCCATCGGTTGCGACCGCGTAGATGACCGGGAAGTCGGCCTGCTCGTCGGTCGCGCCCAGTTCGATGAAGAGATCGAAGGTGGCATTGACCACCCAACCGGGCCGCGCATTGGGCCGGTCCACCTTGTTGATGACCACGATGGCCTTGTGGCCCAGCTCCAGCGCCTTACGGAGGACAAAGCGGGTTTGCGGCATGGGGCCTTCGACTGCATCGACCAGCAGCAGCACGCCGTCCACCATGTTCAGCACGCGCTCGACCTCCCCGCCGAAATCCGCGTGGCCGGGGGTATCCACAATATTGATCTTGACCCCGCCATAGCGGACCGCGGTGTTCTTCGCCAGGATCGTGATGCCGCGCTCGCGTTCCAGGTCGTTGGAATCCATCACGCGTTCGGGCACCTGCTGATTGTCGCGGAACACCTTCGACTGGCGGAGCATGGCATCGACCAGCGTGGTCTTGCCGTGGTCGACGTGCGCGATGATGGCGATATTGCGGAGGTCCATGCGTCTATTCATGCTTGCTGCCTATCTGGCCGGCTCGTGCAGTTTGGACAAAAAAACCGCGGCCTTCTGCCGCGGCTGTCACAGCCAACCTACTCATATTGTACACATAACGGTTGAAAAATCAAGTTTGAGTGGGTGGATTTTTCAGGGCGGCAACCTTAAGGCTGTCTGAGCGTATGGCTCGCTACCATGCAACCCCGCAGGGTGAGTTACAATGGCACGGCAAACTGTGAGCGTATCGGAGGCACTAGATGGGCGTGTTACGAGGATTGATAGGGTTAGTCAGGCTGGTAGTGCTGGCGGGGCTGGTGGCAGTACTGCTGCTGGCCGGCATCGGATACCTGGATGGTGAAGGCAAGTTCGCGCCCAGACTGCGTGCGGCTGCGGAGACGGTCGTGTCGCCCGAGATTGTATCAGCCGTCGAAGAGGGCGGGAGTACAGTCGCCAGCGGCCTGGCTGATCTGCTGGCCGAGGCTTTGACACATATGGACGGCGTGGTGCGCGGAACAGGCGCACCAGCCGCAGGCAGCACATCGGCCGTGCTCGACGCCGAGACGGTGCAGGAGACGCATGCCGTGCTGGACGCAATCAACGCGTACCGTGCGGAGCACGACCTCGCGCCCCTGGCCTGGAACGACCGGCTGGCGGACTTTGCACAGGTGCGCGCCGGTGATATGATCGAGCGGAACTATTTCTCACACCATGACCCGCAGACCGGCGAGGTCCTGTTGGCTGGCCTGCGCAGCTTCGTGACGGTGGGGGAGAACCTGTACCAACTCTCAGGAGGTACAGCGCCCCTCATCCGGCACGTCGCAGACAAAGTCGTCGAGGGCTGGCGCAACAGCCCCAGCCACAATGAGCTGATGCTGGACGCTCAGATGCGCAGGGCGGGAATCGGGCTGGCGCGGAGCGGCCCGCGCATCATTGTGGTATTAGTTGCATCGGAGTAACCTCACACTCTGCGGATGCATCCTTGGAGAATCATCTGAAGGCGGATCAGGCGGCAGTCGAGGCGCTGGCAGATGCCGTAACCGACGAAATCTTCGTTGCGCTCGGTGCGCAGCGCGGCGGTGTGCTCCGGCAGCATCTCGGCGGCATCGTCGCGCGCCCCGTGCGCCGGCTGGCGACTCTCGCGGTGGCGTTCGACCGTCGCGTAGGCGAGGAGGGGGCCGCGGCCGGCTGCCGCTGGCTGCTATCGCACTTCGTCGAGCGGGTGGACGCCATAGATCAGGGCCATATTCCGCCGGCGGGACCGGTGCTCATCGCCGCCAACCATCCCGGCGCGTATGACAGCTTCGCACTGGTCGCCAGTCTGCCGCGGCCTGATGTCAAGGTGTTGAGCAGTGAAGTCGCCGTGTTTCGCTATCTGCCCCATGTGGCCGCGCACCTCATCCAGACGGATAGGGACCCATACAAGCGACTCGCGGCCGTCCGCGCGGGCATACGCCATCTGCAAGCGGGTGGCTGCCTCGTCACCTTCGCCAGCGGCTTCCTCGACCCCGACCCCCTGGCCTATGAGCGCGCTGCGGCAGAAGCACGCGCCGCGCTGGCCGACTGGTCGCCCAGCCTGGACCTCATCCTGCGGAAGGCCCCGGAGACGCGGCTCGTTCCCGCGATCGTGGGCGGGGTGGTCGCTCCGCAGTGGGCGCGCCATCCCCTTGTCCGCCACCGGCGCCGGCCGCACGACCGCCGCAAGCTGGCGGAGTTCCTGCAAGCCATCTACCAGCTCGTATTCCCAGGCCGCCTGAAGCTGATCCCGCGCGTCGTCTTCGGCACTTCAGTACCGGCGAGGGAGCTGCTCGCGGGCGAGCCGGAGTGTATGGCGAGCATCCACGCCCACGCGGAAGCGACGCTGAACAGGTTCCTGACAGGGTGACAAGGTGACAGGATGAAGAGGTGACGCCGGGTTGGGGGCCGAACCTTCTTTCCGCCATGCCGGAGGCAGACTCCACTTTAGTCCAGAGGACATCTCGCTCATAACCAAACCGGCTGAAGCCTCGACCCCAACATCATCTTGTCACCCCGTCACCTTGTCACCTCTTCACCTGTTCACCCCGTCACTCCAGTGCGCTGCGCAGCGACTCCTCGATATCCGGGCTGACGTTGGTGTGATAGAGCTGGCCCCGGTAGGGACGGAGCGCGGCCACAACCGCAGTTTCGTCGCCTTTGCCCAGCACGAACAGCGCGGATGAATCCGGCTGCATCGCGGCCTTGACCTCTTCGACGAACGTGCGGTCGATATTCTCCTCCAGCGACTTGCCGACGATGGCGCCGCCGGCCGCGCCGAGGGCGATGCCTGCGGGCGGGAACAGGAACATCAGCAACCCACCTAGCACACCGCCGATGGCCGCGCCCTTCCACGTGGCATCGCTCGGCCGGCCGCGCGTGGTCACATTGCCCTCCGCGTCCTTCACAAGGAGCGCGGCATCCATGATATCGATCAGGCCGCGCCGCTCGAGGTCACTCATCGCCGCCCAGACTTCCGCAGCATCGTCCTGCCGGTCAAACGTAATTACCATCAGCGAAGACATAGTATCCTCCCTCATCCAACTTCGGATCGGTGCGTTTATCTGCTCTCATTTCGATCTCTCTGGCGGTCGCGCCCACCGACACCCGTCTATCGCAGCACGAGCGGCAGGTAGAGACGCGGGCCGGATGTCGCAGTTGCGGACGCAGTGGGCGTCGGGCTGGCATGGGGGTCGGGCGTGTAGGTGATGGTCGGCGTATAGGTCACGGTCGGGGTTGCGGACGCGGTGGGCGTGACGGTCGCTCTGGGGGTTGCGGTCTGCGTGGGCGTTGCGGTGGGCGTCACCGTCGCCGTCGGCGTCGCACCATCGGTGCAGGCAATGATGCTGACATCGTCAATGAAGAAGTTCGTCGGGTTGGTCGCATCGGTCGTGGCCCAGAAACGGAGTTCCACGTCCTGACCGGCATACGCGCTGAGGTCCGCAGTCGCGAGGTTCCAGTACCAATCGTAGGAGCTCTTGTCATTGATGGTCGTCGTCGTCGTGATGACCGTCGTGCCGTCCGGCTGGTATAACTGCGCCCGCAGATAGTCAAATGGCGCGCCCGGGTGTTCCTCGGTCATGAGCGACCACCAGAACTGCATCGTGATGCTGCTCGTGCCAGGGGGCAGGCTGATATCCTGGCTGATCCACTCGCTGACATCGTTGAGCGCGCCGAGCCAGACGCCCAGCTTGCCGCTGTGCGGCCACGTGGGATCCACCATTTCGAACAGCCCGTGCTGTTCCCAGCCCGCGCCACCCCCCTCGAACCCGCCATCTCGGATCAGTTCCTGGCACGTACCCTGCGCTGGGCGCGACGGGGCGGAGTCCGCGGCTCTTGATGCGCGGGACGTGGCTCGTATTGGCAGAAAACAAATGCTGGCAAGCAAGAGAGAGATAAGGAGATGCCGGATAGCAAACTGCATGGGACTACTCCTCGAACTCAGCCAAAACTCTCCGCGCACAAGTGGTCAAGAGTCTGCAACTGTCACCCCCTCTGCTTGTCCAACGTTCGAATATCAAGCACCCTGATTAGTTTAGATGAAATCGTCGTCCGGCGCAACCCTCGTGTCTGCGCTATATACACATCTCCTGGTAGGTCAAGATTTGCAGCACAAGAAGAGTTGTGTTATGTTAGGCACAAATCAGGACACGGTCCCCTGCTGAGTTGTTCCCGTTCTCTGCTCGTGCCCCCGCTGACCACTGCTGGTTGGTGCTGCAGATCGTGTTCCAAGGCGCTTGCCTATCCCCCACTCTGTGAGGAAACATATGTCCTATCCTTCCAACTGGAAGCCCACCCCCTCGGACGATAGCCTGGAACCAGGCGGCCCGCTGGGCCTCGGCACAGTGGGCTGGCTTGTCATCGGCGCACTGATCGGGGTCATCGTCCTGCTGGCGACCAACGAGCAGGCGCCCATGTTTGCGCTGGGTGGCGTCGGCGCGGGCCTCGGCCTGATCCTCGGCGCCGGCGCCGGATTCAAGCTGCCGCGCGGCAAATAGCCCCATGCGCACGACGCTGTGCGAATCCGCGCAAGGGAACGTTCCCCACTGAAACAGCGGCCTTTTCGTGGCAGACTCCGTACAAAGCCTGTACTGAGGAGTGAAAGCCATGAGACAAAGACTAGACACGCGTGCGAACTCAACCGCCGCGGCGCTGCCAGCGCATGCCGCAGGCCAAGGCCTGCGCGGGATCCTCCTGCTGGCGGCGATCGCGGCGCTCCTGCTGGCGAGTGTGCTGTCAGCCGACGCTGCTCCTGCCTTCCCGGATAACATCCCGCTGCCGAACGGCTGGGCGCCGGAAGGCATCGCGACCGGCCGCGGGACCGACTTCTACGTCGGCTCGCTCGCCAACGGCGGCATCTACAAGGGCGACCTGCGTACCGGCACAGGCGCTGTCCTTGTCGAGGGTGTGGTGGGCCGCTCGATCGTCGGCATCAAGGTCGACGCGCGGACCAACTATATCTTCGCCTCAGGTCGTACGAGCGGGAAGGCCTTTGTGTTTGACGCTGCAACCGGCGCGCTGCTCGCCGAGTACCAATTGACGACCAAGACCCCGTCGTTCATCAACGATGTCGTCGTGACCCGTGACGCGGCCTACTTCACCAACTCCAATCAGCCGGAGTTATACCGGCTTCCGCTCGGGCCCGGCGGCAGCCTGCCTGCTGCAGGGGATGTCGAAGTAATCTCCCTCGGTGGCGACTACGTGCAGGTTGGCGGCTTCAACGCGAACGGCATCGATGCGACGCCGGACGGCAAGAGACTCATCATCGTGCAGAGCGCAACGGGCTATCTGTTCACCGTTGATCCGACCACCGGCAGCGCGATCCGCATCGATGTTGCAGGCGGCGACCACGGCGGGCTGGTGCCCAATGGGGACGGCATTCTGCTCCTGGGCAGGACCCTGTACGTGGTCCAGAACCAGTTGAACAAGATCGCGGTCATCGACGTGAACCTGGTGACCAACACCGGCACGGTGACGGGTTACATCACCGACCCGGCCTTCCGCGTGCCGACCACTATCGCGGCGTTCGGCAAGTCGCTCTATGCGGTGAACGCACGCTTCGGCACGCCGGTCACCCCGACCACGGACTACGATATCGTCAGAGTCAACCGCTAAAACCGGCGCGGCCAGGTCGCACGTACCTTGGGCCATAGAGCAGAGCATGGGGCGCCATGCTCTGCTTTTCTTTGGTGAAACCCACATCTGGGTTACAATAAGCCCCGTTCGCACACTTCGCACTGGGAACAAGCTTCGTGACTAGTTCTGCTATACCTGTGAGCAGGCGGCCCGCGCACAGGCCACCTGCTGGATCGTCGGGCAGCACGGCGATCATCTGGCGGGCGCTCGGTTATCTCCGGCCTTACTGGCGTCTGACCGCAGGCTCCTATCTCGCACTGCTCGCCATCGCCGGGCTGGCGATTGCCATCCCACAGTTCATCCGCTGGATCATCGACCGCGGCATCGGCGGCCAGGACACCGGCCTGCTGGCGCGCGCGGTGGTCGGGCTGCTCGGTCTGACGCTGCTGCGCGGGGTGCTGGTCTACTTTCAGGGCCGCTGGACGGAAACTGCGTCGCAGAGCGTGGCCTATGACCTGCGCAACGCGCTCCATGCCAAGCTCGCGGGCCTCTCCTTCTCCTTCCATGACCGCTCCGAGACCGGCCAGTTGCTCTCGCGGGCCATCCAGGATGTCGAGCGCATCCGCTTCCTGACGGGTCGCGCCATCCTCCGGCTCGCGGAGGGAGGCGTGCTGGCGCTGGGCACGGCGATCATGCTGGTCTGGATGAATCCCGGACTCGCCGCGCTGGCGCTGCTGACGGTGCCGCTGCTCGGTTACCGGGCATTCGTCTTCGGCAAGCAGATGCGCCCGCTCTCGCTCACCATCCAGCAGCAGCTCGCCACGCTAACCACGCGACTGGAGCAGAATCTGCGCGGCGCGCGGGTCGTACGGGCCTTTGCGCAGGAACCGGCGGAGATTGCGCGCTTCGACCAGGAGAACGAAAAGTGGTTCGACCTGTCGGCCCGGCAAGCCCGGCTCCAGGCAGCTAACGAGCCGCTGCTCAACCTGATTGCGAACTTCGGCACCGTGGTCATCATCGGGTTCGGCGGCTGGCTGGCCATCCAGGGGCGGCTGACGCTGGGCGAGTTGGTGGCCTTCTCGACCTACGTGGGCCAGCTCATCCAACCCATCCGCCGGGTGGGCAACATCATTCCGGTGCTGGCGATGGCCGCGGCGGCCGGCGAGCGCATCTTCGAGATCCTCGACGCCGAGTCCGAGATTCGCGAGGCCCCGGATGCCGTGCCGCTGCCCGCGGTGCAAGGGCACGTGCGTTTCGAGAACGTCTCCTTTGCCTATTTCCGCCGCCACAAGGTGCTGTCCGATGTGAGCTTCGAGGCGCGGCCCGGCCAGGTCATTGCGCTGCTCGGCGCAACCGGCTCCGGCAAGTCCACGATCATCAACCTCATCCCGCGCTTCTATGACCCGACCGAGGGACGCATCACCATCGACGGCCACGACATCCGCGGGGTCACGCTCAACTCGCTGCGCGATCAGGTCGGCATCGTGCTGCAGGAGACCTTGCTGTTCGCCGCGCCGATTCGGGAGAATATCGCGTTCGGCCGGCCTGACGCGACCGACGCGGAAGTCATCGCAGCGGCGCGCGCCGCCCAGGCACACGAGTTCATCATGGCGACCGCTGACGGCTACGACACTCACGTGGGTGAGCGCGGCATCACGCTCTCCGGCGGGCAGAAGCAGCGCGTCGCCATTGCCCGTGCGCTGCTCAAGGACCCGCGCATCCTCATCCTCGATGACGCCACGGCCAGTGTGGACACCGAGACCGAGCATCTCATTCAGCAGGCCCTTGCGCGGCTGATGGAGGGGCGGACCTCGTTCGTCATTGCGCAGCGGCTGAGCACGCTGCGCCGGGCGGACCTCATCCTCGTGCTCGAAAGGGGCCGCATCGCTGCGCGCGGCACGCACGAGGAATTGCTGCGCACCTCCGGCCTGTACGCGGAGGTCTATCACCGGCAATTGCGGCCGGAGACCGCCGTCTCGGAGAACCCGGTCCTGACGGGGGGTATGGAATCCTAGCGGAATGTCCTCGGCGGAGCATCCAGGTTGGTTTGTAGGGAGGCAGAACCCCTATGAGACATCCGATCATCCTGGCAATAACCAAGACGCTCGCGAAGGCGATGTTGCTCACCGCTGTCATCGGAGCCGTCATCGCGGCTATCGGTTATACCAACAAGTGGAGTTCATCGCTGCCATACAGTAATGCGTTCTTCATAGCGGGTTCTCTGATGATCATTGCGGGAGCATCGGCCCGCTACGCTGCCGGTCAGCAGACGGGCGCCTTCCGGTCGCTCGGCTCAGAGAGCTTCCGCGACATGAGCAGCAGCGAACGCGCAGACTTCATCGTTAACATCAGCAGTTCGCTCAGCACGGTCATATTGGGCATACTGACAGGGATACTGCTGATCGTCATCTCTGCGGTTGCGGCGGGAATCAAATAATCACGGCATATCAAGGAAATCAAGGTGACTTTCTCTATCGGTTCATCCAGCCCCGGCATGGGGCCCGGGGGCGCGCTGGAGCGGTTCGGCCAGCCGCTGGAGCGCCGCGGGTTCGACCGGCGTATCCTCGTCCGGCTGCTCGCTTATCTGCGGCCCCATGCGCGCCGCATGGGCCTTGCGCTCATGCTCATGCTGGTTGCCTCGGGCCTGGCGCTGGCCGCACCCTATCTCGTCAAAGTCGCCATCGACCAGTACATTACCACGGGCGACCTGCCCGGCCTGGCTCGCACGACTGCGCTGCTGGCCGGCGTCTTCCTGGCCCAATATGCGACCTCCTCGGTCCAACAGTACTTGCTGTCATGGGTGGGCCAGCGCGTGCTGTCAGGTCTGCGCGGAGACCTGTTCCGTCACCTGCAAGAGCTGCATCTCGGCTATCACGACACGCACATCGTCGGCGTCACCATCTCACGCGTCATCAGCGATGTCGGCGTCATCAACGACCTGCTGTCGCAGGGCCTCGTCACGCTGATCGGAGACACCGTCGTGCTATTCGGCATCATCGGCGTCATGCTGTCGATGAGCCCGCGGCTGGCGCTGCTGGCCTTCGCCGTGCTCCCGCTGATGCTGCTGGCCACGCTGTTGTTCACGCGGCGGGCACAGGTGGCGTTCCGCAACACACGGGCGCGGGTCGCTGCGGTGGTCGGCGATCTGGCCGAGAACATCATGGCGATGCGCGTCATTCAGGCGTTCGCCCAGGAAAATGCGTCGTATGAGCGGTTTGAGGAAGTCAACCGGGCCAACCGCGACGCGCACATCGACGCGATGTCGCTCTCCTTCGTGTTCCTGCCGACCGTGGAGTTCCTGGGGATGCTCGCAACCGCCGTCGTGTTGTGGTTCGGCGGCCAGGCCGTGGCGGCAGACGAGCTGACCCTCGGCGTGGTGGTCGCGTTCCTGGCCTATGTCTCGCGCTTCTTCCAGCCCATCCAGGAGCTCAGCCAGCTCTACACGACGGTCCAGTCTGCGATGGCCGGCGGCGAGCGGGTGCTGGAACTGCTGGACACGGAGCCCGCAGTGGCCGACCGGCCCGATGCGATCGAGATGCCGCCCATCGCAGGCCGCATCGAACTGCGCGATGTATCCTTCGCTTACCTGGAAGACCAGACGGTGCTGCACGACGTCAACCTGACGGTCGAGCCGGGGCAGACGGTTGCGCTCGTTGGGCCAACCGGCGGCGGCAAGACATCGATTGCCAGCCTCATCGCGCGCTTCTACGATGTGCAGATGGGTGCAGTGCTCATCGACGGGCTGGACGTGCGCGAGGTGCAGCAACGCTCGCTGCGCCGCCAGATGGGGCTGGTGCCGCAGGACCCGTTCCTGTTTTCCGGGACGATCGACGACAACATCCGCTTTGGCCGCGTGGACGCGACAGAGGCCGAGGTGACGGCGGCCGCGCAACTGGCGAACGCGCACGAGTTCATTAACGCGCTGCCGGACGGCTATGCGACCGTCATCCAGGAGGGCGGCAGCAATCTCTCCGTGGGCCAGCGCCAGCTCATCTGCATCGCGCGTGCGGTGCTGGCCGACCCGCGCATCCTCATCCTCGACGAGGCGACCGCCAGCGTAGACACTATCACCGAGGGGCTGATCCAGGATGCGCTGAAGCGGCTGCTGGAGGGGCGCACTGCGGTCATCATCGCACACCGGCTCAGCACCGTGCGCGACGCGGACCTGATTTGCGTGGTGCAGGGCGGGCAGATCGTGGAACGCGGCCCCCATGACGCCCTGCTGGCCGCGGGCGGCCTATACCACGAGCTATACGAGCGGCAGTTCGTGGAAGACCGCCGCGCGGCGTGACCCTTCGTTCAGCGATACTGGCGCTCGATTTCCTGCACGATGCGCTCTCCCAGAGTGATCGATTCCTTTAGCACGCTCTGCAGATCCCGGTAGATGCGCAGGAGGGTCGGCAGATCGAGGCTGGCGTATGTGCCCTCGCTCAGACCGGATACATCCTCCAGCATCGAGCTCAACCGGGTATAGAAGAGGGGGAGCAGTTCAGGCAGTGCGCCACTCAGCACCCCGATCCGCATGACATTGCTTTCGTACACACGGTCATAGCGGAACCGAACGCGCATGGGCATATAGAAGGGTTTCTGCGTTGCTTCGATCTGCTGGGCCACCTCAGCAAAGCGTTCGAGATACCGCCGCTCTTTTATGAGCGCCAGTAGGGCCGTGATTTCGCCCTTGAGGGCCAGGGCCAGGTTGCGCGACTCACGGGCCTGGCGCTGCCGGTCGACAAACAAGGGGGTGATGAAGCCGCCTGCAATCGCGAGCAGGCCGCCCACAACCACCGCGAACATCTGCGCAAGGATTTGGTCCAGCATTGCCACTCCCATGAGGATCCATCGCCAATCGTCAGGCCGCCGGAGTAGCGGCCATTAACTGCGCCTTACATCGTCAACAGCCGCTCGATCACCCATTGGATCAGCCAGACAGCCACCGGCAGGAGCAGCGCCGCGGCCACCCCGCGCGGGGTTCCCGGCTGCCACGGCCAGGTCGGGCTCGTGAGAATCGCCTGGCGTTCGGCTCGCAGAGCGGTCAGGGCATCGTTCAATGCGCTGGCATCCCCTAATTCCCCGCCCCCGGTTCGCCCATAGAGCAGCCCGCGCACGTACTGCAAGACCGCCGCATTCTGCGCCAGGGCCCGATCCTTCGCATCTACCAGGAGGTTATGTGCGCCGACGAGGGGCCAGAGAAAGGACACCAGGGCGAAAACCGGGAACAGCATGCCGAAGGCGATGCCCGCGGCATCGGTGATCAGGCCCGGCACGGTCGCATACCACCCGTAGGGCAGCAGCAGCAACCCGACAGCAGTCAGGGCACTCACGCGCGAGAAGTGAAACAACGGCTGCACCTGGTCGATGTCGATACGCGTATGCTCCATGTAGATGTGTCCGATCAGGCGGAGTTGGTGATAGGTGTGATAGAACAAGGCACCGAAGACGAACCATGTGAGCACCAGCCAGGCCTCGATGAAGTAGTGCTGCCCGTCCGTCCAGACAAATGTCCGGAACGCCTGCGGCAGGGCAAGCCGCTCCAACGCCACCGCAGCCGCCCCCACAGCAGCACCGACCACGCTGCACAGGAACGTCTTGTCCGCGGGTAGGGTCGTCAGCCGGTAGCGCAGTTCCTCATAGCCCACGTCATCACATTCCAGCAAGGTCCGCATGCGTTCGAGGGCACGCGCGGCCCGCGCATCGAGCAGATGTAGGAATGCGACCGTATAGACCGGCCCCAGCGCGAGGATGATATGGAAGGGGTACATGCTGCCCAGCCCGTGACCAGTATGGAGCCAGTCATTCAAAGCAAAGAGCGCGATGGCGAGCAGCCCTGCCGCCGCGTAAAGGAGCGACGCAGGCCCCCGGACGCGACCGACGCGCTCTGTCAGCCGGTCCAGCCAGCTCGGCGGATAGGGCCGGATGTCCACCTGGGCGGCCGGGGTTGCGGTGCGCATCTGCTCCATCCTGCACACTGACGACTTGGCGAGATTACTTGCGCACCTATCGTATCATAATTGCACCAATACGCAAGCCCTTGGACGACGGGCGCGTTGCACAGTGAAGGCAGGAGTAAAGCATCCTTCGACTGCGCTCGCCGCCAGCGGCGGCCTCCGCTCAGGATGACTGTGCCCCACCTGCAATGCATCCAACGACGGCTGAGGCTCCGTGTGCACACAGATGGGACATCTCTCTACGCTCGTTGCGCCATGTTGCAACTAAGACGGGCTTAAGTATATAATCTGCACAACGATTTTGCTAGCTGAGAATATGCGTCGGACGAGTCGATATCTGCTTACGGGCATGGTCGAGTGGGAAGAGAGACGAGGCGACATGGTTGAGATTATCCGCTCGCGCAAGAAAATGTCGCGCAAGGTTTTTCTGCGGTTGGGCGGCGCGCTCCTCGGCAGCGCGGCCCTGGCTGCCTGCACGCCCCGGCGCATGGGGCTGGGTCCGCACGGCAGCAGCATCGTGCAGATGGTGTACCAGGATTGGCAGAGCGAGTACTTCTCCGGCATGGCGCAACAGATGCTGGAGCAGTTCCACGAGACGCACCCCGACATTCACGTCTTCTACACGCGCGATCCCGATAACCTCTACGAAGAGATGGTGGACGACTTCGCGGCGCAAACGCCGCCCGATGTCTTTCAGGGCTGCTGCGAGTACTTCCCCATCTGGGCGCAGAAGGGCTACCTGCTGGACTTGGGGCCGTATATCGAGGCAGACCTGGACAGGAGTGCGCTGGAAGACTGGGATTCGGCCCACTACAAAGCCCTGTCCACCGCGGACGGCCAGCAGTTCGGCCTGCCCAAATATCAGGGCACGCTGGCCCTGTATTACAACAAGGACTTGTTCGACCGTTACGGCGTTTCCCATCCGGACGACCAGTGGACCCACGGCGACTACTACCTGGCGATGCGCCGCTTCATCGTGGATCGGGCACGCATCGGCGAGAACGTAGTGTGGGGCAGCATGTTGAATGTGGCCTGGGATCGCATCCAGGTCCACGTCAACGCGTGGGGCGGTCACCTCGTGGACCCATCCGATCCCACTCGCAGCCTCATGGACCAGCCTGAGGCGCTGGCCGCGATGCAGTGGATTCGCGACCGCATGTGGGGCGACAAGGTTATGGCAACCCGGCTGGATGTGCAGGGCGATTCCACGCGCGATGCCTTCATCCGCGGCAAGGTCGCCATGGTCGAAGAAGGCTCCTGGGCACTGAAGGATATCCTGGAGAAAGCCGACTTCCGCATCGGCGTCACCACGCTGCCATCGGGGCCGGGGGCCAAAGTCACCCTCTCGACTACCGACGCCTATGCGATCTACAGAGAAACTCGCTATCCCGAGGCGGCCTGGGATTTGATCAAGTTCCTGACGAGTGCGGAATACTGCCGGGCCATGGCGCGAACTCAGCTCTTGCAGCCCGCGCGCGCCTCGCTGGTCAACGAGTGGCTGCAATATGTGCAGCAGGCCTATCCTGAGCAGACCCGCAACATGACCCTGGCCGCGTTTGCCGAGCCGCGCATCTACAACTACTCGGTTATACCAGAGATTTTCGCGAACATGGATGCCGCCCGGCAACTGACCCTGCCTGCGTTCGAACAAATCTTCACGTTCGGGCGTGCACCGGTCGGCTCCATGCGTGACGTCTCCGCGAGCGTGCAGGCTGCTCAACAACCGGCACAATCAGGGAAGGACAATACCAGTGATAGCCGAGGTTGAGACTCACCGCGAGCCACGCTCCAATATCAGACGCCGCGCTGCCCAGCGACAACGATGGCGCACGCGCCTGATTGCAGGGATGACGATCCTGACACTCCTCGCGTTGGGCGGGCTGGCAACCGCAGCCTATCTCTTCTACCGCGACGCGGCTTCGGACTTGGTGGTCGAGAACGATCGGCAGGTGGCTTTCCTGTCCGCCGTACGCCTCAAGGACGAGATGTTGAAATTCACTGCGGAGCTGGACACGGTGGCGCGTTCGCGCGATTTTCTCGCCCGTGACCCCGAAGTCCAGGGCCGCGCGTTGTCCAATGCAGCCAACCGGCTCAAAATCTTCGATGGCGGCGCAGTGTTCATGGACTCCTTCGGCCGCGTGCGGATGACCGAGCCGGCACGCGACGGGTTTGTCGGCAGCGATTGGTCGGACCGGGACTTCTTCCGCAACCAGTTGCAGGTGCCCGGCCCGTTTTTCTCCAACGCCACGACCGTAGGCCCCAACGAACCGGCGGTCATCGTGGTCAGTGTTCCCGTCCTGGGCGAGAACTCGGAGCTGGTCGGCGTGCTGGCAGGCATGTTCCGCCTGGGCGAGCCGCGGGTCAGTTCGTTCTATGCGGCCATCGTCCGCCTGCGCATCGGCGGCAGCGGCAACACATACGTGGTGGATGGCAACGGCAAGATCCTGTACGACTCCGGTTACACCCGCATCGGCCAGTCCATGAATATGTCGCGGTATGCGCAGGCCGACCTGCCCGGCAGCGCGGAGCACACGCGGGATGAGGAAAACAACGACATCATCGAGGCATATGCCGGCGTGCCTGGTACGGACTGGGTGCTGATCACCGAGGACGACTGGGCCATCGCCACAGATTCCTTCCGGCGTAATTTCTCGGTCCTGGTAGTGCTTCTGGCCCTGGGGATGCTCCTGCCAACCTTCGGCGTCGCGCTCCTGCTGCGCGGGCAGCGCGCCGAGGCCACCGTCCAGGACCAGGCCGAGCAGGAAGCGCGCATCATGCGCCAGATTCGCCAGCGCATCATCCCACGGCACTTGCCCCTGTTGCCCGGCTGGGACACTGCGGTCTACTACCAGCCGACCAGCTTCGTCGGCGGCAACTTCTATGACTGCCGGTTACTGCCCAACGGGGATCTGATGCTCTTCATCGGTGATGTGGCCGAGCGCGGGGTCCCGGCTGCGCACGTGCTCGCCACCGCGCGTGCCGCGCTGCGCAGTTCTGCCTGCCAGGTGCTGATGCCCGCCGATGCGCTGGAACACGCCAATAAGCTGCTCGCGCCCGAATTGGGGCCGGATTCCGCAGTCGCCTGCCTCTATGCCAGCCTGCATCCGCCGACCGGCAGGTTCCGGTACGCCAACGCAGGGTTCTCGTCGCCGCTCCTCATCCGCGCCGGCGTGACGGTCGAACTCGAGGGCAAGGACAGTCCCCTGGGCCTGAGCCTTGACGTGGACTTCCACGAGCAGGAAGTTATTCTCCAGCCGGGAGACTGTGTTGCCTTCTACAGCGAAAGCCTGATCGAGGCACACAAGCCGAGAGGCGCGGTTTTTGGCTTGGAACGCCTGAAAGTGGTGCTCGCGAGCAGTCAGCCCCACGCCGGCGCGCTGACCTATAGCGTACGAGAGGAACTGCTCGCCTTCGTGGGTGATGACTGGCAGCAGGAGGATGATGTGACGCTCTTTGTGCTGGAGCACAAGCTCACCAACGAGCCATCGGCCCCGCTTGCCTCCGCCCGGAATGCAGTCCACACTCCGTTCTCCGCGGATACGGAGATCGACCTTTAGGGATGTGAAGCAACCATGAATGCAGGCAAGACCAAGAAGGTGGATATCCTGGAACGGCTCAGCCGGATAGTGACGCTGGCGGTGTTCGTAGTCGCAGCGGTTGCCTCCATCGTCGCGCCGATCATCGCGCTTTCCTGGAGCCACCAGCCTTTCCCGGGCTTCCTGGTCGATCAGACACTTGTGGTCAACGACACCCGGGGCGAGGGCTGGACGGGCCGCGAGAAGGGGATGCAGTTCCGCGAACGCCTGGTACGCGTGGATGGCCTGCAGGTCAACACTTCGCAGGAGTTCCAGGCCGTACTCGCGGCGCGACAGGTCGATGACAGCATCCCGATCTTCGTCCGGCGCTATGACCAATCCGCCCGCCTCTACCCCGATGTCAGGCTGATGGAGTTTCCCCGGCGGGACCTGGTGCGACTCTTCTGGCTCCCGTACCTGTTAGGACTGGCCTACATGGCGATCGGCCTGTGGATTTACCGGGTGCGCGGCATGACGCGGCCCGGCCGCTCGCTGGCCTTCTTCTGTTTCAGCACCGCGCTGGTCATGGTGTTCTACTTCGACATCTTCACTACGCACAACGCGACGCTGCTCTGGTCCGCCGCGGTCGCGGGCATCGGCGGCGCGCTGATCAGCCTGGCGCTGCGCTTCCCGGACGAGCTGCGCACCGTCACCCGCAACGCCTGGCTGCTGATGGTGCCCTACCTGGTCTCCATTGTGTTCGCCATCTGGAATGCGCGGGCGCTGCTCGACCGGGTCGATCCTTATGCCTACCTCGATGCGCGCAATGCCACCTTCCGCTATGCAGCCGGGGGCGCACTCTTCTTCCTGGCTATGGTCGTGTTCCGCGCGCTGGTCGGGCGCACCCAGATTGTGCGGGTACAGGCGCGCATCGTACTCCTGGCGAGTGTGATCGCCTTCACCCCGCTGATGATCTGGATCCTCGCGTCGGTTTTCGGCGTCTTTCTGCGCTTCGACCCGCTGCTCTACATGCCTTCGCTCGTCATCTTCCCGCTCGGCGTGGCAATCGCCATCTTCCGCTACCGCCTGCTGGAAGTGGACGCCATCGTGAACCGCACGATCCTGTGGGGTACGCTGACCGCCATCCTCGCCGGCGTGATGAGCGTGACCGTCTCGCTCCTGCAGAAGTTCTTCATCGCGGTGACCGGCGAGGAGAGCGATGTCGCCGTGGTCCTGACTTCGCTCATCCTGGTGTCGGCCTTCACGCCGGTAAAGTCGCTCCTGCAATCGTTCGTCGACCGGCGGTTCAAGGAAGCGCCGGATACGACGAAACCGCTACGCGCGTACGGCGAGGAAGTGCGGGCCTATCTGCAGATGAGGGACACGGAGCAAATCGTGATGCGGCTGCTCGAAGAGGCGGCGCGCAGCCTCGGCGCGGTGTCGGGCGCGGTGAACCTGACGACGGATGGCCGCGTGCGGACGGTGTGCACCTACGGGGTCTGGCGCGGGGATGCGCTCGCCGCGGCGCCGCTGGAACACGGGGGACGGCAGTACGGGCTGCTGCTGCTCGGCCCGCGCCGCGACGGTGAGACGTACACGCGCACCGAATTCGACGCCTTGCAGCAGGTGGCCCAGACCGTCGCCCACGCGCTCCAGCATGCGGAATCCGCCGGTGACGTGCCCGCAGCCCTGGCGCCCGCGCGCTGAGGGTGGCGCCGAGCTCCTGGCTCAGGCTCACGCAAAGACGCCAAGAGCGCAAAGAGTAACCTGATACGGATACTTTGCGTCCTTGGCGTCGTTGCGTGAGCAGAAGCGAGTTCGATCCTACGGCCGCCTGAGCGACGCCTTCGAGCGTGTCTCCTGCAGCTCCACGCGCGGCGCACGGTGCTCCAACACCGCACACGAGATTTCGATGGCTTCTTCCATCTCGTACGGCGTGTGCACCCCGACGCAAACCATATCGATGGGACGCAGCGTCGCCCAGGAGAAGGCCAGCCCAACCAGCGGCGGCAGCCGGCCAGCGGCCAGCGGCTTGATGGTGATGACCGGCTTCTGCGCGTTCCAGATCATCCGCTGCACCCAGTCGATCTCGATCTGCATGAGGAACCCGGCAGCATTGTAGATCTGGATATACGTCGCGACGTCCAGGCCGGTGTTGTCTGCATAGATGGGCGTCTCCGGCATGTGCGTCGAGAGGCCGGTGATCATCCCCCGCTCGCGGATCAGGGCCAGGTAGGGCTCGATGCCCGCGAGCGAGCGCGTCCGCCGGTTCACGAATGCGTCGGTAGTCGCCTGGTGCGGCATGCAGATGTCGACGCCGATGGCCGCGTATTGGTCCAGGATGGCCGCAGCCTCGCCCAGTTGCTCCGGCGTCACCTCCCCCGTCCCGGCCACGGGCAGCGTGGGGATCGCGATCTGGATGACCTTGCGGCCGGCCCGCTGCTGCGCATCCTCGACGGCCTCCTGAATCTTCGCATCCGGCCGGACGCCGTAGAACGTATCCACGCCGTGCGCCATGCCAGTCACCAGGATATCGCTGATGCGCCGGGCATCGACCGTCTCCACGATGAAGCGATCCAGCGCCTTGCTCGTGTGCGAATACCCGAGCAGCCAGTTCGTGCCGATCATCAACCGCGAGACCGACAGGTTTTCGATGTTGGTACGTGGGAACATGGTTGTAAGTCCTCGGTCTAAGAATGAGTGAGTAAGTAATGAGTAAGGAATAACGAGTAAGGCACGCATGTCTTTACTCATCACTCTTTACTCGTTACTCATCACTCGTTACTCCTTACTCGTCACGCGTTACTCATCACCGAACGGCCACGCGGCCAGCAAGCGCAACTGCGGCTCGACGCCCTGCGCCTGTAGCGCGGCGCGCGTCTCCTCGGGCGAGCGGCGGCGGCCCGGCCATGCGGGATCGTTCGCCACGCGCACGGCCAGCCGCGCGACCGCAGCCGCCGCATTGCGGATGGCCCGCACATCCACCTTGTCCAGCGTGTCAGCCGCCGTATGGCCCCAGCCGCGCGGACCGCTGCCGCCTGTCGCAATGAAGGCCGAGGGCACGCCCTCCAGCGTGAACGGAAACTGGTCGGAGAACGGGACGAGCGCCTCGTTGACCGTGTAATCCGCGCCCATCGCGTGCCCCAGCCGGCGAAAGACCGGCGTCAGCTCGCCGCAGTTCTGCAGATAGAGCCCCAGCGGGCCGGAAGTGCCCACGCAGTCCAGGTTGAAGATGAAGCGCAGGTCGTCCAGTTCTGCGGCATGGGTCGCGGCATAGGCGTAGCTGCCGACCATGCCAAGCTCCTCGGCGCCGTATGCTGCGAAGCGCACGGTCCCGCCGAGCGCACCCGCCTGCGCCGCGAGCGCCCGTGCGACTTCCGAAGCCGCGACGATGCCTGACGCGTTGTCGATTGCGCCCTGCGCGATGTCGTGCCCGTCCAGGTGGCCGCAGACCAGCACGCGCGGAGACCCGCCGCCTCCACCGCGCAAATCGCCGACAACGTTCCACGAGACATCGCGCCGCGGCCGATTGGTCATCCGCAGCCGCAGCGTCACCGGCCCGCGGCTCAGCCAGCGCGCCAGCTCCAGCCCGGTCTCGTAGGCCAGCCCGGCACCGGGCAGGAGCGTCTCGAACGGCCCGTCGGGGTCAGAGTGCAGGCTGCCGGTGGCGGCTAACATGCCCGGCTCGCCGTCGTAGAACAGGAACGCGGCTGCGCCGGCCTGCTGCGCGCGGATATACTTCTCCAGGCGGTGGGCCGGACGCTGGCCGGGCGGCGCACCCGCACGCGCCAGCACAATCTTGCCTCTAACAGCATCCCCGGCCGCGGCGAGATCAGGTTCAAGGCCGTAGCCCAGGTCGAGCGCCGCGGCCTCAATGTCGCACGCGGGCGCAGGCGGCAGCGCGATACACGGCAGGGAGCGCACCGCCGGTGCAGTCATCGTGAGCGTGCTCTCCCCGCGCTCCCAGCCGATGATGGGGAATTCTTCGAGGTGGACATCGGCCAGGCCTGCGGCGCGCCACTGCTCCGCCAGAAATTCCGCCGCGCCGCGGTAGTTCTCGCTGCCCGCGAAACGGCCCCCGTAATCCACGCACAGCGTCTCGAGGAGCCGGGCTGCCGTGTCGCCGGCCCAGATATCGCCGCAGAGCGCGCGGTCCAGCATCAGCAGCGCATCGGCGGTCGTGCTGCTGTCCGAAAGTGATGAGTTGGATTTCATTACTTATGCACCTGTGTCTGAGGGTCGAGGGCATCGCGCAGCCCGTCGCCGAGCAGGTTGAAGCCCAGAACGGTGATCATGATGGCAATGCCGGGGAAGAATACCATGTGCGGGCTGGTCTGCAAGAACGGGATGGCGTCGCTGATCATCGCCCCCCACTCGGGGGTGGGCGGCTGCGCGCCCAGGCCGAGAAAGCCCAGCGCGGCGGCAAAGAGGATCGCCCCGCCGACGCCGAGCGTTGCCTGGACGATAAGGGGCGACAGGCTGTTGGGCAGGATGTGGCGGAACATGATGCGATTATCCTTGACGCCGACCGATTCCGCCGCCTGGACAAAATCGCGCTCGCGCAACGACAGCACCATAGAGCGCGTGACGCGGGCATAGCCGGGGATGCCGACCACCGCCACGGCAATCATCGTGTTGGTCAGGCCCGGCCCGCGCACCGCAACAATTGAGATGGCGAGCAGGATGCCGGGGAAGGCCAGCAGGACATCCATGATGCGCATGATGACGGTGTCGATGCCGCGACCGAAATAACCTGCGGCAAGACCCAGGAGCACGCCGGCCGTCCCAGACAGGAACACCACCACTACCCCCACCACTAATGAAATGCGCGTGCCGTGGATGATGCGGCGGAACAGGTCGCGACCCAAGCGGTCGGTGCCGAATGGATGCTCCAAAGAGGGCGGCTTCCGCGACATACGCAGGTTGGAGTCGGTGCGCGGATCGTAAGGGTCAATCACCGGGGCAAGAACCGCGATCAGCACGATGAGCGTCACCACGGCCAGCCCGACCCGCCCGTTCCAGCTGGCGAGCAGGCGGCGCCAGGCATCCCGGAACAGCCCACGTGAGCGTCGCGCAGTGATGTCCTCGGCAGGCGCCATGAGCATTTGAGTGTCGGCAGTCATAACGGCCTCGGCTACAGGGGCTTACTGATACCGGATGCGCGGGTCCAGGTACGCATACGAAATGTCGACAAGCAGGTTGACGACCACGTAGATGGTCGCACTGACCAGCACGGCGCCCTGGACGATCGGGTAGTCCCGGCTCAGGATCGCCCGATAGGTCCACAGGCCCATGCCGGGCCAGGAGAAGATGGTCTCGGTGAGCAACGCGCCGCCGAGCAGGCCGCCCAACTGCAGGCCGATGACGGTCACGATGGGCAACAGGGCGTTCTTGAGCGCGTGGCCGATGATGACCCGGTTTTCGCGCAGACCTTTGGCACGCGCGGTGCGCACGTAGTCCTGGCGCAGCACCTCCAGCATGCTCGAACGCGTCAACCGCGCAAGAATGGGCATGATGGTCGTGCTCAACACGGAAGCCGGCAGAATCAGGTGCCAGAGCGCATTGAGAAATACCTTGCGGTCTCCCATCAGCGCGGTGTCAATGAGCATGAAACCCGTGCGCCGGACGACATCCAACTCGGCATCCAGCCGCGCACTGGGCGGGAAGATGCGGCGATTGACGGCCAGCGCATAGATTAGAATCAGCGCGAGCCAGTAGATGGGCATGGAGACGCCGAGCAGCGCGCCAAACATTGCGGTGACGTCGATCCAGGAGTTGCGGCGCACCGCGGAGAGGATGCCGATGGATACGCCGACGATGACGCCGATGAACATGGCGACGACAACGATCTCGATGGTTGCGGGCAGCCGTTGCTTCAGCTCCCTCATCACCGGTGTGCGGTTGAAGATGGATTCGCCCAGATCCCCGCGCAGCACGCGGCCCATCCACTCGAAGTACTGCACCGGGATGGAGCGGTTGAACCCCATCTGCTCGCGCAGCCGCTCGATATCTTCCAGCCGCGCGCGCTCGCCGAGCATCACCGTCACCGGGTCGCCGGGGATCAGCCGGATCAGCGCAAAGACGAGGATGGACACCCCGATCAGGACCGGGATCAGGGCCAGCAGGCGGCGGATGATGTACTGCAGCACGACTTATCCCTCACAAGAGCACAGCATCCTGAGCGGGTGGGCGGCTCAACGCTGTTGACGAGACATCGTCAGTCGAAGGATGCGGCCTTCACGGGATCGATCCGCATCCTTCGACTGCGTGCGTTCCTGCGGTGCGCCCTCCGCTCAGGATGCTCCGCTAACAGTCAGCTTACTTCGCAATCCACAGATTCTCATACCACGAACGGAAGACCACGGGCACGTAACCTTTGACCTCCGCGCGCATGACCACCGCACCGATGGTCCAAGCGACAGGGATGCGGGCTACGTCGTCGTGGATCAGCTGCTCGGCTTCCTGGTAGATAGTCTCACGCTTGGCAAGGTCAGGCTCAGTGCGGCCCTGGATAATCAGCTCGGCGACCTTGTCGTTGGCGTAGCAGTCCTCCACCTTCGGCTCGCCGACCGGATGGTAGAAGTGCCAACCCAGATAGTTATCCGGGTCGCCGTTGTCGGAGCCCCAGCCCAGCATCCACATGGGGAACTTGCCGTTATTGCGGTCATCCAGGTAGGCGCCCCAGTCCTTGGTCTGCAGGTTGACCTTGATGCCCACCTTTGCCAGATCGGCCGCGATGGCTTCACCGATGGCCTTGGAATCGGGGAAGTAGCCGCGGATGACGGGGATGTACCAGAAGTCGGTCTCGAAGCCGTCGGGCAGGCCCGCGGCCGCCAGGAGTTCCTTGGCCTTCTCCGGGTCATACTCGTACTGTGTGATGTTCGGGTTGTGACCAAGGATGGCGGGCGGCTGGAACGACTGCGCCGGCATGGCCCACTCGCCATAGAACGGCTCGATCAACGCGGCCCAGTCCACGGCATGCGCGATGGCCTGACGCACTTCCACTTTGTCGAACGGCTCCATGCACTGCTGGAACGCGATATAGCCCGTGCTGAGCGAAGGCGTCTCGTAGATGACCAGGTTCGGGTCTGCCGCTGCCGCGGGCAGGTCGGTCTGCGCGAGGTCGGCCTGATGGATCGTGCCGGCCTGGAGCTCTGCAAAGCGGGCCGAGTTGTCGGGGATGGAGCGGAAGATGATCTTTGCGAGGCGCGGCGGCCCGCCCCACCAGTCGTTGTTGCGTTCGAGGGTGATATGATCGTCGGGGACCCACTCGACAAACTTGTAGGGGCCGGTGCCGACGATCGTACCCGCGGCCGTCCCGTACTTGTCGCCCTGCTCCATGACGGCCTGCGGGTCCAGCATGCCGAACACGCCGGCCAGCGAGAGCTTGGCGAGCATGACGGCAGAGGGCTGCATCAGCTTGATCTGGATGGTGTACTCGTCAACGACCTCGTATGATTCGATGCCCGACTCGACGCCGAACTCCGCATCATAGTACTCGAAGGCGCGGCCGAAGCGATATTCGTTGTCGGCATTCTTCCAGCGGTCGATATTCCAGGCTACGACTTCCGCGTTGAACGGGTTGCCGTTGTGGAACTTGACGCCCTGGCGCAGATGGAAGATCCAGGTCTGGCTGTCTTCGGTCTCCCAGCTCTCTGCCAGCCAGGGGATGGGCTTGGTGCTCGTGCCTTCGAGGCGAATGAGCGGCTCGTTAACCTCGCCGATGACACGCCAGGATTCGCCGTCGGTCGCGGGGCCAACGTCGAGGATGACCGAATCACCGCCGCGGCCGACGATGAAGGTGCCGCTCAATTGCTCGGGTGCAGGGGTCACGTCTGGCGCGACTTCGACCTCGCGCTCTACGATCTTCTCAACGATCTGGGTCTCGACGACCTTAACTTCCTTCTCGACCTCGACGACGACGGTCTCCTTGATGACCTGCGGGGCAGCAGGGGCGGGAACCGCGCAGGCGCCCAGCAGCATCGTGAGGATGACCAAGAGGGACAGGACAGGCCACCAACGTTTCATCAGCTTCCTCCTTAGGGGGTAAAACGGAAAGCAAGCGGAACGAACGCAATCCAGCGCGTCAACTGATGGTGGTATGGTTCGATCACCCCCTTTCAGCCGAAAAATCTTACGGAGCCGGCCAAGTCATGCCAGGGGCTCATATCAGGTTGTCGCAGACCGGCGGGCGGCAAAGAAGCAGTGCCGGTCAGGTTCGAGGTAGAGGTATTATGAAGGATGACAAGGTGCGTGTCAAGCCGTCACGCGGCCATCGCGAATAATCGAATGCGCCAACGGGCGCGAATCGAATACACGAATCGCGTACATCGCGGCGTCCATATTCGCGTATTCGTGAGCCGATTCGCGTATTCGCGATGGCCGCGTTCCCCAACCCCTCAATCATTGCTCACGTATGCGTACCCGCCACGTCTCACGCGGGCGCTCGGGCAGGCGCACCTCGACGTCCTCGGGAACGTCGATCTCTGCGACCGGCTCCGCGCCGCGGCGGTCAAGGCTCACGCGGATGGGTCCGCGCGGGGTCGGGATCGTGCCCCTCGCCCACTGCAAGCCGCGCGTGCCGCTGCCCAGGGCAGGGTTGAAATCCACAACGGCAAAGCCGGGCGCTCCGTTACCGGGGATAGCTGGCCGCACCCCCAGCACCTCCCTATGCAGCCAGACCGCGGGGCCCGCGGACCAGCCGTGGCACAGCGAGGTCTCGTAGCCTCCATAACGCGCGTGCTCTGC
>DAOUGK010000337.1:0-14091 GCA_034429055.1 Anaerolineae bacterium | reverse complement strand
GCTGACCGCGGGCGTGCCGGTGATCGTCTGTACTATTCTGCCCCAGGAGCAACTGGCGCTGGCGCTGGGCGCGGCCGCTTTCATCCGCAAGCCGATCACGCGGGAGGCGCTGCTGGCGGCGCTGGATCAGTGGACGCCGGAAGCCTCACTTCCGGGAGAAACGAGTTGTGCGGCGGCAGATTCCCCTGCGCCAGGACGGCAGTGAGCGCCTGGATGGCTGCGAGCAACTGCTGGACGGACAACCCATGCAGCGATGTCGCGGCGATGCCATTGCTGACAATCGGCTGGCCCTGCGGGTCGCGCGCGGAGATCAGGATGGTCGGGATATCGGCCAGCGTTGGGCTGGCCCGCAGCCGCGCCAGCAGTTGAAAGCCGTCCATTTCCGGCATCACGAGGTCCAGCAGAATCACGTCCGGCGGCTCATGGTCGAGGAGTTGCAGCGCCTGCTTGCCGTTGGCCGCGCGCATGACCCGATAGCCGCGGGCCGCTTCGCTCAACATCCGGCTGAACAGGTGCAGGGCATCCGGTTCGTCATCCACGATGAGAATTTTGTGCACAGGCCGGCCTAACCCATCCAGAGCAGCGAGCAGCGCCTCGCGCGAGATGGGCTTGACGAGATAGCCGCGCACACCCGTCACCTCCGCGGCCTGCTCGGTCCCCGGCACTGCGCACACGATGGCCGGCACATTGTACGGCAGCGCGCCTGAGCCGGTCAGCCCTTCCAGTGCCTCGCCCATGTGCACATCGTTGACCAGGAGCGCCTGCGCGGGCGTGTGCGCCAGGTCTGCGAGCGCGGCGGCCACGTCCGGCACGGCGACGACCTCGACATGATCCAGGTACCGTTCGAGCAGCCGCTTCAACTCGTTGCCTGTCTCCACCAGCACGTAGCGGGGCCGGGGCGTCTCCGCTGCCAGCCGCGAGGGACGGCTGCGCTCTTCGTAGGGTTCGTATGGATTCAGCCAGCGCGCGGCCGTCACTGCGAGCGGCGCGGGCGGGTCGATGGGCAGCGAGAAGTAGAAGGTCGTGCCCGCCCCTGGCCGGCTCTCCACCCAGATGTGCCCGTCGTGCAGCTCCACAAACCCCTTGCTGATGCTCAGACCCAGGCCCGTGCCGCCGTGCCGGCGGCGAATGGACGCATCGAGCTGCTCGAAGGGCTGGAAGAGCCGCTTGCCATCCTCCTCCGAGATGCCTGGCCCGGTGTCGGCCACGCTGACCACGATATTCATGTCATCCTGTCGCGCCTGGATGGTGACGCCTCCGCGCTCGGTGAACCGCGCGGCGTTGCTGAGCAGGTTGAGCACGACTTCGCGGATGCGCGTGCGGTCGCAGAAGACGAGGGGCAGGTCTGCGGCCACAGCCACGGCCAGGTTCAGGTGCTTGGAAGCCATCAGCGGGCGCACGGCGATTGCCGCGGAGTCGATGATTTCGGCCAGCGATACGCGCTCTTTGGTCAGCGCCATGCGGCCCGCCTCGATCTGGCTGAGGTCCAGCACATCATCGATTAGCTCGGACAGGTGGTGACTGTTACGCAGCACGATATTGAGGTCCGCGAGCAGCGCAGGTGGGATACGGCTGCCGTTGGTCGCATTGTAGGTCTCCGGCGCATTGGTGATCATCTCGCAGAAGCCGATAATCATGTTGAGCGGCGTGCGCAGTTCGTGGCTGACATTGGCGACGAACTGCTCCTTCGCGCGGCGCTCATCCTCTGCGGCCTGGCGCAGCGACTGGGCCAACCGGTTGAGCCGCGCCATCTGGATGTTGGCCGCGCGCAGGTCATCCACCGTCTCGGCCAGCTCGGCCCGCTGTTGGCGAGACTGGGCCAGGAGCATCTCGCTCTGCTCGTAGTGCGCCCAGGCCCAATGCACGGCTTGCAGCAACGACTCGCTCATCATCCACACCATGCCGACGACGACCCAAACGGCTGTTGCGCTGAGCACGCGCAGGTCCGTAGGGGCAGAGAAGGCAGGGGGCAGAAGGATGACGGTGCCTGTGACTGCGGTGGCGAGGGCGGCCTGCGCGGGGAACCCCAGGCTGAAGCCTGCCAGTCCGACGGGCAGGATCAGAAGCACCAGCGCCGGGGTGAACCCTGCCCAGCCGGCGGTTAAGGCAATGAGCGCCAGGGTGCCCGCGACCAGGACTGCACCGGCGGTCTGGGCCGACCGGCGCCCGGTCAGCCAGGCCGCGCCGATGATCGCGAAGGTCAGCAGCGCCAGCCCCAGGTATTGCGCCGGCTGGCTGAACAGCGCGGGCGAGCCGGCGAAGGCCAGCGCCGCGACATACAAGAAGCCGAGCGTCAGTCGGTTGGCCTTCGCGCGCACTTCGTCCAGCCACTCGGCAGTCTGCCGGGCGGAACCGATGGGGATGATCGGGTTGTCTGTCATGCAGCGATTTTACAGCGTGGGGCGTGTCCTGTAAACCGGAGCACGTGAAGAGGTGAAGAGGTGAACAGGTGATGTGGAAGTCGTCTGGTTTGTAGTAGGCGCTTCAGCGCCAGATCGGACGGGGCACTGAAGCGCCTACTACAAACGGGAAACTACATGCCGATGATATTTACGCCCGGATTGGCACTCTGGTTGGCGCCCCGGTCGTTGCCGACACTGACGTCGATCAAGTCCACGCCTGGTGTGGGATCTTGAATCAGGGCGGGCGGGGCCGTGTTGCCGGTATAGCTGGCGCTGATGGCGAACACCGAGCCGCCCTGAGTGCCGGCTGACCCATCGAACGAGTTTCCGCTGAACACGACGTGCCCCGCGAGCGCGAGCGTCACGATGTCCTGCGGATGGGTGTACAGCCGGTTTTCGGTGATGAAGATGGCCGAGAAGATGTTGTCGATCTGTCCACCGTTGCCGGCCGCCTGGGCCAGCCGGGCTGCATGCGCACCGGCGCCGTCCAGCCGCGATATGTCATTCCCACGGATGTGCAGGTGACCCTCTTCCGGCAGCAGCACGAGCTCGCCCTGCTTCAGGTGCGCGCCCAACAGCTTGTGAAAGTCAATGTTGAGGAAGACCTCCGCAGGATGGCTGTACAGCAAGAGCGTGCCGGCGATGAGGTTGTCCACGATGTGGGCCTGCGCGGCTGGGCAGTCGAGGGCAAGCGTCGGCCCGGACCCCTTGGCCGCAGCCGCGGTGATCGCGTCGATGGCGGCCAGGCTGCGGTCGACGGACACGAGGCTCACCTGGGGCGGGCTCATGACGTTCGCCAGGGCATTGTAAGCCGCGATTTCTGTCTTGGTGAGCCGTGCCTGCTCCGTCTCCAGCCGCCTCTTGAGATCGGTGACGAACCGCCGTCGTTGGATGACAGTCAGGGCCGTCAACTCCTGACTGGCCTTGTTGCGTTGAATACGCTTGTCCGCAGTCCTGCCCAGAAACACATCGCCGAAGGGGATGGCGGTCAGTCCTTCGAGGATGTCCCTCGGGCCGATCGGATTATCGCTGCCGCGCGCCCGGAAGATGTTCTTGCGTACCTGCACCAGCGCGCCGCCCTCGATGTGCACGATGGGCTCCTGTCTCCCCGGCGAATTATCCAGCCGGCACCCTTCGATGACTACCTCCCGGCAGTCCTTAAGGATCAAGGCCGGCGGATCGGTGCCCTCCAGGAAGATGTCCTGCAAGCGGAACAGGTTCAGCCGCGAGAGGAACCAGCGTTCCCACCGGACCGGGAATGCCTTGCCACAGCCGCGCACGGTCAGACTGTGGTGTAGGTCGCTGCCGTCCAGGTCCAGCGGGCCGACTATGCCGCCGTCCTTCGTGACTTCCAGGCAGACCTCGATGTTTTGCTGGCCCGCGCCGGCAAGGCCTTGGATGGCCTCGTTCATCTGCTCCGGCGTGACGGTCACGCAGCAGCCCCCGCCGCCGCCCTCGCTGACCACAATCAGACTGGCATTGAACTCCACAGCTTGCGGTTCCGTGGGGGTATACCCGCGCGGAACGTCGGTGAGCTTGGCAGTGACGAACTGCGTTCCGGCATTCGCGCTCGTGCTGATGCGCCAGAAGCAGGACGCCAGTCCATCGGCCTGGGTCGTCACAGTCAGCGTCTCAGGTGCTGGAGATGGGAAGGGGAGCTTCTCGGCTAACTGTCCGCCCTTCGTAGCTGTGAAGGTAACTGCCGCGCCCTCCAGTGGGCCACATGAGCTGACGACCTGTACCCGGATGGGCCGCGCCAGCGCGATGTGTGCGCCGCCTTGATTGGGCAGCAGCAGGCCGACCTGGCCCGCACCGCCGACGTAGGCGAGGTGCGCCAACGTCGCCAGCCGGTCGAGGGCGTCCTCGACCGTGTGGGCGGTCGCGAGGTTCGTGCAGCCTGCGTTCGGATAGTAAGCGATTTCCGAGGCCTTGCCCAACTGGGCGTTGAACAGGATGGCCCGCGGGATGAGCCGCTTGTCGCCAGGCACGCTCACCAGGCTGGCCTCGACGCGCTGGGTCGGGTCGCCGTCGAACAGCTTCCAGAAGCATTCGGCTACGCCATCCGGGCCGGTGGTCAGAATGATGTCCGCGGCCTGCGCGGGCGGCGTGGCGCTGAGGTCCGCACGTTTGGCCTTCAGGTCGCCGCCGTTCAACGCGCGAAACCGAATCTCCGCCCCTTCGACCGGGTCGGTCGAGCCGAGCACCTGCACCCGCAGGGGCAGGTCCAGCGGCAGGAACAGCCCGACGCCCGAAGGGTCGGCCCGCGCAATCTGTCCGTCGCCGCCCGCATAGTACATATCGATGAGGCCGGTCAGGGGCGGGAAGATGTTGCGGCAGTCATCGATGACGTGGAGCTTGCCCGCATGCTCCGCTGCGATGACGGCCAGCGGGCAGTAGTGGTGCTCGATGCCCGCCGCGGGCTCGAAGGAGGCATCCACGCCCGCCGGATAGGGCGGCCAGTAGATGTCGTCGTCCTGGCGGCCCGGCCATTCGATCTGGCCGCCGGTCGTGCGCGCGGGGATGAGCCAGTAATCGCCCGTATGGTAGGCGCCCGGCTTGAACTGAACCTGCACGCCGTCTTCCAGCTCGATGGGCTTGTCGATGCTCAGGGCACGCACCGGGTTCGCTGCATCGCCCAACTGGTCCGTGTCCCAGCGCCGGATCTTGGCGTTGTTGGGGAATTCGGTCAGCTTGGGCACTTCCGTGTTGGCTGGCAGCGCGGTCGTGTCCACGGTCAGCCGCGCGCCATCGGGCGCGCCCAGCCGCACGAGCACGCCGGGCAGCCCTTCCAGCTCCCGGCGGTCGTCGGTGAGCTCCACCCACTGACCCGGCGCGAAGCCCAGCACGGTATCGGGGTTCGGGCCTTCGATTTCCAGGATTTCGTTCTGCGCCCCGCTCTGCCCGATCCAGCGCACCGCGACCGAGCCGTTCTCCCGGCTCCACTTGAACGTGACCACAATCGGCTTCTTGTCCTCGACCGTGCCGCCGTTGTGGATTTCGACCCGGTATAGTTGGTTTTCCAGCCGACGGAAGCCGCCGCCCGCGGGCACCAGGCAGGGATTATTCTTGTCGTCGGCGGGCGGTTGAGCCTTTGCCATCATGCTGCCCGTGCTGCCTAAGACCAGTTCCGGCCAGCCCGGCCACTCGCCCCGGCAGCCGTGCGGCGCACCCAGCTCAGCCAGGAGATCCTTGACAGTGGGCACGCCTTTGGCCGGCGGCTGGCCGATGGATGCAGCAATCTTGAGCAGGATATCCACGAGGGCCTGCTGCTTGGCGGGGTCCAGCTTGCCTTTCGGTTGCGGGAACGGCAGCAGCCGCACCTGCCAGATGACCTGCTTGCGCGTGGCCGTATCCGGCCCGTTGAGCGCCTTCTCGCGGATGTGGGCATCGTCCAGCGCGGTGATTGTGCGCTCCCAGACGTCCAGGTAGGCCAGCGCCAAGCGGTCGGGCAGCCCGGCAAGCTGTTCTTTGGTGAGCGCGTCCAGGTCGGCCTTGGGCACCAGGCCCACCAGCGACAGGGCCTTCAGTTGGTCCAGGTCGGTCTTGACCGAGGGCGCGGGCGGGCCGGGCCGGTGCGGCTGCGTGCTGTAGGTGGCCGGCCACGCGTTCTCGCAGAGGATACCGTCCACGTAGATGCGCCCGATGCCGATGTCCAGCCCCTTGTCGTTGGCCGAGAGCTTGAAGCCATCCAGCGTGTCTTCGGGCACGCCGCAGAGGCCCACCACGTCCCGCGTCGTCGTCTCGTCGAGGCGCTGCTGGATGGCCTGCTGCTCGTTCCAGTCGGCGTCCACCTGGACGCGGCCCTGCTGCATGAGCACGCCGCGATAGTGATGCTGAGGGACGAAAGTGTCGCGGCTGAAATCACCCTTCATAACCTGACCTCCTGATGGCTAGTTAACAAAGAACAGCCCCGCTTCGATACTCGTGCGCAGGTACTCTGTCAGCGCGGCCCGCAGGTCCGCCTCGCGTAAGGGCGTCTGCAGGAAGTGATAGGCGCCCATCTCGCTGCCGTTTTCCGCGCCGGTGCGGATTTCCGTGCAGCACTGGACGCTCAATTGTCCGTAGCCGGGATGCGGATAGTCCCGGCTGGTGAAGGCCGGGCGGATGCTCGACAGCAGGGCGGAACGTTCGGCCGCGGTGAGCTGCCGGCGCAGCTCGGTCTCGCGCTGGCCGATTGCCAGGTCCGGCTGGCAGCGGAAGCGCCGCGGGGTCTGGCTGCCGTCACGGACGAAGCTGTAGCGCACGCAGCCGGCCTGTCGCCGGTCCGCCTGCACGATGTCTTCGAAGATGCACTCGGACGCGAGGGTCAGCTCGGTGACGTGAACCCGGCCGAGCAGCGTCGCGCGCTCCAACAGCGCGGGCGGGCCGGGCTGTGCCGCGTTGTCGCTTGCGGCCAGTGCGGTCGCCGCGTCCACGATGGTGTCGCGCAGCGTCACGCTGGAGAGGGTCGCGGGCACGCGCAGCGCACCCGCGATGGTGCGGTCGAGGATCAGATCGAGCTTTGCATTCGGCCCGGTCACGTCGAGCCGCGCCTCGCCCTGTCCGGGGAGGCGGACGAGCGTGCAGTGGACGATCTCCAGGCTGGCAAGCTCCGCCGTTACCTGGATATCGCCGCCGATGAGCAGTCCGTTGAGTGTGAGCCGCGCATGTTCGCTGCCGCCGCTGATGGTCAGCCCGGAGGTGCCTGCAGTCAGTGCGGGCCGCTGCCCGTTCGCGGCCTGGATGACCAGCCGGTCGCCGCCGAGCGCGATCCCGTCGGGCAGCACATGGGTCGCATTGTCCCCGAACTCGATGACACACGAGGGGAAGCCCGCGTCTGACCAGGCTTCCAGCGCCTTCTCCAGCGTCAACTTATCGTTGGGTATATGGATGTATTGCTCCAGTATGTATGGGTCGGCCACGGTATCGACACCTGGGCTGCCCGAGGCGGCGCTCTCGCCATCCCAGCCGGTAGCCTGCCGCCGGTCATACGGCCCGCCGCCCAGGTCGCCCGGTGCGCCGTAGGTATAGCTGACCTGCAGCGCCTCCGGTACGTCAGCGTCGAGCCACAGCAGCCGCCCCAACACCGGATCCACTGCGACGATCGTCGTGTAGTCCGACTCATCCACGGCCCTTTGGAAGGTTTCGGCTGTCGGCCCGCGCCAGTCGGTCAGGTCGCAGACTGTGATTTCCTCCGGCTCCAGGTCCAGCCCGTCTGCCGCGACGGTCAGCACCGGACGGTCGCCGAAGTAGCGTGCAGCAGGCGTCTTGCCTGCGGTCAGCGCAGCGCGGCGCGCGACCAGTTCGTCATATAGCGGACGGCGGCGCAGCTCACCCGGCACGTTGAGCTCGGTCAGCCCGCCGGAGAAAGGCTGGCTGGTCTGGCTGGGGTTGAACAGCGGCTGGTCATAGCCGAGCGGGTGGAAGGTAAACTTCCCATCGCCGAGCGCGCACGCGGCGCCGTCCGGGATGCGATAGGCGGACAGCCGCCAGAGGAACAGCCCCAGGTTGGGAATGTTGTAGTCGCCCCGGTGAAAATCGGCACGGCCCTGTGGGTCGATGTGGCGCACATCCACGGTGTGGCTGGTCAGGTCAAACGGACCGTCCACCAGTTCAAGTTCCGACGAGCCGCGCATGGACGCGGTGCCGCCGCGGCCGGGCCGGATGTGCTTCATGTACTGGGTCCAGCCCAGGCGCTCGAAGAACTCGACTGCCACGGCGGGCCAGCCGGTGATGTCGCGGGCCAGCCGCTCCAGCACGACCGCCGTGCCCTTGCGCCGCCGGTAGGCCAGTGCGTTGGCGACGAACGCGCGCTGGCTGAAAGTGTTCTCCGCGTCGGCCCCGCGCAGATTGCGCACGCCCAGCAGATCACCGATATAGGGGACGAGCCATTCGGCGCACGTCTCGATGAACCAGTTGTCGTACAACTGATCGATATCCTGCTCGACCAGCAGAAGCTCCTGCTCCAGGACGCCCATAAGCACGCGCAGGGGCTGGCCCTGTTCCGCATCGCGGATGCGGTAGATGGCGGGCAGCAGATTGTACAGCCGGTCTTCGGATGTCGGGCTCATGCGGTCATCTCCTGTAGCACCACCCCGGCCGGGTTGAGCAGCAGCAGCTCGGCCAGGATAATGCTGCGCGTTTCGGTGTCGAAGGTGGCGCGCTTGGCGGGCAGAACTGCGGGCGGCTCAGCGCCGGCCGCGGCGCGGCCGGTCAGTGCGCCGCGCTTGTGGGGGGTCGGTACGATGAGCTGCTTGCCGGCAGCCTGGCCGCCGGCGCCGCCTTTGCCCCCTCGCACTTTTTCGCGCTGCAGAGTCATCGTGACGCCGCGGCCGGCACGGCTGGCGTTGACAGCAAGCGTTGCGCCCCGCTTTGCGCCGCGCGCCGTGAGGCCCTTGATGCCGCGCTGATTGCTCTTGCTGGCTGCCTTCTTCATTGCCCCGCGACCGGCGGCCTGTACGACGGCGATCGCTTTCTCGGCGGACGCGGCGCTCGCGGCAGTCACCGCAGTCGCGTCGCGCGTCAGGCTGATCATGTCCACTGCGATGACGCCCGTGACCTGCTGGATGGCCGTAACGACCTCGGCCAGCGTGACCGGCTGCCCGAAGTCACGCGCATCGAAGGCGAAGGCCTCTTCGAGCCGGGTGCGCACATCCGCCAGCACCTCCTCCGCCAGGTAGCGCGGGGTGTCGATGAGGACGCTGGCCTCGAGGCTGAAGGTGACGGGCGTGTAGCCGGACACGACGAGCCGCTCCAGCGGGTCGCGCGCGGCGTTGATGGCGTCTATCAGGTTATCGTATACGTCGCCCGGTGCCAGCGGGTCGCCGCTTGCGGTTGCAGCCGTGACGTGAATCAGGAAGTCCTGGCCGGTCCAGAGGCGGTCGGCGCGCGCCTTGCCGATGCCGCGGAAACTGCGGGTGAAGTCCTCGTAATCGCGCAGCGACACGATGCGGTCCAGCGTGAGCACGGTGTTGGGCGCATTCTCCCGCGCATCCTCCATCTCCTCCGCGGGTGCGGCCCCGGTCGCAGCGACCGGATTGGTCACACCGCGGATGCCCAGGGGCCGCGTCTGGAGCAGGCTCAACTGGCCCGCGTTGACCTCGCCTTCCGGCCCCGCGCCGGTGCGATAGGTGGCAACGATGTTTTCGAAGCCGCTCGGCGGCCGCGCGCCCTGGATGCCGTCACCGAATACCACGGCGGTCTTGCCGTCGTCCTCGATGCGGATGGTATAGGCCTGATCCCGCGGCGTCAGCCCGTACAGCGAAGGAAGCTCCTGCCACTGCACTTCGTTGATGCGCACGCTGAGCGTACTGAGCGCGCCGGTCGCGGTGGCCGCGGAGATATAGGTCAGCGGCGGCTTCTTAAGCCAGAACCGCTGGTTGGCCTTGCCCGCATCGCCGCTGCCGAGCACCTCGTTGGCGACCGTTTGGCCGTGCGTCGCGTGGACCGTGTTGGCGTTGAGTGTGACCGTGGCCCGGTCGTAGCAAGCGGTCAGCGGGTCCTCGGCCAGGAGGATCGTGTCCTCGCGGTCGACGCGTACGGCGAGGGCGCTGTCGTCGATGACGACGACCTCCTGCAGCACCTCGTCATCATCCTCCGCGGGCGCGAGAGTCACCTCGCTGCCGTTGGCGGTCAGCGCGCCGGTTGCGCCGTCGCGGTCGATCAGCCGCCAGGCGATGTCGCCGGTGAGCCCCGCAAGCCGCGTGACCAGCGCGGCAGGGAGCAACATCTCGCCGCCGGATGTGGGCGGCGCGAGCATCTGCAGGGTGTCGCCTGTCGTCAGCGCGCGCGTAGTTGCACCGGTCCCGTCAGGCACGTCCAGGGCCAGCGTCAGGCTGTCGACCAGGACCTTGACCCGCTGCCGCTTGCCGCTGAGGGCGAGCGGCTGGCCGCGGGCGAGGTCGGGATACGTGCCGTCGATGATGATCTCGTGGTCGTATAGCGGATCCGGCACCGGCTTCTCGGCCAGTATCAGTTCCTCCGGCTCGACGAAGACGGTCGTCTCGCGCAGCCCGAACGAAGTCAGCCCCAGGTCGGTGTCCAGCTCGACGCGCGTCACCTGGCCCGTCAGCAGATAGTCGCTGCGCGCGGCGGTTGTGACGCTTTTGACCTGATACAGCTCGACATAATGCGACATCTGCAGGACGAGCCAGCTCCCCGGCAGCACCTTCGGGTAGGTGCGGTCGAGGTCGATGGCCTTGCCCGCCGGGTTCTTGATGAAGAATTCCGGCCACTGCTCTCCACAATCCGGCGGCCGGGCCGCGCACTTGTCGCGGGCCGTCGTGTCGGTGAGATAGGCCAGCTTGGTATCCTGGGCGAGCGGCCGCCAGTCGGGCGCATTGTGGCCGAACAGCGCGGCACGCGTGCGGAAGACATACGCGCGGGGGTGCTGCGCGGCCGGGTTCATCAGTCGCGGCGGGACTTCGCCCAACGGCTTGACCTTGACCATCGTGTAGCTGTTCGCCGGGTCGGGCGTCGTCACGCGGGTGACCGATTGGAGGATGCGGAAGTCCCAGTGGTTGTCATCCTTCGGCGCAGGATCGTTCAGCCGCTCGTCGCCGACAATCAGGATGGCGTCGCCCGCCTCCAGGCGCATGTCGATGCCGCGGAAATAGAGCGTGTCCATGCCGTGAGCAGGCGGGTTAGGCACGCTTAGCCGCAGCCGCAGCGCATTCCACGCGGCCCGTGCGGTGATGGCCTCAGAGGTCTCGAAGGTCTGCGGCAGCTCGTCCTGGCCGGGGATGCTCATCACGCGGGTTCCCGCGTCCACGAGGGCCTGGCTCGGTGCGCCGGGTGCGGTCTCGACGGTGAACGCCAGGTGCGTGCTCGCCGCCAGCGCGGGGCTGAGTTCGTAGCCGATGGCGCGGGCCAACTCCAGGATGGAGCGCCGCTCCGTGGCCGTGCGCAGGTAGCCTTCGTTGGCGATGCGTTCCTGGTAAAAGGTCAGCACGTCCACCGCAACGGCCCATGCGTCGAGGAGCGCCTGCGCAGGGTCATCGTCCGCGCGCGTGGTCAGCCCCTGGGCGAGCTCGATGCGCTCGGCCTCGCGGCGGCCCTCCGCGTCCAGACGGCCCGTGAGCACGTTGAGATACGGGCGGGCCAGCGTGCTGCGCATCGCCTCCAGCGCGTCGCCGTACGTGCGGATACGATACGCGAGGCTCGCCAGGCCGGGTCGGTTGTAGAGCACCGGCGCGGGCGCCTCACCCTCGCAGCAGCCGCAGGTATCCTGGGTTGTGTACTCGTTCATAGGCCACCCTGCATGATGAACTCGATCTTGCCGTTCTCAGGCCGGTTCGGGTCGTTGTCCAGCCGGGCGATTTCGAGCCAGCCCATCGGGATGTAGCCCGCGGCCAGTTCGCCCTGGCTCGGCTGGCCCCACCGCTGGAAGCGGTTGGGCTTCGGCGGGGTATCATCCACGTCGATCCACGAGACACCCGGCACCTGCATCGCCGCGGCGATGATCTGGCTGAGGTAGACGGGCTGGCCGAACGTGAAGTTGTCCGGGTGGAAGAACCCGCGTGAGCCGTCCGGCAGGCTCGTGCTGCTGAACACCCGGTTCAGCGCCTGGCGGACGTTGGCCCGCACGTAGCCCGGCGCGACGCAGACCGTCATCGCAATGTCGAGCGAGACGTAGATGGGCATATCGATTTCGAGATCGTGACCCGCCAGCCGGTAGCGCTGGAGGAAATTGCCGATCTCGACGCCGAAGGCCTCGTCGCTGCTGCGGGCCGGCTCGCCGGCCCGCACCCCGCGGCGGTCCACCGTCACGAACATGGTGTACCAGCTCCCCGTCCAGCGGCGGGTGGCGGTCGCGCGCTGCACTTCGGCGTGGCGTTCGGCCATCGCTGCATAGTCCGCCTCGGTCACGGCGCGCTCCTGCGTGCGGAAGGCCTGCGGTGCGTAGAGCCGCACCTGGTCCGCGGATTCGGGGTCTTCGCCGCCGGTCGCGGGCAGGGGGTTGCGCGCGTTGGTGATGCCCGAGGGGCCGTTGACCACATGGGCGAGGCTCTCTGCGCCGACATTGCCGGATCGGCCGTTGCCGATACGGTAGGTGGCCTTCAACCCGCCGATGGGCTGCGCGCCGGAGATGCCGTCACCGAAGCGCAGCGTCGCCCGGCCGTCGTCTTCCGCCTCGGCCACGAAGTCCCGCGCAAAGCGGTCGCTCGCCAGCAGGTCCGGCTGGGGCCGCCAGGCATCGCCATTGGGGTCGAGCAGGAAGACGGCGGGCAGGACATCGCGCATCTCCCAGGCCGCGGCCGTGGCTGCCGGGCCGTTAAGGTTGACGACCGCAGGCTCGCCCTGTGCATCGAGCAGCAGGTCGCCGGAGGTGTCCCGCGCCCGGCCCTGGCGGGTCAGCGGGCCGAATTCGAGCGGCGGGCGGTAGGTCTGGCCCAACGCCAGCGGCGCCAGCGTCTCCCCGGCGACCGTCTGGCCGTGGTCGGCCAGCACCACGTTGCCCCGCGCGACCGTCACCGGCACTCGGGCACCCGTGGCATCTTCTACCGTCCACAGGCAGAGCGGGAAGGGCAGCGCGTCCGCCGAGTCCCACGCAATCTCGATGATTTCGAGCGGCGTCGTCGGGTCCGCCGGGTTCAGCGGGTCCGTGCCGAACGTGACCTCGGTGAGCCGCACCGCGTGGCGGTGGGTCGGGTCGAGGTCTGCGGTCTGGCCGGTGTCGGCCCCGCGCACTTCCTCGAAGATGAGCACGTCGCCGGCCCGCAGCTCGCCGTCGCCGACGTGCGCGTCGCGACCCAGCCGCAGCAGCGTTGCGCGGGTCGCGGCCTTCGGTAGGCAGCAGCTTTCGTCGCCCCAGGTGTGGAAGTAGAGCTCGTTGCGGCTGGCGTGCAACCTCACATCGTGCAGCGTCTCGAACACCAGTGCCCCGCCGGCCACCGCCTGCGTGAATTCCTGGCTGGTCAGGGCCAGCGAGCCGCGCGGCGCAGGAATCTGCGTCAGCAGCGTCGCACCGGGGTGACCGCTGTCGGGGTCGGCGTCCGGCCCGGCCAGCGTGCCGCCGTCCGCGTTGGAACCCGGCGTGACCTCCAGCGCAACCCAGGCGCGCGCGTTCGCGCCGTCGTGCATGGGGTAATCCAGCAGCCGGGCGTGCCGCCGGATGGATGTGCGGCGCCGCGCGGTGCCGAGATAGGCTTCCGTGGCGACCGCGTCCTGGTAGTAGCTCAGGTGGTCCGCGGCATAGGCCAGCGTCTCGACGACGGCAACACCCACGTCCGCCGGGTTGCGCTCCTGCCAGCCGGGCATCGTCACGGCCAGCCGGTCCAGCATCAGGCGGCGGAAGGAGGCATAGTCCCGTGCGAGGTAATCAATGACCGGCGCGGTGCGCGTTGTGGGCGGACATTCGCTCACGGGCTGGCAGTCGAACTCGCTGGGACACTCGACCTTGAACGAGAAGTCGATGCCCGAGAGCAGCGGATCAAAGGGCGGCACGTCCGTCGTGCGCCGCTCGATGACGAGGCGGTAGGTCGAGAAGTCGCCGCGCACGTCCGTGCGTACGATGAGCAGGCGATCCTTGCCGATGGCTGCACCCAACGCATCGATGTAGGCCTGCACCGGCGGATTGACCTGGCCGGCCGTCAGTTTGTCCGCGCGCACGGCCCAGTCCACGTTCACCGGCTTGATGCGCACCCCGCCTTCGACCCGGACGCGCGTGCGGTCCAGCTCGGGGATGGCGTGGAAGAAGAGGACGACGAGC
>DAOUGK010000336.1:0-3250 GCA_034429055.1 Anaerolineae bacterium | reverse complement strand
ACATGCCGTCCGGCCCCTCCGCGATGATGTACGCGGCGGCCAGTTGGCCGACGACGCGCAGGATGGGCATCAGGGGACGCGTGTCCGGCACGGCAGGTGCCGCCGCGCCGAAGGCTGAGACGGGCGGCGCGGCCAGCGGCGGCGCGACCGCCTGGGGAAACCAGGCATCTTCCCCCTCCGGCTCTGCGGGCGTCAGGGGCAGCGGGAGGTTCGCCGGCGGCTCCGGCAGCGCGCTCCGCCCTGCGTTGAGCAGCGCGTCGCGGCGCTCGGCCCAGCCGGGGCTGCCAAAGGCAGCTTGGCCGAACGCGGCAGGCGCGCCCGGCTCGAACCCGACCTGCGGGATGGGCGCGTGCTCGACGAGCGTGCGGCGCACTGCCTTCTGCACCGCGCTGAACACGCGGCCCGGCTCGCGGAAGCGCACCTCCGCCTTCGTCGGATGGACGTTCACATCCACGTCCGCCGGATCCAGTTCGATGAAGAGCGTGGCGAGCGGGAACCGGCCTGTGGGCAGGAGCGTGTGGTATGCCTGAATGACCGCGTAGGCGATCGACGTATCCTGGAACCAGCGCCGGTTGATGAAGAGGGTGATGTAGCCCCGGTTGCCGCGGTGGAGCGCGGGCAGGCTGGTGTAGCCGGTGACGACCGGCAGGACAACGGATGTCTGCGGCTCATCCATCCGTTTATCCGTTTCAGGCGCAGCCTCATCCGTTGCTTCGGCATGCGTTGCCGCGCCCACCTCGACCATCTGACGCGCCACGTCCAGCCCGTACACCTTGACCAGCACATCGTGCAACTGCCCGCTGCCGGTGGACTGGAAGACGAGCCGGCCGTCGCTGACCAGGCTGAAGCGGCGCTCCGGATAGGCAAGCGCGTAGCGCGTGACGACCTGCTGGATGTGCGCGGCCTCGGTCGCCGGTTGCTTGAGGAACTTCAACCGGGCCGGGACATTGGCAAAGAGGTGCTCGACCGTGACGAGCGTGCCGACGGGCGTCCCGCGCAGCGACCGCTCGACCTCACGGCCCTCGACCATGCGGATGTAGGTGCCAACCTGCTCCTCGCGCGTGCGGGTCAACAGGCTGACATGCGCGACCGACGCGATGCTGGCGAGCGCCTCCCCGCGGAAGCCGAGCGTCGTGATGTGATCCAGGTCCGCCGCAGAGGTGATCTTGCTCGTCGCGTGCCGCTGAAACGCCAGCGCGGCCTCGCTGCCGGGGATGCCGCTGCCGTCGTCCTGCACGCGGATGAGCCGCCGCCCGCCCTCGCGCACCTCCACCCGGATGTCCGTGGCGCGGGCATCGAGGCTGTTCTCGATCAACTCCTTGACCGCGGACGCGGGCCGCTCGACGACCTCACCGGCCGCAATCTGGTTGGCGACCTCGGGCGCGAGAATGTGAATAGGCATGAGGATATTTTAGCACAGCCGCCAAATAGAACGCTGATTGACGCTGACCGTCATGATAAACGCTGATTTCTTGTTATGGTCAATAAGATCAGTCAGATCATGATCATCAGCGTTCATCAGCGTTCTATTATGCCTGCTCTCCATCGCGCGTGGCGGCCAGCGCGGTAGACGCGCCGTTGATGAGGTACGCGACGTCGCTGGCGAGCGCGATGAGGGTGAAGCCCTGGCCGAGCGCCGCACGCACGCCGTCCGCGCCGCCGGTGTAGATGCCGATGGGCATGCCCGCGGCCTGCGCCGCCCGCCGCACCTTCTCCACTGCGGCCACCACCCGCGGGTGTGTAACCTCGCCCAGCAGCCCCATGCTGCCCGACAGGTCGTAGGGGCCGACGAGCAGCGCGCTGATGCCGGGCGTCGCGAGGATGCCCTGGATGTCGTTCACTGCGTCCGTATGCTCGATCTGCAGGATGATCGCCAGGTTGTCGTTCGCCCAGGCGATGTACTCCCCAAACGAAAGCCCATACCCCTGCGCGCGCGAGATGCCTGCGCCGCGATGGCCGGCCGGCGGATAGAGACACGAGGCCACCGCCGCGCGCGCCTCCGCCGCGGAATGGATCTGCGGAATCACGACACCATCACAGCCGGTGTCCAGCGCCTTCTTAATCCATGCCTCGCTGTTCTCCGGCACGCGCACGATGCACGGACAGCGCCCGCCCGCGGCCTGGATGAGCACCTGGGCCTGGCTGATGCCCATCGAGGAGTGCTCGATGTCCAGCCACAGGTAGTCGAAGCCGATGCGCGAGAGCAGGTCGGCCACATCGGGCGAAGAGAGGGTCACAACGGGACCGATCAGCCGGTCCCCGCGGCGCAGCCGCGTGCGAAAACTGTCGGGCATGAGAACTCCTGAAAAAGCTGTCTACCGAGGCTCACGCAAAGCCGCAAAATGCGCCAAGAGACTGTTTCCTTTGCGTCTTTGCGTGATATCAAGGTTGAAGCAATCCCTTGAAAGGCTCACGCAAAGCCGCAAAGTGCGCTAAGAGATTGATTGGCTTTGCGTCTTTGCGTGAGATCAGATCAGGGTTGCAAGAATCATGCGCCAAGACACAGAACCAATAAGCATCTTGGCGTACTTTGCGTCTTTGCGTGAGATCAAACCTGGGCTGATTCCTTGTGCTGCGCGTAGTGCGCCTGCAAACTCCGGTACCGCAGTTCCTGCTGGCGCAGCGCACGGATGGCCGAGACGGCAGCCGTCGCCGCGGACAGCGTCGTCAGCAGCGGGAGGTCCATCGCAATCGCGGCCGCGCGGATGGCCGCGCCTGCGCTCTGCGCCACTGGGCCAAGCGGCGTGTTCAGGATGAGCTGCACCTCACCGGAGCGAATCAAGTCCACCGCGTGCGGCGAGCCTTGCTCCACCTTGTTGATATAGCCGACAGGCAGCCCGGCGCGGCTCAGGAAAGCGGCGGTGCCCGGTGTCGCGATAAGCCGGAAACCCATCCGGTGCAGGTCGCGCGCAATCTTGAGCGCCGCGCCCTTGTCGAAGTCGTTGACACTGATGAGCGCCGCGCCTGATAGCGGCAGGCCCCAGCCCGCCGCTCTCTGCGACTTGGCGAACGCGTGGCCGACGTGCGCGGCCTGGCCCATGACCTCGCCGGTGGAGCGCAGTGCCGGGCCCAGCACCGCGTCCGCGCCCGCCAGCTTATTGAAGGGCAGCACGGCTTCTTTGACGAAGAAGCCATCCACGACCGGCTCTTCCCACAGCCCCACCGCGTCGAGCGTCTGCCCGGCCATGATGCGGCTGGCGAGCGCGGCCAGGTTGACGCCGGTCGCCTTGCTCGCGTAGGGGATCGTGCG
>DAOUGK010000335.1:0-10501 GCA_034429055.1 Anaerolineae bacterium | reverse complement strand
CGCCACAGGCGATACGCTCTACTTGATCTGCGCTAACTGGTCGTTCACATCTTCCAGATCGAACGCCTCGGGATCGAAGCTGCCGCCGATCCATTCCAGCATCTCGTCGTGTTCGGGATGCTCGGGGTCCCGGATGGCTTCCAGGAAATCCGGGTAGCGCCAGATGCCGCCAACATCTTCCGGCGGACAGGCGCGCTTGCCGGTCAGGCAGCGCGGATAGTGTATACCGGATTCCGGCGGCAACACCTTTTCAACTTCCAGCACGTGTTCCCAGGAGTCCCCGAAGTCATACTCATAGCGGAACTTGAACTTCTCGCCACTGACGAATTGCTTTAGCTTCACGGCCCGATCGCTGCGTATGCCTAAGTCGGGATCAGGCTGCCCGTACTCCAGGTTACCGATCCGGAAGGCATGCATGTGGTAGTCGTCCCAGCCCATGACGATCTGCAGGATCGTGTGCAACCGGGCGAGCGTGATATCATCCCGCACCTGGATGCGCCGCCAGATCGGCGGTCTGATGCCGTTCAACGTGACCTTGATCTGATAGATGTTCGACTGTGGGCGTAGGGTTTGACCAGGCATGATCTTACTCCTCAGACTCCTCGAAATCGTCCGACAGAAGATCAACCGCAGGGGGGCCAACCTGTGCAAAGTAGTCGAAATTGCCCTCGCCTGCAGTGCGCATCAACTGCCGGAGGATGGCCTGCACATTGTCGTGCGGGCCGTTTATGAAGAGCGGCTTACCTTCTTTGCCGAACTCGATTTGGCCGGTCACGGGGTGCGCGTCAGGCGGATCGAGCACGAGTTGGGCGAGCTTGAAGTCAGCATTGGGCCGGAAACCCCAGCGGGCAGCGTATTCGACGCCTCCGTCTTCTTCACTGTCTGCCTCCTCTTATGAACCTACAGCAACTCCGCCAGCGTCCACCACTCGCCGGGAGTCGCTTCGTAGCGGATGCCGGGGCGGGCCATACCCGCTGTTTCCAGAGTAGCCAGCGCGGCTGCGGCCTCTGCCTTGGGCCAGCCGAACAGAGCTTCGACCTGCCGCGCCTGGGCCGCACCGACCGAACGCAGATATAGCTCCACCAGACGCGCACGCGCGGCGGCCTGGCGGATGGGTCGCGCCTGCTCTGCCAGGTCAGGGTAGTAGCGGTGCGTCAGCTCGTAGATGAAGGCGTACTTCCACGCGCCCACCTGCGCGACGCCGGTCGGCAGCAGCTTGAAGTCGGCCTGGAGCGTGAGCATGGCCCGGTTGAACGCGGCATCGCTCTCGCGCGTGGTCATACGCGCGGCCCGGCGCAGCGACGGGCTGTCCAGCGGCCCATCGGTCAACAACGCCTCATAGATCGTCTTGGCCTCATGGCTCAGCCGCCCCTCGCGGTACTGCTGCAGGTAGTCCTCCTCGGGCGCGCCGTAGTTCTCCGACAGCGCGTAGAAAAAAGGCAGCGCATCATGCGCGATGAAGGTGGACTTCTTGCGCAAGACTTTCGCATAGTACCACACCCGCGCGCCGAGCAGCTCATCTTTCCAGCCCCAGGTCACATGGCCTGGGTCGTCGTGCGCGTCCGGCACGGGGCGGTCACCGGCCACCGCGGCCCACAGGCTCGGCAGCTCGGTCCCCTTGACGGGCCAGAAGAACATGAATCCGCGCTCGTTGACGAACGCAACGGCTTGTTTCTTGGTATGGACGCGTGACTCCGGCGACAGGCGGTAGGTCCGGCGGCGATAATCGGTGATGCGGTCGAAAGCAGGGAGGGTCATGATCGTGGCGTGCGCTATCTGGCAGAACAAACCAGGTTTCTGCCAGAAACCTGGTTTGTTTGGGGAGTCGGGCGACCGCGGGCCGCCGCTACTGCGGGCGGTTGTCGAGCACCGTTTCGATGCGGTCCAGTACTTCGTCCGTCAGCTTCGGCAGCACGTCGAACGCCTTCATGTTCTCATGGACCTGCTCGGCCCGGCTCGCGCCGGTGATTACGGTGCTGACGTTCGGGTTGGTGAGGCACCAGGCCAGCGCCATCTGCGCGGTCGTGCAGCCCAGCTCGTCCGCGATGGGTTTGAGCTGCTTGACCTTCTCGATGCGCTCCGGCGTGACCGCGGAGTTTCGCAGCCACTCGTAGCCCTGCAGCGAGGCGCGTGAACCTTCGGGAATGCCGTCGTTGTACTTGCCGGTCAGCACGCCGGACGCCAGCGGGCTCCAGATGGTGGTGCCGTAGCCCAGGTCGCGGTACAGCGGCGCGTATTCCCGCTCGAAGCGGTCCCGCCACAACATGTTGTACTGTGGCTGTTCCATGCTCGGCGGGGTCAGCCCATACTGCCGGGCGATGCCGTCGGCTGCCATGATTTCTGCCGCGCTCCATTCCGAGGTGCCCCAGTAGAATGCCTTGCCCTGCTTGATGACGATGTCCATCGCGCGGACGGTCTCTTCGATGGGCGTCTCTGGGTCGGGCCGGTGGCAGAAGACCAGGTCTACATAATCCATCTGCAACCGCCGGAGCGCGCTATTGACACCCTCGATGACGTGCTTGTGCGACAGGCCGGTGTCGTTCGGGCCATTGCCGCCCCAGAAGATCTTGGTGGAGACGACCACGCTCTCCCGGCGCCAGCCCAGCTTCTTGATCACGTTGCCCATGACGACTTCGGCGTTGCCCGCGGCATAGCCCTCGGCGTTGTCGAAGAAGTTGACGCCGTGCTCGTAAGCTGCGGCCATGCACTGTTCAGCCGTATCCTGGCCGACCTGTCCACCATAAGTCACCCATGCACCGAGCGACAATGCGCTCAACTTCAACCCGGCCTTGCCCATCCGACGATATTCCATGAACGATTTCCCTCCATTTTTGTGTGAACATGCATTTTCGATTCGATAGCGCCATTATACACGATGTGTGGCGGATGCTGGAAGCTGGCCGCTAGAAGCTGGAAACTGGAAGCTGGAAACTGGCGAATGGAAGAGTGCCAGGAAGGGATATTGGAGTGGAGGCTTCAGCCCGTCAGGCAGGCTGTTCACGTACACGACCCACCCGGCTAAAGCCTTCACTCCAGTATTACCGAGACCACCTTTCCAGCTTCCAGTTCTTAGCTTCCGACCTCCAGCCGCAATGCGTTGCCGGATGGATCGCGAACGAGCAGCGCGTCCTCGTGCAACTCAACGCGAGCGCCGGCGGCCTCCAGGCGCGCACGGGCTGCAACCAGTGCATCCGCGTCCGGCAGCAGCAGCGTGAAGTGCTGCAAGCCCACGGCATCCGGCGGCGGGGGCGGTGCGCCCGCGCTGGCCCATGTGTTGACGCCCACGTGATGATGATACCCGCCCGCGGACAGGAAGGCTGCCGACGCGCGGCCGCGCATGGCTGCGGCTGGCGGGTAGCGCTGCATGAGGTCGAGTCCCAGGCTGCGCGTGTAGAAGTCCTCCGCCTCAGCGAGATCGCGCACCTGCAGATGGATGTGTCCCATGCGCGTGCCGCGGGGCAGCCCTTCCCACGCCCCGTGGGACTCGGCCAGCACACCCTCGGCGTCGAGCGACTCCGTGACCATCGCCAGCTCGCCGTTCTCGAACGGCCATTCGGCGCGCGGGCGGTCGCGATAGATTTCGATGCCGTTGCCGTCCGGGTCGGCCAGGTAGAGCGCCTCGCTCACGCCGTGGTCGGACGCCCCCTGAAGGGGATAGCGCGTGTCCAGCAGCCGCCGCAAGGTCGCACCCAGGCTGGCGCGATCCGGCACGAGGATGGCAAAGTGATACAGCCCGGTTGAGCGCGGCGATCGGGCCCGGACGCCCGGCCCAGTCGAAAGGGTGACGAGGGCCCGGCTGTCCAAACCGTGCAACGTCACAGTCTCGGCGTTGGATGCCTGCGGTTGCGGCTGTAACCCCAGCACATCCCGATAGAAGGACAATGCCCTGTCCATATCAGCCACGCGCAGGTGCACGGGCCCCATAATCGTCTCTGAGGGTAGTTGGTTCATACGTCTGCACTCTCCATCCTGGGCAGTTTACCTGCCCGCGCCGATTTCCGCTGTTTGATGGCGTACAAAGTAAGCTATATCTGAACGTCTGTCGGACCGGCGGATATGCTACAATGGGCCTCATGCCACAGGAGGGATCTGCTTGTGATTGAGCAACTGCGTATGCTGACAGAGTTTCATCGAATTTTCGGCGCACACATGGAGACGGCGCCGACCGCGGTTCTATCACCCGAGACTGTCGCACTCCGGGTCAGCCTGATCCAGGAGGAACTGAACGAGTACCGCGCGGCCGCGGAGGCGGGCGACCTCGTTGAGATTGCCGACGCGCTCAGCGACCTGATGTACGTCGTCCTGGGCACGTATGTCGCCCACGGCTTGCAGGGCGTGGCCGAACCGCTCTTCGCGGAGGTCCACCGCAGCAACATGAGCAAGCTGGACGCCGCAGGCGCGGTCATCTACCGGGCGGACGGCAAGGTGCTCAAGTCGGACCGCTGGACGCCGCCCGATCTCGCGCCGATCCTCGAAGCCGCCGGGCCATGAAGCGGCTGTATATTGCGTATACCGGTGGCACTATCGGGATGCGGCGCACCGCGGACGGCTATGCGCCCGCGCCGGGCTTCCTGGCCGAGCAGATGGCTGCGATGCCGGAGCTGGCCGACCCGGCCATGCCCGCCTATGATCTGCACGAGTACGCGCCGCTGCTCGACTCGTCCAACATGCAGCCGGCGGACTGGGTGCGCATCGGGCAGGATATCGTCGCGCATTACGATGCCTACGATGGCTTTATCGTCCTGCACGGTACGGACACGATGGCCTACACCGCATCCGCGCTGCCGTTCTTCCTGCGCGGCCTCGCCAAGCCGGTCATCATCACCGGCTCGCAGATTCCACTGGCCGAGGTGCGCAACGATGCGCGCGCCAACCTTATCACGTCCATGTGGATTGCCGCGCACGCGCCCGTGCCGGAGGTGTGCCTCTACTTCGGGAACAAGCTGCTGCGGGGCTGCCGTGCGACGAAGGTGGACGCCGACGGATTGGACGCCTTCGACTCGCCCAACTATCCGCCGCTCGGCGCCGTGGGCGTCAATGTGGAGATTGACCGCAGTCATCTGGCCTTCCCCACCCATGCCGGGCCCCTGGCGCCGGTCTGGCCGGTCACGCGTGCCACGGTGGGCGCGTTTCGCCTGTTCCCCGGCCTGTCGCCCGACCTGCTCGCCAACGTGCTCCAGCCGCCGCTGCAGGGTCTCGCCCTGATGGCCTTCGGCGTGGGCAACGGGCCGGACCGCGACGATCGGTTTCTCGCGGTCCTCGCAGAGGCGGCCGCGCGTGATGTGGTCATCGTGGCGATCACCCAATGTCTGCGGGGCAGCGTGTGTCTCAGCGAGTATGCCGCCGGGTCCGCGCTGGCCCGCGCGGGGGTCATCAGCGGGTACGACATGACCACCGAGGCGGCCCTGTGCAAGCTGTTCTTCCTGTTCGGCTGCGGCCTGTCGCCCGAGCAGGTGCGCCAGAGGATGGGCGAGAACCTGTGCGGGGAGTTGACTCGATGAACGTAACCACGGAATAGACAGAACACGCGGAAGTATCCCTCAGACAGACTATGCTGCGACGTTTCTCGCGTTTCGTGCTCGTCATCCTGCTGATCGAATTCCTCGACGAATTCGTTTTCGGCGCGCGCGAGGCAGCCTGGCCCCTCATCCGCGATGACCTCGCCCTCTCCTATGCAGAGATCGGCATACTCCTCAGCGTTCCCGGCTTCATCAGCAACGCGGTTGAGCCCCTTCTGGCGGTGCTCGGCGATGTGTGGCGGCGCAAGGCACTGGTCGTGGGCGGTGGGTTGGCGTTTACCCTGGCATTGCTGCTGACCACGGCGGCGCCGGGTTTCGTCGTTCTGCTGATTGCGTTCATCCTGATGTACCCCGCGTCCGGCGCGTTCGTCAGCCTGTCACAGGCGACGTTGATGGACCTGGAGCCGGAGCGCCGCGAACAGAACATGGCGCGCTGGACCTTCGCCGGGTCGCTCGGCGTCGTAGGCGGCCCATTGGCGTTGGCCGGCGCGTCACTGCTCGGCTGGGGCTGGCGCGGCACCTTCCTCGGCATGGCCGGCCTGCTGCTGCTGCTGACGGTCATCAGCCGCCGGATGCCGTACCCCGACGGCGCACACGGCGAGCGTCTGACGCTGGCGCCGCTCAGGCAGGGCCTGCTGGATGCGGTCGGGCAACTGCGTCAGGGGCCGGTCCTGCGCTGGCTGGTGCTGTTGCAGTTCAGCGATCTTATGCTGGACGTTCTCCTCGGCTTTCTGGCGCTTTACTTCGTGGATGTGGCCGGCGTCACGCCTGCGCAGGCAGGCATCGCCGTCGCGGTGTGGACGGGGGTGGGGCTGGCCGGTGACCTGCTGCTGATACCGCTGCTGGAGCGGGTCAAGGGATTGCACTATCTGCGCATCAGCGCAGTGCTCGAACTGCTCCTGTTGCCGGCCATGCTGCTCGCCCCAAGTTATGAGCTAAAGCTGGTGATTCTGGGTGCGCTGGGGTTCTTCAATTCCGGTTGGTATGCGATCCTGCAGGCACAGTTGTACGCGGCGCTGCCGGGACGGAGTGGGACGGCCCTGGCGGTGAATAACCTGGCCGGCCTCGCCGGTTCGCTGATTCCGTTGGCGCTGGGCCTCGTCGCGCAGAGCTACGGACTGACTGCGGTGATGTGGCTGCTGCTGGCCGGGCCGGTGGCGCTGCTCGCCGGGCTGCCGCGCAGCGCCCGCTGATGGCGAGCGTCACGCGACCCGTATCTGCGCCCTCGCCCGAACGCGTGGTCTTCCTGCTTGGCCTCGGCACGGCCATTTCGCTTCTGGGCGACAGCACCCTCTACACCGTTCTCCCGCGGCCGGAGATTGCCGCGCAGGCCGGCGTGAGCCTGGTGACGGTCGGCGTGCTGCTCGGCGCGAACCGGGCCGTGCGCATGTTGACGAACGGCCTGGCCGGCCTCCTGTATGACCGGTTGCCCCGTCACCGGCTGCTGGCGGTCGCGCTGGCCCTGGGCGCGCTATCCACCCTCCTATTCGCGGTCGGGCACGGCCCGGCGCCGCTCCTGCTCTCCCGGCTGTTGTGGGGTGCAGCCTGGTCCGGCATCTGGGTGGGCGGCAACGCAGTTGTGCTCGATGTCGCGTCACTGCAGAATCGCGGCAGATTGAGCGGGCAATACCAGATGTGGTTCTTCGTGGGCACGGGCGGCGCGGCGCTGCTGGGCGGGCTGCTGACGGATCTGGTGGGCTTCCGGCCTGCGCTGTGTATCGGCGGCGGGCTGACGCTGCTGGCCGCGCTCATGTGGGCGCGGGCGCTGCCCGACCTCAACATCGGCGCAGTCACGCACCTGACGCTGCCGTCCGCCGCGACAGGCGCCGATGGTTTCCCCTGGCCGGCTGCCCTGGTTGCCGCCGTGCCGATGTTTGTCACGCGGTTTGTCTTTGCAGGCGTGGCCTCAGCCACCGCGATCCTGTGGTTGAGCAACCTGGTGGGGGACGGGTTGGCGGTCGGACGGCTGGCGCTGCCGCTGGCAACGTTGACCGGCGCGTTTGTTGCGCTGCGGGCGCTGGTCAGCGTCGCGGGCGCGCGGGCGGCCGGTCACCTGGCAGACCGGGCCGGCCGGCGCTGGCAGACGACGGCCGCGGTGCTGCTGGCAGGGTCAGTGGGCGTCTGGCTCGCGGCCGATCCGCGCATCGGGGTCGCTGTCGCCGGGGCGCTCGCGGCGGCGGTGGCCGCCGGGGGCGTGCAGGCGCTCGCGCCGGTGCTCGTCGGTGATCACGGCCAGCCTGCGCTGCGTGGACGGATGCTCAGCGTAGTGTATACCCTGGGCGACCTGGGCAGCGCGGTCGGCCCGCCGTTGGCCCTGGGGCTGATGGGATGGCTGCCACTCGGCGCCGTGTACCGGCTTTGTGCAGTCTTGCTTGGCTGTACGGTGGTTTTCGCACTGTGGCAGGCACGGCGCGCGCGTTGAGGGTGCGTTTTACATTGGGGGCACGGCGTCGGCTGCGCCGATGCCGGTCGCGGCCGCCCCTTCGACTGCGGCTAGCCCGCACCACCGAACATTCGAGTTGAGCACTTCTTCTTGGCCTTGACACCCCTGTGGGGGCGGACCTGGGCTAGCTTCGCTGGCACGTCCGTCCTGTGCGTCCGCCCTCCGCGCTACGATCTTTCATTTTCCATCTTCAATCCGCCCCCGCCCCGCGCAAACTGGCCCGTTTCGCCCCCGCGATGTAGAATGGACATCCAGCCCGGAGGGTGCCACCATGAACGACGCAAACCAGGTCATCCACCAGCCTTCTTGGTCCCCGCCGGCGGGCGCGGCCCTCGGCAGGTTCCACATACCCTATGCTGTCGTCGTGCTGCTGCTTGCCGCGCTCGTCGCCGCCGAACAACTCCTCGAGCTCAAGCTATCTGCCGGGCTGGCGCGGCCCAACGCCGTCCGGCAGGCCGTCACCTTCGTCATCATGCTGGTCTACCTCCTCCTGAGCCTGCACCTGCTCCGTACCAAGGCCCTGCAGACGCTGCTCAACCTCCGGCCGATCGTGCTCATCGACGATGAGGCTTATGACCGCTATGCGCGCCTCATGCTCCGGGCCAGGCCGGCCATCTCGCTCGCGCTCCTCGTCATCGCGGCGGCGCTCGGCGTGGCGCTGGTGCTGCTCGATGCCGAGCTGGTGGCCGCCGTCTCCCCGCGGCCCGCGGCCTGGGCCATCCTGCTCGTGCTGACCCTGACGTGGACTGCGATGGCCTGGCTGCTGCTGGCCCTGCTCTACGTCAGCATCCGGCAGGCGCAGGCGCTCGGCGGCCTCGCGCGCTGCCCCCTCGCCATCAACATCTATGACCCGTCGCGGCTGCTCCCGTTCGGGCGGCTGAGCCTCTGGCACGGCCTCGTGATTACCGGGCTGGCCTTCATTCCCCTGATCCTGCTGGGCATGCCCACCCAGGCCGGCTATCTTGTCGTCGGCTTCTCGGTCCTCAGCCTGCTCTCGGTCTTCATTCCGCTCTGGGGCGTGCATGAACAGATGAGCAACGCCAAGACGGAGGTGCTGCAGGTCATCAACCGCCAGCTCCTCGACGACCAGACCCGGTGGCTCGACGCCGCAGGCACGGGCCAGCACGAGCCGCTCGCCGCCCGGATCGACATGCTGCTGAAGCTACGCAAGATGGCGACCGACGCGCCGAGCTGGCCGTTCCGCAGCGAGGCGGCCGTCGCGCGGGCCGCGCTGGCGGCGGCCAGCCCCCTGATCTACTTCATCCTCAACCAGCTCATCCTGAAGTTCTGGCTGGGCGACTCGCTGCCCTGAAGCCCCGCGGCCGGCCAGGGCCCACAAATACTTCGGGGCGGCCCAGCGGACCGCCCCGAAGTATGTGTCATAACGATGAGGGAGGCCTGCGGCAGGGCCCCCTGCGGCAGGGCCCTCTACCAGAGGGGCCACATCTGGACTTCGCTCCAGTGGGCCGCGTCCAGAAACTGCGCAGCCGCCGCGTCCATCTCCTTGGGGTCGATCTTGCCGATGAAATCTGCCTGGGCCGGGGTCAGCACGATCTTGGCCTCGCGGGCCGTGCCTGTCGGATCCTTGAGCAGCCGCTCGCGGAAGTCGCTCTCGAGCATGGCCTTACCGATCAACTGGTTGATCTCCGCCTGACTTGCCATCAGATACCTCCTGTCAGATGCCGAACCGAAAGATCAAGCCGTGCCGCCGCGCTGCTGGCCAGGCGCTCGCCGCACGCGCTCGTCTGCTGAACGAGCCAAAGCAAGTATCGCTGCAACCCGGCACAACCGACAGGCTGCGCCAGCAGGCCGGCCCCCTCCAGGTGCCGGCCCGCGATGTCGAAGTAGGGCCGGCCTGTGCTGCCGAGCCAGAGCTCCCGTTGGACTGCGTGGAGGTTCGCCGCGCGGTGCTCCGGCGTCTGGGGCAGGGCCGAGGCATAGGCCACGAACGCATTGTACCGCCCCACGGCCAGGTCCGCCGGCCAGTCATGCGCGTGATCCAACAGCACGGCCCCGACCAGCAGGTGGTCGAGCGCACCGGCCAGCGCGGGTAGGTCCGCCTCCCGCCCGGCGAGCAGGCACGCGGCTGCGGCGCACGCCTTGAGCGGCGCGCCGCGATGGGCCAGCCGCAGGAAGTCGGCCTCCTCGTACGCCTGGAACGCAGGCCCAAGCGCCGCATCTTCGCCCACCGTGGCCGCGAGCCACTCCGCCATATAGCTGTCAAAGAGGTCCCAAAACCGGAGGGTGTCGCACAGGCCGCGGTATGCCCGCATCCAGCGTCCATACAGCAGGGTCGCCAGAAGCGGCCCCAGCGCTGGCATGTCCAGCGCCGCTGGCTCGTCCAGCCCCAGCTCGTCGTCGGCCAGCGCATCCTGCAGCCGGACATACGCGAGCCCGATCACGTTCGAGAGTACCAGCTTGCGCATCGTCTCGAGGGATAGCTGCATCGACTCGGCCAGCCAATAGGGCAGGCTCCATTCGAGCGCCCACCGCGGCGGCCGGATCTGCTCCAGCCAGGCCGCCGCGGCTGCAGCCAGCC
>DAOUGK010000334.1:0-5403 GCA_034429055.1 Anaerolineae bacterium | reverse complement strand
TGGCCGCGGCCTACCTCGGCAAGCTGCCCTTTGCCGAACGGGCGCAGCAGGACCAGGCCATCACCGCCTTCGAACATGCGCTGGCTCTGAATCCTGCCGCGCCGCACGTCCACTACAATCTCGGCCTGATCTATCTCGAACGCAGTGACCTCTTCGGCGCAGCCACACATTTCCAGGCCGCGCTGGACACTGACCCGGCGGACTCCGATGCTCGGCTGTGGCTCGACCGCATCCGCCGTGGCGATCTCGACAGGGACGAACCCCAGGGGTAAAGCATGAGCTGGCGCCAGAACCCATCTCGGGTGGCCTGGATCATCCTTACGACCAGTTTTCTGACGTGCTGTTTGCTGGCGGTCGTCGTGCCGCTCTTGACGCGGAGCTACGTACTGCACGCAACGCGCGTCAAGACGGCCTATGTCGCCGCCACCGACGGGACCGTCCAGTTGCGCGTGCCGGGAGCCAGCGACCGTACTGCCGTCACCGAGCGCCGGCTGGCGCCCGAGGGCAGCGAGATCATCACGGACGCCAGCGCGAAGGGCGTGTTGACGGTCAGCGCGGATGAGGCCGGCGAGCGGGTGCTATCCACCGTCCAGTTGTGGGGCGACACGGCGATTACGCTGTCGCACATACGCACGCCGCGGTTCGATATCAGCGCCGACCCGCATCGCACCGACATCAGCCTGGCCCGCGGCCGGCTTTTCATCGCCAACCAGCGGACGGATCAGCGCGATGTCGTGATGTACCTGACGACGCCGCACAGCCAGATCATCCTGGACCCGGGGACGTTCGATGTGACCGTTCTCGAAGCGGAGACGCAGTTGCGCATCCGCTCCGGTGAGGCGCACGTCATCGCAGGTGGGCGGCAGGTGAATGCGGGGCCGGGGCAGCGGGTGACGGTCGCGGCGGACAGCGCACCCTCGCTGCCTGTGCCCGATACCGTGAACCTCATCCTCAACGGCACGTTCGAACGGTCGCTCGAACCGCTGTGGAGCCAGTTTGCAGAGGTCAAGGAAGGGTACGAACCCGGCAAGGTCGAGCTGTTCACGGAAGGCCGGCGCACGGCCATTCGCTTCTCACGGCGGACGGAAGACGGCGTGCCCAACCGCGTCGGGGTGCAGCAGACGGTCGACCGGGACGTGGAGGGTTACGACTCGCTCGCGCTGCGGCTGGACGTGAAACTGCTGTACCAGAGCGTGCCGGGCGGCGGTGAGAAGGCCACCGAGTATCCTGTGATGGTGGACCTCTTCTACACCGACATCTACGGCAAGGACCTGCACTGGTACCAGGGATTCTATTACTTTGACCCGCCGCAGGGCAGCCCGTACCTGGAGCCGACGGGCGAGCGGACGCCGTTCGGCCTGTGGTACACCTACGAGTCGCCGAACCTGTTCGAGCTCCTGAAGGAGACCCGGCCCGCCCGCATCAACTCCGTCAGCATCTACGCGATCGGGCATGACTACGAGAGCCTCGTTTCAGACGTCGCGCTGACGGTGCGGTAAGGCGCGCCATGCTGCGTCGCTGGCTGTCGGTGGTGCCCCTGGGCCTGGCGCTCCTGGCGTTCCTGCTGCTTGGCAGCCACCAGCTCGACCTGCCCGGCCTGCACTATGACGAGGCGAAAGAGGCCGGCCTCAACGCCATGCAGTTGCTCACCGGCCAGCCGGTGACTGCATTTCGGGATGCCACGGTGACCATCGGCCCGTGGCATCTGCCGTTAATGGTGCAGGACTACATCGGCAGCCTGAATGTCCTGCTGGCCGTGCCGTTCCTGGCCGTGGGCGGGATTAACGTGGTCGCGCTGCGCTGGCTGCCGCTGCTGACCGGCGCGGGCACGCTGGCGTTAGCCTGGCTGATCGCGCACCGGCTGCGCGGGCCGGTCGCGGCCGCGGTCACCGCCGGGCTGCTGGCCGTCAACCCCAGTTTCGTATTCTGGAGCCGCCAGGGCATCTTCGTCACTAATCTGACTGCCCTGCTCTTCATGGCGAGCCTGTGGACCGGGCTGCAGTGGTGGTCGACGCGACGTACGCTGCCCCAGCAACGCCGCTGGCTGTGGCTGACCGCGCTGCTGTGGGGCCTGGGCCTCTATGCCAAGCTCTTGTTCGCCTGGGCCATCGGCGCGTTGGTCATCGTCGCGCTGGCGCTGCTGGCAGTCGAGTGGCTTGCGCGGCGCAGGCACCCTGAGCGGAGCAGCGCAGCCGTCGAGCCGACCACAGCTGAGCACCCTGAGCGGAGCAGCGCAGTAGTTCGCGCTGCGCAGTCGAAGGGTGCGGCATCCGTGGAGGGCGGGACGTATCCTTCGACTGCGTCCGGACTGCGTCCGGCCTCCGCTCAGGATGCTTCGGCGGGGAGCAGGGCTGCCTGGGCGACCTGGCTCGGCGCGGGCATCTGTTTCCTGGCGCCACTGTTGCCGCTCGTGACCTTCAACATCCGCACGGGCGGCACACTCACCTCTATCTTCGGCAACCTGGGACAGTCATACTACGGGGTGGATAACAGCGCGTACCTGCCCAACCTGGCAGCCCGGCTCGGCCAGGTCGTGACGCTGCTGCGCGGCGACCAGTTCTGGTACCTGGGCGAGGTGCAAGCCAATGCATGGGCGGTCTGGCTGGCGGCGGGGGTGCTGGCGGTGGGCGTGGTCGCGCGGGGTATACGGTCGGCATCCGGGCGGACGCTGCCCGCGTTCCTGCTGCCCCTTGTACTGCTGGCGCTGGCCGTTGCGCAGAGCGCGTTCACGGTCAGCGACCTCTTCATCACGCATTTTGCCCTGCTGCTGCCGCTGATCCCACTGACCGCGGGGCTGGCGGTGGGCGAGGCGGCGCAACGGATGGATAGACGGATAGCAGCCGCTCTGGTGTTTGCCCTCGCGTTGACCGCCGCCTGGCTCGTCACGGACCTCCGGAGCACGCTCGCTTATCACCGGGTCCTGACGCTCTCCGGCGGCGCCGGCACGCACTCCGACGCCATCAACGGGCTGGCGGACTACCTGGACACCGCTCCCTATCACGCGCCGGTCGCGCTGGACTGGGGCTTGGATGCCCCGCTGCGCTTCCTGACTGCGGGCCGCGTCAATCCCATCGAGATTTTCGGCTATGAGCGGCTGGATGCGGCGGATGAGGGGTTTGCGGGGCGGGTCGGGCCGTACCTGACCGACCAGAACAACGTCTATCTCGCGCACGCGCCGGGGCAGACCGTGTTTCAGGGCCGGCTGGAGGCGCTGGATGCTGCGGCGAGCGGCCAGGGCTGGCTCCTGCTCCAGCAGGCGTGGTTCACGCAGCGGAGCGGGGACGTGCTGTTCATCGTCTACCGGGCCGTGCCGTAGCTTTTTGGTTTATTTCTCGCGCACGACGCGCCACAGGACTACCATGCCGACCGCAAGCATCGCGGCGGAGGCCAGCGCGTTGGCCGGCAGCCCGCCCGCGGTCCAGAGCCGGGGCGCGGTCAGCGTGGCGATGATGCGGCCCACGGACATGGCTGCCACGTTGAGCGCCAGCACGGACCCGCGTGCCGACGGCACAATCTCGGAGACGAGCGGCACGAGTGACACGATGGCGAACTCGAACGTGCAGATGAACAGCGCCATGCCGCCGAGCGCGGTCGCCAGCGTGCCTGACAGGCGGGGCAGCAACAGCAGGGCCAGCAGCAAGAGGATGAAGCCGCCCAGGACCGCGCGGCGCTTGCCGAGGCGATCCACCAGGCCCGCGGACAGCCCTTCGGCCAGCATCTCGGCCAGGCTGATGACGATGGAGACCGCGCCGATGGTTGAGACGGCCAGGCCGAACTCGCCTTCCAGCCATGCACCGTAGACGATGAAGACGTTCTCCATCGCCATGACGAGCAGCAGACTCACCAGCAGGACCGGCAGGCTGATGCGCAGGATGGCGCGCCAGGGCACGCCAGTGTTTGTGGAGGCCGCGCAGTCGCCGGCGGGCTGCGTGATTCCGCACGCGGGGCACAGGCGCCACAGGGCGAGCAACCCGGCCGTGCCGGCCAGCGCGATCAGCCAGAACGGTGATCGCCAACCAAAGCGGGCAATCAGCAGGCCGCACAACGGCACGCCGATGAACCAGGCGAGCGACCAGGAAAGCTCCAGCAGGCCCATCACCCGGCCCCGCCGCGCATAGGGCACAGCATCGCCCACGTAGGCCTGCATGGCCGGGTCGAAGCCGGACTTGCTGAAGCCGAACAGGGCAAAGGCCGCCAGCGCCAGCCCGAAGCCGAGCGGTCCCGGTCCGCTGCCCAGCGCCATGATGAGCGCGGCCAGCACCAGCGCCACCAGCCCGGCCAGCATCAGCGCGCGGCGGCCCAGGCGGTCGGCCAGCGCGCCGAAGAACGGGCTGGCGACGCTGACGACCGCCCGCGCAGTGAGCAGCAGGCTGGCTGTCTCCAGCGGCACGCCCAGCCCCCGGCCGATGGCGGGCAGGAACGGGTAGACGATCCGGAATTGCAGGTTGAGCGCGGTGCGCGCCAGCAGCATGACGATGATGGTGCGCGGGGCGTCCGCAGGTGCGTGGGTGGGAGTGCGCAAGGTCAGGCCCTCGATGGTATCGGCGTCAACGACGCGCGATTATAGCACATCTAGCCGGCCAATAAGTGTCTGTCCGAGAATTGCTGGGGCCGGTCTCTGACCGTGCCCCTGGCTCGGTCGGAGACCGGCCAGAGCGAGTTTACGGATAGATACTAAGCTGAACGGGAGCAGGCGCGAGCATCCTGAGCGGGTGGATGCTTCACCGCTGCCGACGGCGCAAGGCCAGTCGAAGGATGCCGTGCTTCGGCTGCGCCGATGCCGGACGAGGCCGCCCCTTCGACTGCGTGCGTCGCAACCAGGCTGTGCCTGTCTGCGACGCCCTCCGCTCTGGGTGCTTCCGTGCCACCCAGGACAAAACACAACCAATGGGAACGCCGAACTTCGTTCCGGCGTCCGTTTTGTGTATAATGCCACCATATTCGCCTCGGAGGATTTTTCGTGAAAGAACCCATCCGTCTACCCCTGGCGGCTGTTGTGCTGACGCTGCTCGTCGTGGTGAGCCTGTTCGCCGGCTGCGGCGGCCCGGCGGTGCAGGAAGCCACCGCCACGCCGACCCGTACCCCTCGGCCGCCCACCAGCACGCCTGAGCCGCCCCCCACGCTCACTGCAACACTCGAGCCGACCGCGACGCCTGAACCCACCGCCACGCCTGAGCCGACTGCGACTGCGACGATGACGCCGACGCTGTCTGCCGCGCTGCTGCCGCGCGAGCCGGGCGTCTCCATCTTCACCGGCCTGCGCCCCGCGGACCCGTCTGTGCTGGACCGGCGGCCGCTGGCCGTCAAGGTGGCAAACGATAAAGATGCGCAGCGCAAGCAGGCAGGCCTCAATACCGCCGATGTCGTAGTGGAGAGTCAGGTAGAGTACAGCGAAACGCGCTT
>DAOUGK010000333.1:0-3170 GCA_034429055.1 Anaerolineae bacterium | reverse complement strand
ATGCAGTCGTTTCATGAAGATTCCCAGCTTTGATTCCCTGATGCATCCGACCTTCCGTGCGCAGTCCGGAGCCCTGGCCCATGACCGAACGCAGTGATCTGTTGCACCGGATCAGCGAGGTCCTGGCCGACCTCTACGACGACCAGGCCAACGCGCGGCGCGTGGCGCGGGGGGCCGGCCTCAGCGTCGTGCATCTGAGCCTTGCGGGGGCGCCGGTCGTCTTCTGGTCGGAGATCGTGCACCAGGCCGAGAAGCAGGGCGTGGTCGAGGCCCTGCTGGCGCTGGCGCTCAGGGAGTACCCGGGCCACACCGAGTTGCCCGGCTTGCGCGCACGCTACCGGCAACTGCGCACGACGAAGCGCCCTCCGGCCCCACCCGTTTCGCCGGGGCCATCCGGCCCGCCGTCCGAGCCTCCGCCTGACCCGCTGCCCGTCAGGGACCCGCGGCAATCCCTGGCCGCGCCTCCCGCGATACCGGACCGCCTGGTCATCGAATCCCCGATTCACCTCGTGATGATCCGCATTCCCGCAGGCGAGTTCACCATGGGCAGCGATCCGGCGGCTGATCCCTACGCCAGGGCCAACGAACAGCCCCGGCATCGGGTGTACCTGCCGGACTACTACATCAGCAAGTATTGCGTGACCGGAGAGCAGTACGGCGTCTTCCTGAGCGCGACGCGCCTGCTCATCAGGGTGCGGCCCGGCACATTGCTACCAAAGGCAAGCGTGGAGTGGCAGGAAGCGGTCTCGTTCTGTCTCTGGCTCAGCAGGGCGTGCGGCCGCATCCTGCGCCTGCCGAGCGAGGCAGAGTGGGAGAAGGCTGCGCGCGGGACGGATGGCCGCATCTATCCGTGGGGCAACGAGGCGTACAGAAGCTTTGAAGCCAGGCCTCGGGCGAAGGCGAGCCCCTATGGCGTGATGGAGATGGCGGGTGACGAGGAGTGGACCGCGAGCCTGGATGAGCCGTACCCTTACCGGGACGACGAGGGACGCAACGACCCGCAGGCGTCAGGGCCGCGCGTAGCCCGCAGCGAGTATACATCTTCCATCTTTGGCGGTGGCCGATGCGCGTCTCGGCGCGCCGTCGCCCCTGAATCTGGAGCGACCTGTCATTTCCGGGTGGCGCTGTCGCTGCCTGCCGCGGGCATTCATGGTTGACGCCGCGCCGATTCAACTGTAGAATGCATCACAGATAGTAACCTTCGCCACAAACCTCTGCTCCCGGTTCTGGCTGACCGGACGGTGCTGCATGACCAAGCGCCATGACCTCTTCTGCCGGATGCGCGAAGCCCTGGCTGATTGCTATCCGCACGTCAGCCAGGCGCGGCTGTTCGCGAGCGATGTTGGGCTCAAACTCGCGGCCATCGACTTCTCAGGGGCGGCCCTCGCCTACTGTGAGGAGATCCTGAACGAAGCGGAACGCGTGGGGAAAGTCGAGCCGCTGCTGGCTCTGGCTCTCGAGCAAGCACCTGCCTACGCCGGCCTGGCTGCCTTGCTCGCAGAATATCGCACCCTGAGCGCCGCGGAGGCACAGCCGCGGCCCGTGGCGCGAGTACCTGAGCCTGGGCGCGAGACAGTCACCGACCTATCTCCTCCGGCGCCGCTGCCCGGCGCGACGATGTTCAGGATCCGCGAACCGGTCCGTGACTTCACGGACCGCGAGGAGCACATCAAGACGCTAGTCGCACGCCTCTCGCATAACGGCAGCCGCGCAGATGCAGCCGCCGTGACCATCTTCGCGTTGCACGGCATGGGTGGCATCGGCAAGACCGAGCTGGCCCGCGTCATAGCCAGTCGAGTGCGGGACCACTACGGCGATGCCGGCTTCGAGCTCGAGCTGCAACCCGGCGCGCGCCCTCTGACCGTCGGGCAGGTCTACGCGGCCATTATCCACGCCGCGAAACCCAGATGGGTGAAGCTGCCGGACGAGGAGGCCGCGCTGCAAGGCGTCTACCTGGACGCGCTGGCCGGCCGGCGGGGCATTCTGCTCCTCGATAACGCGGCCGGGGCCGAGCAGGTCTGCCCGCTGCTGCCGCCACCGGCCGGCTGGGCGATCCTTGTGACCTCGCGCTTGACCTTCGACTTGCCCGGCGGTGAGTCGGTCGATTTGACCCTGCTGCAGTTGCCCGATGCCGTGAAGTTCCTGGCCAGGCGTCTCACGGCCGGGCGGCGGTGGGTTCTGTCGGAGGAGCAGGAGGCCTTCATCGCGAACCATCCGCCGGAGCAACTGGCTGAGTCGCCGCTCGGCCGTCTGGCCCGCCTGTGCGGCAGGCTGCCGCTGGCACTGCGCGTGGCTGCCGCCTACCTGATCCAGTACCGGGATGTCGATCTGACGACCTACGCGGCGGAGCTGCAAGCCACGCGGCTGGATAAGCTCAGAGTTAACGACCTCGAGGTCGCGCGCGTGTTGCGCGTTAGCCTCGACCGGCTGGCTGAGACGGACGCGACCCTCGCGCAGCGCTGGTGCGACCTGGCTGTGTTCCCTGCGCCGTTCGATCGCGCGGCAGTCGCCGCAGTGTGGAATCTGGAGAAGGCCGAGGCGAGCAGGAGCCTGAGCGTGCTCGTCCATCAGAGCCTGGTCGAATATGATCAAGTCACGCAGAGCTACAGTCTGCACGATCTCCTCGCGGACCTGGCGCGCGAATCGTCTGCGGCCGCCGGACCGGCGCACGACGAGCTGCTGTTCCGCCACGCCGAGTACTATCTCAAACGCGGTTATGAGACCAGGTCCCTGTACGCGCAAGGCTCGGGGCACGTCCTGGAGTCTCTGAAGCTCTTCGATGGTATCTGGCCGCACCTCGTGCAGGACTGGCGCGCGCTTGCGGGCCGGACGGACGCGCGCGCGCTTCGCTGGCTGAACGCCATGCCGCGTGCCGTTATGTTCATGCTGGAGATCCGCGAAACGGTGTCCCGGTGCATCGACTACCTGCAGGCAGCGCTCGCCGCAGCGCAGGCGCTCAAGCAGCGCATGGACGAGGGCGCCCATCTGGGCAATCTGGGAGTGGCATATGCAGCCCTGGGCAAGACGAAGCGGGCCATCGAAGCCTACGAACAGGCCTTGGACATCGCGCGCGAGACCGGCGATCGATCCAGTGAAGGCGCGTGGCTGAGCAACCTGGGAGTGGCGAACGCGGACTTGAGTGAGCCCGCGATCGCGATCACATGCTCTGA
>DAOUGK010000332.1:0-11806 GCA_034429055.1 Anaerolineae bacterium | reverse complement strand
CGTCCCGCATACGCGCGATAGCCGGCCAACTCCTGTTGCAGGGTCCGGTCCTCGAGGGCCGTGCGCACGAGCAACAACAGCCCGCTGAGCACGCCCGGGATCAGCGCCCACGCCGAGCCGAGCAGGAGCGCGACGGAGAGGGCCTGCAGGATGCCGCCCACGTACGACGGGTGGCGTACGTAGCGGTAGGGGCCGTTAGTGACGACCGTCTGGCCGCGGTCGGATTGGATGCGCACCACAAGCGCGTGATAGCGGTTGGCGGCCATCGCCCACAGGTGCAGGGCCCAGCCCAGCGCATAGACCGCAAACCCGGCAACCTGGAGCCAGCGCGCGACCTCCGGCGGCCAACCGAAACGGACATTCAGCCCCGCAACGATCGGTAGGACCAGCGGCATGAGCAGGCCGTAAACACCCATCAGTGCCTTGTCCCAGCTCTTCTGGCCCTTGACGCGACGGGAGCTGGAGCGTTCCGCAAGCAGGGTCGGATCGGTCAGGAACACCGCGACAACCGACACGACCAGGTACCAGATGACGTAGACCCAGCCGTTCAGCCAGTTGAGCGTCCCTGCCGCGGCAAAGACGATCGCTCCGATGAAGGGAACGAACAGGACCGTCCTTGCCAGCCAGCCGATGATGGCGTGGCGCGCGTCGAAGTTGCTCGCTGCCGAATGGGTTGTCATGCTCTAGCCTCCCTGTGTATGTGCTGCGATCCCGAGATGTCAGACCGCGGTCTGGTCCCGCCGGAAAGCGAAGGCCAGGCCAAAGCCCAGCCCCGTGATGAGGCCGAGTATGTAGATGGCACCCAAGTCGACGGGGCTGAGGCTCTGCGAGAACGCTCTCAGCAGTGAATCCATGACCAGGAACGCCCAGAATGCGGACAGGATGGCGAAAGCAAGCGTACCGGCAAAGACCACCCGATTGCGTTTCATGGAACCTCCTTCTGCTCTTCTGCCTCAACTGGAAGGGCGTTCCCGTCACATGCTGCATACGACCCAGTTCCCCGACTTGGATTGTCGGGACCCTCTGACGCTCCTGCCAACCTCACGCCGGTTGAAGGGCTAAGCGCTCGTAGCGTTGCTCCAACCGCCGGCCGGCAGCTATAAGCATGCGGCCAAAGCGCCACAGCGCCCGGCACGCCTGGCATGCCAGCCAGGGCCGCCGAATGAGGCCGGCTTCCGTCAGGATCCGGTGCTCTTCAGCGCGCTTTGCGACGACCGGCTCACGATTCAACTGGTAATCCTTCAGAGCGACATAGTCGTTCAAGGGAAACATCTGAACCTCCTGTTCGAAACCTCTTGCCGCTCAACACGGGCCGCTGGTCCGGTGACCCGCGCTGAATCTGTCAATCTGCTGCCAGTATAAGGGGTAGAAGGCATAGAGACATCGGGCGCGTGGTCAATTCCCATATTGGCCGGATGGCCTATTGACAGGAGGGACGATAGGGGTTCACTCAGTTGGGATCACGGCGGCACACCGCTGCGCCACCCACCCGGCCAGCAGGCTCGTCACGGGCACGGCAAGGATCAGTCCAAGACTGCCGGTGAGCGTGCGGACGATCTCTTCGGCAATGAACTCGCGGTTGAGGGTCTGTGCCAGTGGGACGTGCAGCCCGGCCATCAGCAGGAAGAGCGGCAGCGATGCGCCGACATACGCCAACAGCAGTGTGTTGGTCATCGAGGCGATATGGTCACGGCCGATGACCATGCTGTGCCGGAAGAGCTGGGACCAGGTGAGCTGCGGATTGGCGCGATGCAGCTCGAACGTGGCGGACGCCTGGCCGACAGCCACATCGTCGATCACGCCGACTGCGCCGACCACGATGCCGCCGAGCAGCACCCCACGCAGGTTGACCTGCATCTCTCCCAGGTACGCGAGGAACCCGGCCTCCTCCGAGCCGAACCCGGCCAGATGTCCGAGCCGGACAAAGAGCACGGATAGCAACGCTGTCGCCAGCAGGCTCACCGTCAGGCCGGCCAGCGCGGTGTGGGTCTTCCAGGTCCACCCGTAGGTGAGGTACAGCGAGGCCGTCATCAGCAACAGTGCGCCGAACAGGCAGACGAGCAACGGGTCGTGGCCCGCCAAGATGCCGGGGATGATGAAGCCGGCGATGCCGAGGACGCTGATGCCCATGCTGACTAGCGCGCGCAGCCCCACCGAGCGTCCGACGACGATCGCGGCAACGGCAAACAGCAGCGTCAGGATGAGGAGCGCGGGCCAGCGCACGAAATCGGAGATGTAGTACTGCTCTCCACCCGGTCCGGCGGCACGCTCCAGGAGCACCCGGTCGCCTGCAGTCACGCGCGTGCCTTCAGTCAGGACAGTCGTCTCCCCGTGCAGCACCTCGATGCGCGCGCCCCGCTGGCTGCCGCGGGCAATCTCCACCAGCACCCGCTGGACCGGCTGCGTCTGCCCCGCGATGACGAATTCCTCCTCGGCCAGCACCTCGAGGACACGGCCCTCCAGCGTCTCCCCGGCCGCAGCTTCCCCCTGCTGCGCGGGCGGGGTGAAGAACAGCCAGCTCACGAGCAGCATGACAGCCACCGTGATCACCGCGACCCACAGATGCCTGGGGACAGCGCGCGCCAGCAAGTCAATGGGGTCGTCTGCGTCCGTGGGTGGCGTCCGGTTCACTGTTGCCTCATCCTGTCTGGCCCGGCATGTCGGGCCGCGCTATAGCTCGATGGTCGTGCCCGCCACGCCGAAGTGTACGAAGGCCGGGCCTAACGTCTGCGCAAGGGTCAGGATGGCCGTTTCGCCCGTGCAGTGGCCGGGATAGACACCTTGCAGCGCAGGCAGCGCCGCCAGGGTTGCACCGGTGCGCGCCAGGTCTTCTGCAGTCACCGCTGCCAGATGGAGCCCGCCCGCAATGAACGCGATGGGCTGCGGGAAGTGGCAAGTCACATGCGCCAACGTATTGAGCAGGCCCGCATGACAGCAGCCGCAGAGCAGCGCCAGCCGGTCGCCGGCATGCAGCACCAATGCCATGTCATCGTGGTACGCGTCGGGGACAAGTTCCCCCGCTTCCGCCATCAGCAGGCCCTTGCCCCGGCCCTCGAACTCCCGCCGGTCGGTGATCTCGCCGCTCGTCCACACGCCCGGCGCAATCTCCTGGGGCGCGGCGCTCAGCTTCAGCGTCAGCCGCTCTGCCAGCTCCGCCGGGCCCAGGGGCAGGCCGATGCGCCGGGGCGCGCCGTCGTGCTGCGAATACCGCTCGCGGAACAGATCTGCGTTGGCATAGAGGGGCAGCCCCGGCCGAAGCTGGCCGAGCAGGGCCGGCAGACCGCCGGTGTGGTCATAGTGTGCGTGGCTGATGGCGAGCGCGTCGATGCTCAACGGATCGATGTCGAACCGTTTGAGATTGTGCAGCAGCACCGTCCCGCTCTGCCCCGTGTCGAAAAGGACGCGCTGACCGGCTGTCTCGATAAGGTAGGCCAGCCCATGCTCGCCCCACAAACCAGAACTGAGTTGAACGGCATTGTCGACTAGACACGTTATCTTCATCTGAAGCTCCCTTTGGCGGCGTGACAACGCGGACCGCCACACGAAGGTCACGGTAAGATTGTAATTCACGGGCAACCGTTGTCCAAACTTGCGGCTGACCGGGTGTATAATGGAGGCATACCGAGGAGGGTGAATATGCACTGCCGCATGATTCGTCTCGCTGCTCTTGTTCTCGCACTCGTCCTGCTGCTCACATTCACATCGGCCTGTGGAAGGTCGGCGCGCAACGCCGTCCCTGAGCGCAAGCCGGCGGAGAACACCGCGCTCGCCACATTCACGACCGCGGACTTCTCCGGCGCGGGCCTCTGCGCCGCGTGCCACACGGGCCTGAAGGATGAGACCGGCGCGGATGTGTCCATGCCGGCCATGTGGCGCGCCACCATGATGGCAAATGCGGCCAAAGACCCGGTCTGGCAGGCCAAGGTCAGCTCAGAGGTGGCCCGTTTCCCCGCGCTCAAGCAGGTCATCGAGGAAAAGTGCACCAAGTGTCACATGCCGATGGCCGTGACGCAGGCCGAGGTCGAGGGCCAGGCCGTCGCGGCCCTTGACAAGGGATTCTTCAGCGCGGACCATCCGCAGCACCCCGCGGCCATCGAAGGCGTCTCCTGCACGCTCTGTCATCAGCTCCAGAGCACGAACTTCGGCCAGCCGGCCAGCTTCAGCGGCGGCTACGATGTGGATACCAGCACCGCGCCGCCCAACCGTCTCATCTACGGCCCCTACGAACAGCCAGAAGCGCAGGTCATGCTCGCCAGCACCGGGTTCGTCCCAACCTATGGCCCGCACATGGACTCGGCTGAGCACTGCGCCACCTGCCACAACCTCTACACACCCTACGTGGATGCCCGGGGCAATGTGTTGGGCGAGTTCCCCGAACAGACGCCCTATACCGAGTGGCAGCACAGCAGCTTCAGCACCGACGCGACCTCGTGCCAGAGCTGCCATATGCCGCAGGCGCAGGGCGGCGTGGTCATCTCGACCGTGCCCACCGGCCTGCCCACCCGCGAGCCGTTCTTTCAGCACTTCTTTGTCGGCGGCAACGCCTTCATGCTGAAAATCCTGAACGACTGGGGCGGCGAGCTGGAGGTAACGGCCGACCCCGAGCACTTCGCCGCGACAGAGGCACGTGTGACCGACCAGATGGGCCAGCGTTCGGCGGCGTTGGCGCTGAACAGCCTGGCGCTGGCGGATGGCGTCGTGACCGCGGAGTTGCAGGTCACGCCGCTGACCGGCCACAAGTTCCCGGCCAGCTTCCCCTCGCGGCGCGCCTGGCTGCATGTGACGGTGGCTGACGTCTCAGGCAAGGTCGTCTTCGAGTCGGGCGCACACAGCGCGGACGGCACCATCGCCGGCAACGCGGCCGACGCCGACCCTGCAGCCTTCGAGCCACACTACGATGTCATCACGAATGCGGACCAGGTGCAGATTTACGAGCCGATCATGGGCAACAACGAGGGCCAGGTCACCTACACCCTGCTGCGCGCGGCCCGCTACCTCAAAGACAACCGGCTGCTGCCCGCCGGCATGGATAAGGGCGCCCTGCCCGCCGATATCGCAGTCTATGGTGACGCGCAGGGGGACGCTGACTTCGTGGGCGGCAGCGACACCATCACCTACCGGGTGGACACGCAGGGCGCGCAGGGGCCGTTCACGGTCGCGGCGGAACTGCTGTACGAGCCGCTGTCATACCGGTTCGTGCAGGACCTGCTGGCCGACAAGACCGCACTGACCGAGCGCTTCGGCGGCTACTATCGAGGCACGGACAAGACGCCGCTCCTGGTCGCGGCTATCGAGCCGGCCAAGACTGAGTAGAGCGCGCCCCAAATCCCCCGACAGGCGATCCGCGCAGGCCGCCTGCCGGTTGCGCACCCTACTCCAAAATTCACACCGAATAAAACGTTCCTTCGTCACTTCTTCACAACTCTCCTGTAAGATGCAGGCGTAAGGTTCGAGAGCGACAGCGCTCTCGAACATCATGAAGCATACCGACAGGAGAGATACCATGTTCAAGAAGATAGTTGCTACCGGCGCTATTGCGCTGTTCACCCTGACCTCGACCGTCTTCGGCGCCAGCGCAGCCGAACCCGTCGTTGACCCCAATGCGCCGGGAGCAGGCGTTGCGGCCCAGGCGGCCATCGCTGACGCGCCCAAAACCGTGACTCCGGAAGAGGCCGAGGCGCTCCAGTTCATGCGCGAAGAGGAAAAGCTGGCTCACGACGTCTATATCACGCTCTACGAGAAGTGGGACCTGCGGGTGTTCAACAACATTGCGCGGGCCGAGCAGCAGCACACCGATGCGGTCGCCTACTGGCTGGAGTACTACGACCTCAGCGACCCGATCGTAGGTCTCGAGTTCGGTGAGTTCGCTAACGACGAGTTGCAGGCGCTCCATGACCAACTGGTAGCACAGGGCAGCGAGTCCGTGACTGATGCCCTTAAGGTTGGGGCAGCCATCGAAGAAATCGACATCCTCGATCTGCAGGAACGCCTGGCAGTCACCGACAACAGCGCGCTGGTGCGTCTGTTCGAGAACCTGGAGCGGGGCTCTGAGAACCACCTGCGGGCCTTCGTTCAGAACCTCGACGCCCGGACCGGCACGGAGTACGAGCCGCAGTACCTGAGCCAGGCGGCCTATGACGAGATCGTAGCGAACACGGATGCTCCGGGTGCGGAACGGAGTGCGGGGCGGGGTGGCCGTCGCGGAAGCCGGCCCTAACAACTAACCCAGATCACAAAATAGCTGCCATGAGGCAGCCCACCAGGCAGGCGAGTCCTTCGCCTGCCTGGTTTGTTCCCACGCACCTGTTCACCGTTACACACCCGGTTTCTCGGCGAAGCTGCGCTTTGCCGAGAAACCGGGTTTGTGGGCGTGCTGACCTTGTGTTATGCGGTAACGCTGAACACTTATGTTTCCACCGTTCATTGACACCGTAGCCACGGCAGTGCTATAGTGTACCTGTTCGACCGACCAACAGACACAGGCTCGCCGCGCGACCTGCCGCTCCCTGATGCTCAAAGACCGCACTCGATGCCACTACAGGAAATCTCGTTCACCGTCAACCACCGCACCGTCCGCGTCACAGTCGATCCGGCCGCACCCCTGCTCGACGTGCTGCGCGGCCCGCTCGAGCTGACCGGCGCGAAGCAGGGCTGCGACTACGAGGGCGAGTGCGGCGCGTGTACCGTCCTGCTCGACGGCCTGCCCGTACGCGCCTGCCTGACGCCCGCGGGTAAGGTTGCAGGCCGCGAGGTGCTCACCGTCGAGGGCCTCGGCACGCCGGACGCGCTGCACCCGCTCCAGGTCGCATTCATTGCTCACGGCGCCGTCCAATGCGGCTTCTGCACGCCGGCCATGCTGCTCACCGCGAAGGCGCTGCTCGACCGCGTGCCGGACCCGACGGCGGCGGAGGTTATCGAGGCGCTGGACGGCCAGCTCTGCCGCTGCACAGGCTACGCGAAGATTGTCGGGGCCGTACAGGCCGCGGCCGCAGTGCTGCGTGGCGAGACCGATGCAGCCCCTGCACAAGGCGATCCGGGGTTGCCAGTCATCGGCGGCAGCGCGCTGCGCGTGGATTCGGTCGCGAAGGTGACGGGCGCGGCGCAGTATGTCGAGGACATGCGCGTGCCCGGCCTGTTACACATGCACGTCCTGCGTTCAACCCATCACCACGCGCGTCTGCTTGGGCTGGAGATCGCCGCGGCGCGTCGCGTGCCCGGCGTCGGTGCGGTGCTGACCGCCGAAGACATCCCCGGCGAGAACGGTCTGGGCGACTACAGCGAGGATGAGCCGCTGCTGGCGCCGGTTGGTGCAACCCTGCGTATGCTCGGCGCACCCATCGCCCTGGTGGTCGCTGAAACGCAGGCCGCCGCAGCGGAAGGTGCGGCAGCCATCGAGGCGCACTATGCCGTCCTGCCGCATACCTTCGAGGTCGAGGGCGCGTTGGCCGCGGATACGCCGCACATCGCAGGCGAAGGCAACGTGCTCTCCGCAGAGCAGTTGCAGGCCGGCGACTTGGCCGCAGCAATGGCTGCCGCAGAAGTGACGGTTACGGGCGAGTATCGCACGGCCTACCTCGAACACGCCGCGCTCGAGCGCGAGACCCTGCTCGGCTATCTGGACGAAGCAGGCCAGCTTACGGTCATCGGCGGGACGCACGAGCCCTACTACCAGCAGAAGTACATCGCAGGCGCGCTCGCGCTGCCCCCGGAGCAGGTGCGCGTGATCCTGCCGCCGACGGGCGGCTCGTTTGGCGGGAAACAGGACCCCTGGCCTTTCGTCGCGACCGCGCTTGCGGCCTATCGCACGGGCCGACCCGTCCGCCTGATGTACACCCGGCGGGAGTCCTTTGCTGCCTCACCCAAGCGCCATCCGTACACGGTTCGTAATAGCATTACCGCAACGCGCAACGGCCGGCTCCTTGCGCTGCGCGCTGAGATGGACGCGAACACCGGCGCCTATGACAGCGGCGGCAAGTACATCCCGAACTACGCGATCACCGCGGGCGGCGGGCCGTACCGCTGGTCCGCGGTCGAGCTCCGTGCGCGCACAGTCTACACGAATGGTCCGAAGGCAGGCCAGTATCGCGGCTACGGCACCGCGCAGGCCGCGTTTGCGACGGAATGCCTGCTCGATGAGCTGGCCCAGGCGCTCGAGGCGGACCCGCTGGCGCTGCGCCGGCAGAACGCGCTGGCAGATGGGGAGACGACCTGGCTTGGCTACCCGGCGGGTGAGTCGCTCGGCTGCGCGGAGGTGCTGGCCGCCGTGGAGCCACACTATCGGGCTTTGCTGGCGGATGCGGCTGCGTTCAACAGCACGTCCAGCCCCCTGCGTCGCGAGGTTGGGCTGGCAGCTATGTGGTACCGTTTCGGCAAGTCCGGCACGCTCCGCATCGAGGCGCACGCGGAGCTGACGCGCGATGGGCAATTTGCCATCTACTGCACCGCGCCCGACTACGGCCAGGGCACCAACACAGCCATGACCCAGATGGCCGCAGAGGCGCTCGGCGTCCCGCGCGCACAGGTCACAGTGATCAACTCGGACACTGCACGCGCGCCCGACAGCGGCATTCAGGGCGCGTCGCGCGCGGTCTACTTCGTGGGCGGCGCAGTCGTCGCGGCCGCAAGCAATCTGCGGGCCGCAGTTCTGGGCATCGCGTCCGAGCTGCTCGATGTCGCGCCGGATGCCCTGTCGCTGCGGGACGGCAACGTGACAAACACGCTCGCCGGGACTAAGGTTACCCTCGCTCAGGTTGCGGCCGAGTTCGACCGCATCGGCCACGCGCGTCGCGTGCGCGGGGTCTTCGATCTGTCCGACCGGTTCCCCGCAGAGACGCGACCCGCCTACCTGCCCCTGTTCGTAACGGGTGCGCATGTGGCCGAGGTCGAAGCCGACCTGCGGACGGGCGAGGTCCGCGTCCTGCGCGTGGTCGCAGCCCACGACGTCGGCCGGGCGGTCAACCGCCTCGACGCGGAGGGACAGATCGAGGGCGCGGTGCTGATGGGACTCGGCGCGGCCCTGCTGGAGGAAGTGCTGCCCGGTCACACGACCGGGCTGGCCGACTACTACCTGCCCACTGCGAAGTCCATGCCGCAGATCAACGTCCTGCTCGTGGAGGTGCCCGGCCGCCACGGCCCGTTCGGAGTCAAGGGGCTGGGCGAGGCCGCCATGCTGCCGACTACGCCCGCGATCATCAATGCGCTCTCGCGGGCGGTGGGCTGCCGGCTGCGCACCATCCCGGCCACGCCGGAACGGGTGCTGGCGGCCATCCGGGGAAGCGGCACATGACGAGTTATGTCACCCCCGCCACCGTGGAAGCCGCGCTCGCCGTCCTGGAGCAACATCGCGGAGGTGCGCGCATCATCGCGGGCGGCACGGATATCCTGCCGGACATGCGCGCAGGCAAGCGTGCGCCGGCCTGCCTGGTCGATATCACCGGCATATCCGGACTACGCGACATCCGCATGACCGCAGAGTACATCGAGGCCGGCGCGTGCGTCACCTTTGCGCAGTTGCGTGACCACCCTTTCCTCCGGCAACACGTCCACGTCCTCGCGGAAGCTGCAGCCGCGGTCGGCGCGGCAGCGATCCAGAATGCAGCGACCTGGGTGGGCAACCTCGTCCAGGCCATGCCCGCGGCCGATGGCGCGATCGCGGCCCTGGCGCTGGAGGCCGAGGTGCGCGTCATGGAGGCATCCGGCGCTGCATGGCAGCCGGTCGTTGGGCTCTTCGCCGGGCCTGGCCGCTCGACGGTCGACCCCACGCGCCAGCTCATCACGCACATACGCTTTCCGGTGCCCGCGACCGCATGGGGCACGGCCTGGCGCCGCGCCGGCCGCCGGCCCTCGCTCATCCTGCCCACGGTCAACTGCGCGGCCAAGCTGACTCTTGCCGCGGACGGCAGCATTGCGGCTGCGGTGGTCGCGCTGGGACCGGTCGCGGCCGTGCCCTTCCGCGCGGCCGGGGTGGAAGCGTTTCTGCAGGGTGCCGAGCCTGGCCCTGAGGCCTGGGCAGAAGCAGGTCGGCTGGCCCAGGCCGCGGCACAGCCGCGCAGCAATCCCCTACGCGCCTCGCGCGAATACCGGTTGGCTATCATCCCGGCGCTTGTCGAAGATGCGCTGGCCGCGGCCTACGGCCGCGCAATACAGAAGGAGAGCACATGCTGAACTCAACGGGTCTCGAGAAACGCCGAGAGCCGCCGGCGCAACCCGCGCACGAGGTTGCACCACGGATTCTGAACCTGCCGGAGATGGTGGCGGACCTGCCGGACGAGGACCAGGAACGCTTCCACCGCATCTTCTATATCAGCGAGGTGTCGGGCGCGCTGACCCCACCCGAGGCCATGCACGACTGGATTCGGGGCTACTTCGGCTCAGTCGAGGCGGTCTCGACCCAGCAGATCATCAAGGTCACGAACCTGGTCAGTTGGGAGGGCGCGCTCTACAACGAGCTGCGCGCGCGGCGGCCCCTGGAAATCCGCGGCACGGCTGACCTCGACCGGGTCATCGCAGAGACGCGCAACGATCCCTTCTGCCGCCCGCTGGAAGGCACGCCTGCGGACACCTTTGGTCGGGTGCAGGGGCAGCACTCGATCACTGCCAGCAACGTCGCCAAGTACGACGGCTCGCATGGCATCGTCATCTTCGACGAGCACCACCCGCTCGCCCTCACGCGCGAGCGCGTGCGCGACTACATCGACACGGCCACCGAATGGGGCCGACAGGCCCACGCAGCCGATCCGGCGGCCAGTTACTTCTTCTTCATGTGGAACTGCGTCTGGAAGGCCGCGGCCTCGCTCGTCCACGGGCACACGCAGATGACCCTCACGCGCGATATGCATTATCCCAAGGTCGAGTTCCTGCGACGGCAGGCCGCGGCGTACTGCGCCCAGTACGATGCCAACTATTTCCAGGACCTGCAGGCCGTCCACCGCGCGCTGCAACTGGGCTTCAGGTGGCGAAGTGTGGACGTGGCCGTCTCGCTGACGCCCGTCAAGGAGCGCGAGACCCTGCTCATAGCGTCGAGCCTCAACGACGACCTCAAGGATGCCATCTTCACGGTGCTGGACACCTTCGTGAAGCAACTCGGCGTCTCCAGCTTCAACGTCGCGATCCAGATGCCGCCCATCGGGCCTGCCGCCGAAGACTGGGGCGGTTTCCCCGTCCTCGCCCGGATCGTGGACCGCGGCGACCCGATGAACCGCACGGGCGACATTGGCGCGATGGAGCTCTACGCGGCCAGCGTCATCGGCACCGACCCATTCTTCGTGGCCGAGGCGCTCGACGCTGCTTTCCAGGAACAATAGATGGAGTCGAGGCTTCAGCCGGTTAGCCTGAATGCACTTGTAAACGCCCCAACCGGCTAAAGCCTCCACTCCAGTTTTCCCTGTGGCGCCATACTGGAAATTTCTGTTGGCGGGCCGCAGGCAGTTCCGCCAGCCGCCCAAGTATGGTAAACTGGGCCATCGTTTGCTTTCACATACAGGAGGACAAGCATGACACTCGCACGCAGACTCAACGTCCTGTTAGCCCTGGTCCTGCTGACCAGTATGCTGTTGAGCGCATGCACCCCGCCGGCAACCCCGGCGCAACCCGCTGCCGAGCCCGCAGCCGCCGAACCTGCGGCCGCTGAACCCGCTGCCGCGCCGTCGAAATACGGCGGCACGCTGCGCCATGCGTTCTTCGCGCCGACCAACCTGGACCCGGCCTTCCTCTCCACCGTGGCAGATGACGAAATTGCCCGCCAGTGGGCTGACTTCCTCGTCTTCATCGGCGAGGACAACCGTCCCGACCAGGCCCGCAGCCTGGC
>DAOUGK010000331.1:0-2243 GCA_034429055.1 Anaerolineae bacterium | reverse complement strand
CATACAGGAAGAATGCAGCCCAGATGTGCATGGACACGAAGACCACGATGCCGATGGCGCTGATGCGGTGGAGCAGCCAGGCAATCATTGGCTGCCCGCCGCGATAGGCCAGCGCCCTGGGCAGCGACACCCGTGCGAGTTTACTCATGCTTCCCTCTCATCGAATCGCGAAGCGTATTTACTTATTACTCATTGCTCGTTACTCGTTACTGGTCATGCAATGAGTAACGAGTAATGAGTAACCAGTAACCCCGTCCTCAGTTATTCTGCGCGCCCTGGTTGATCCAGCGTTCGATCAGGTCGATCTGGTCCGCGCGGAGCGGGCGGCCCGGCGGCATCTGCCCGCCGGCCGGGGTCTCGATGCCGCGCAACATCTGCGCGAGGATGCTGTTCGCCGCATCGCCCGGGATGATGACCGGCGGGTTGTCGCCGGAGTTCATCACCTGCTCGTACGTCTCGACGCTGTACCCGCCCTTGACACGGCGGCCGTGACAGCTCAGGCAGCGTTTATCGAAGATGGGCTTCACATGCTGGCTGAAGCTCGGCGTCTCGACCAGGGCCAGGTTCTCGGTGCCTTCCTCGTCCTCCACGACGTACCAGGCGCGGATGAATGCGACGATGGCCCGGATGTCCGGGTCGGTCAGCGCACCGCCGTAGCGCAGGCCGAACGGCGGCATGCCCAGCGAGTCCCACCCGTAGTCGATGACGTTGAAGATGTTGTCGTCCGTGTGCGTAGTCAGGAAGTCCTGGTCGTTGAGCGGGTTCGTGAACTCGCCCGGCTGGTTCTCGATTTCGGCGCCCTCGCCCGCCTCGCCGTGACACGCCGCGCAGTACTCGATGTAGAACTGCTCACCCGCGGCAATCTTGGCCTCCTCGCCGCCGGCAATCGAAATGGCCTCGGCCTGGGGCGGGGTCGTCACGACGGCCTGGATGGTGAGGAACACGATGCCCGCGACAATGGCGATCATCACGAGGCTGGCGATGGGTCGATTGCGCGGGTGGCGCTTGGCGCTGCGGTCAAAGAACGGCAAGCCGAACAGGCCCAGTGCAAGCAGCACGCCCAGGCCCACAATTGCCACGCCCTCGAGCTGGCCGGGGAAATACTTCAGGAGCTGGAACATCCACAGGAAGTACCACTCAGGCCGCGGGATATAGGATGAGTCCGATGGATTGGCCGGCGGCTCCGCGGGCACGCCTGCAAAGACGGCGAGCAGCACCAGCACGATGAAGACGAAGAGCGACACGACGGCGTCCTTGCCGATCGAGTGCGGGAAGAACAACTCACCGTTGGCCTTCTTCTCTTTGTATTTGGCGAGATAGGCTTGCTTCTCGGCTTCGTTCATGGGACCTCGCTCAGGAAAAACGAGTAATGAACAATTAGGAATGAGTAATCAGTAATGAGTAATGAGTGACAGACGACCGAAAGGATTCATTACTCGTTACTGGTCACTGATTACTCGTTGCTCTTTACTCGTTACTGGTTACTCGTTACTGATTATTCGTCACGCTCCGGCGGATGCGTGATGCCGATCTTGATGATCAGGTAGAGATGCACACCGATCAGGCCCAGCAGCGCAATCGGCAACCACCAGATGTGCAGGCCGTAGAAGCGTATGAGCGTGACCGCGCCAATCTCGGAACCGCCGCGCGCGATCCGCATCAAGGTCGGCCCGAGACCCGGCACCGCGCCGATGATGGCTGTGCCCACCGAGGTCGCCCAGTAGGCTTTCTGATTCCAGGGTAGCAGGTAGCCGCTGAACCCCAGCAGCAGTACAATCAGCAGGAGCACCGCGCCGGTGATCCAGGTCAGTTCACGGGGCCACTTGTATGCGCCCACGAAGAACGCCTTCAGCATGTGGAGAAAGACGACCAGCACCATCAGCGTCGCGCCCCAGTGGTGCATGCCGCGGATCAACCACCCGAACGTGACCTCGTTCATGATGTATTCGATGGACTCGTACGCGTGGTCCGGCGAAGGCACGTAGTAGATGGTCAGCAGCATGCCGGTGATGACCTGGAGCATTGCCAGGATGGTGCTGGCGCTGCCGAGCGTGTAGAACCAGTTGGTCTCCGGCACCGCGCGCGCGAAGACGGTCTTCCAAATCGTGCTGAGGCCCGCGCGCTCGTCCAGCCATGCGAAGATGGCCTGGCCGCGTCCCGGGCCGGAAGCAGGGGTTTTCGCCACGCTACGCCTCCAACAGGATGGATATCTGGCCGTTCTCGATCTTGGTTTCGAACTGGTC
>DAOUGK010000330.1:0-2172 GCA_034429055.1 Anaerolineae bacterium | reverse complement strand
TCATAGTCGCCCGTGATGCGCCCGATGGCTGTGACGTAGGGATTCTCCTGCAGGGTGATGCGCACCAGACGGGCACGATAGGGCGGCTCGACCGCGCACAGGTGGCTGATAATCTCGCTCACCGACCACTGGTCGGGCGCAGGCCGCGTGCGCAGGATATGCGGCGACACATCCGCGGTCAGGTCGCGCAGCGTACGCGGGGTCTGCCGCAGGAGCGCCAGGACATCCGGCCAGGCTGCCGTCGATGCTTGGGTCATCGCTACTGCCCTCCTTCCGTGCTTACCACCTGCCGCCGCCGGCTGCGTGCTTTGACGATGTCAGAGACGCCGCGGGCCCGCCGCCGTGCGGTCGCAGCCTCGAGTGTCTCCGCCAGGTGCGGGAAGCTGTCGACCGAATGCGGCAGCGGCATGGCTTCCACAAAGGCGTCCTGGAAACGCGGCTCAAGCGCAATGCCGATATAGGAGGTCCAGCGGGCCAGCCGCCGCGCATCCTCGCGCTCGTTCTTGTTGAGCAGCGCGATACGCGCACCGTCGCCCGCGGAGTTACCGACGGTGGTCACCCGGGCCAGGTCGCAGTCGGGAATCATGCCGAGCACCATTGCGTGCTTAGAGTCGATGTAGCTGCCGAACGCGCCGGCCAGCATAACGCGATCCACCCGGTCCACGCCCATGCGATCCATCAACAGCCGCGCCCCGGAATAGAGTGCGGCCTTGCCGAGTTGAATGTTGCGCACGTCCTCACTCGTGATGACGACCGGCCGGCCCGTGCTCGTCTCGTGCGGCCAGGCCAGCACGTACTCGGCCTTCGCACCCTGCCAGCTCAACCGCGGGGACTCGATTTCCGGCGCAAACCGGCCGTCGGGCGTCAGCATGCCCGCCATGAACAGCTCGGCTACTGCCTCGATGATGCCCGAACCACAGATGCCCGCGGCCAGGATGGGGGCGTCGCCGGGTCGCGGCCTGCGCTTGCGGCGGGGCGCGTCGAACGACGCGACGTCCGGCTCGGCATCCTCGACATGCACACCGTCATCGCGGGCCGGATCGTGCCCAGATGGGTCGGCGCTCTCGCCGGTCGTCCACTGGTCGTTCCACTCGTCGCGGCCGATGACCTTGAAGCGCGCCTCCAGCGTCTCCGGGTCGATGCGCACGCGCTCGATGGCGCCCGGCGCCGCGCGCATGCCGTGGCGAATCTGTGCGCCCTCGAATGCGGGACCGGTCGGGCTGGACGCGGAAAAGAGCTGTTTGGAATTGCCCAGGAGCAGCTCGCCGTTGGTGCCGACGTCCACGATGAGCCAGACTTCGTTCTCCGGGGCCTTGTCCGGCTCTTCGGCCAGGATGACGCCCACGTTGTCCGCACCGACATGCCCGGCCTCGACGGGTAGCACATGCGCCTGCGCGCCTGGCGCGAGGCGCAGCCCCAGCTCCCGCGCCTTAACGTCCACGGCATCGCTGATAGCCGGCGCGAAAGGCGACTGGCCCAGCTCACGCGGTGGGATGTTGAGCAGGATGTGATGCATGACGCTGTTGCCGACCAGCACAATATCAGTGATCGCGGTCACCGGTATATCGGCTTCGGCCGCGGCCTGTCGCGCCAGCTCATTCAGCGCGGCGATAATCGCATCGTGCAGCGTTGCCAGTCCCTCGGCCCCGTTCAGGTCGCAATAGCTGACCCGGCTCATCAGGTCTTCGCCGTAGGCCACCTGCGGATTCATCTGGCTCACGGTCGTCAAGACCTCGCCGGTCCGCAGGTCGCACAGGTGCATCGCAACGCTCGTCGTGCCGATGTCCACGGCCAGGCCGTAGGCCTCCTCAGCATAGCCCGGCTGCACGCGCACGGCCTCGCGGCCCTGCCAGACTGTGACCGTTACTTTCCAGTCGCCCTTGCGCACGACGCGCTGCAGGTCGTTGAGAAGGATCGGATCGAGATGCACGCCGGGCAGATCGAAGCGCTCGGCCAGCTCGTTGGCGATGCGGTCCCAATCGCCGAGCTGATGCTCCAGCGTCGGCTCCTCGATCTCGACATAGTACAAGCGGATGGGCGGGTCGATCTCGATGGCGCGCACGGTGGCAGCCTTACGCACCACCTGCTTGCGCGCCTGGCTTTACTCGGGCACGAAGATCATCAAGTCGCCGTGCACTTCGCCGGAGCAAGATAACCGCCGCCCCGGCAGGG
>DAOUGK010000329.1:0-1651 GCA_034429055.1 Anaerolineae bacterium | reverse complement strand
ACGACAGCGCGGACTTGCTTGATGCGCCGGCCCGCGACGGAGAGCACCTCGAATGTCGCCGGCTGATACTCGATGCGGTCGCCCACGGCAGGGACCTTGCCCAACTGGCTGTAGATGAAGCCGCCGAGCGTGTCGCCGCCCTCGCTGGGCAGTTCAACCGCCAGCAGCTTCGTCACCTCGTCGAGCGGGACGCGTGCATCGAACAGATACTCGTGGTCGTTCACGGTTTCGATGGTCGGCTCTTCGGCATCGAACTCGTCCTGGATCTCACCGACGATTTCTTCGAGCAGGTCCTCGATCGTGATGATGCCCGCGGTGCCGCCGTACTCGTCGACGACAACGGCCATGTGCACCTTGCGCTGCTGGAGCTCTTGCAGCAGCTCGTCCACCTTCTTGGATTCCGGGATGAAGTAAGCCGGGCGGACAATCTTGCTCAGTGGGACATCCGTCCGGCCGTCGCGCAGATAGCGCAGCAGGTCCTTGGCATACAGGATGCCGGCGACGTTGTCCACCGAGTCGTTGTAGACGGGCAGGCGCGAATGCCCGGCCTTGAGAATCACATCCAACGCCTCGATCATGGGCGTATTGAGCTCGACGCCGGTCATGTCGATGCGCGGGACCATGACCTCGCGCACCAGCTTGTCGCTGAACGCGAAGATGGACGCGATCATCTCCTTTTCTTCATCCTCGATGATGGTTTCTTCGTCGGAGACATTGAGGAGGAAGCGGAGGCCGTCTTCGCTCAGGAAGATGCTCTCAGCCGCGATGCCGGTCTGCACTGCGCCTTCGCCGATACGCCGCATGAGGGCGGTGAATGGCGAGAGGAGTACGGCCAGCCCGCTCACGATGGGGGCCAGGATGACGGCGCTGCGGGCCTGGCTGCCCACGACCCACGCGCGCGGCAGCAATTGTGCCAGCACGAGCAGCGCGGCGGCTCCCAGCAGCCACCAGGGCAGGGCCGCAGCCCGCCCGGTGCGGAGGACCAACAGGGTCACACCTGCAATCGTCAGGATTTTGCCGGCCAGTTTGGTGAGAAGCAAGGTGGACAGCAAGCGCACCGGCTCACCCAGGAGCCGTCCGGCCATCTGTTCCCGCTTGCCCCGCTGGGCCAGCACCTGGCGCAACTGCGCCCGATTGACGGAGGCGAAAGCCATTTCTGCTGCTGCCGTCAAGGCGACGAGGAGAATCCCGCCGCCCACTGTGCCGATCAACGGCAGCAGGCTCACTAAATCACTACTACTACCAGGTTCCAAAAGAATAACTCCTGCTGAGGCAGCCGGTCCATTTTCACCCGCCTGGATGCGGATTGGACAACAAAAAAGACCATGGCTGACCTGGTTGGGTCTCCCTGGTCGGGATCAGGCTGCTAATATCATCCAGTTCACCGCTAGATTTCAACACACGACCTATTTCGATACAGTATTTTACCAGCAACAGTATAGCATGTACGAGGGCTTAAAGCAAGACAGCGACCGCCTGTTTCAGGGGTCGCCGTCGTATGATGGCTCTATCATTATATTCAGCAAGCTCTGTTGGCGATGACCTACTCTCGCAGGGGCTTGCGCTCCAACTACCATCGGCGCTGGGGAGCTTAACTACCGGGTTCGGGATGGGACCGGGTGTACCCTCTCCGCTTGCGTCACCAACAGAG
>DAOUGK010000328.1:0-7010 GCA_034429055.1 Anaerolineae bacterium | reverse complement strand
TCGGGCGCCTGGCGGGTCAGGACGGCGAGCCAGCGCTCGCGCGGGGACATGGTTTCCTTGGGCATTGGTTTCTCCATCTGGCCCGTGGCTGCGGTTGCAAACCGCAGCCTGATATCCGAAACCTGCTGAAGCAGGTTGGCCCAACGGCAAGCGTAGCGTGCCTTGGCACGCTTGGCCTGGCAGCCTGCGGTTTCTAACCGCAGGTCCAAGCCCGTGCGTCAGGCGGCAATCGTCACGCGCTGGCCCGTGTCCGCGCTTTCGATCGCGCCGAAGACCATCGCCAGGCTCTGGATGTTGTCGGTGCAGATCGTCTCCGGCGTCTCGCCCGTGCGGACGCAGCGCACGAAATCGCGGATGCAGCCGGCGTGCCCGCCGGTCTTGTCAGCCGCATCGAACGCGGGCAACTCGACCTGTTGCAGGTCCGAGCGGAAGCCGCCGCGCGCCTTGACCGTCTCCGCCTGGAAGCCGGTCGCGCCGTCCCAGCGCACGCTGCCTTCCGTGCCGATGATGCGCCAGTCCGACTCCCACGTGGTGTTGAGCCCCTCGGCGCACCAGCTCCCGCGATAGGTGTAGACCAGGCCGTCGCTCATCTCGAAGAGCGCGACTGCGGACGCGTCGTGGTCATACCACGAGCCGGCCGGGTTCCACTCGTGCGCGTAGACGGCCAGCGGGTCGGCCTGCGAGATGAAGCGGGACGCGTCGAAGGTGTGAATCGCCATGTCGAGCAGGAGAACATGCTCCATCCGGTCGCGGAAGCCGCCAAAGTGCGCGCCGATGAAGAAGTCGCAGTGGATGGTCGTCACCTGGCCGAGCGCACCGCTGTCCAGGAAGGCGCGCAGCCGCCGGATGTTGGGGTCATAGCGGCGATTCTGCATGACGGCATACAGCTTGCCGCTCGCCTGCGCGGCCGCGACCATCGTGCGGGCGTGGGCCAGGCTGTCGGCCAGCGGCTTCTCCCCCAGCACGTGGCAGCCCGCGGCCAGCGCCTCGGTCGTGACCGAGACGTGCGCCTCCGGGATGGTGCAGTCGAAGACGATGTCGGGCTTCGTCGCAGCGAGGACCGGGCCGAGCGCCGTCCCGATGGCAGCATCGGTCCAGCCGTACTCGGCGGCGCGGCCGCGGGCCGCATCCTCGATGAGGTCAACGAAGCCGACCATCTGCAGGTCGGGCAGGTCGCGAATTGCGTTGAGCCAGGCGCGGCTGATGCCGCCGCAGCCGGCCAGGACGGCAGTGAGGGGGGCGTGTGCTGGCATTGGGTCTCCTTATGCTACGACGGATTTGCCACAGAGGACACCGAGGCCACCCAGATATGAACACCTCTGTTGCCTCTGTGCGCTCTGTGGCTGATAGTCGTACCGGCGGGTTACAGAGAAATCTCGTTGCGGGCCGCGACCGAGCGAATGTGCTCGGCGGCAAGCCGGTAATCCTCTTCTGCGGTCAGATGCTCCAGCATCAAGGGCGTGTCCGGGTCCAGACGGGCCAGCTCGGTCAGGAATACATCGTAATCCAGCGCGCCCAGCCCGGGTCGAACCTCGCTCAGGTGAACGGTCAGCTCCGGCGCAAGCAGGATGTCCTTGGCATGGCACGACCGGATGTGCGGGCCCAGCTTCTCGAAGCAGTCACGCAGCAGCGCGGCGTTGCCGAAATAACGCTGCGGGCTGCACACGAGGTTGACCGGGTCCAGGTGGACCGCGCAGGCCGGCCGGTCGATCGCGGCCAGCAGATCCAGGTAGTTGTCCGCCGAATCCGGGTACGCCCAGGGCATCGTTTCCAGGGTATAGTATGTGCGCGTTGGCTGCACCGTGTCTATGATATCGCGCACGGTTTGAACGATCATGTAAAACGTTTCATCCGTCAGGTCGCGCGGATCGGGGCCGTCCCACTTGGGGCCGCGCGAGCCGGTGATGTTGACGCAACAGCGCGCGCCGATCCGGTCGGCCAGGTGCAGGCTTGCCTGGCAGTGGGCGATGGCCGCCTGCCGCGTCGCGGGGTCGGGGCTGAGCGGGTTACTCCACGCGCCGACCTCCGCAATGATGATGCCGGCCTGCGCGGCTGCGTTCGCGTAGGCACGCACGGTCGCATCGTCCGCGTCCGGCTTGAGCGGGCAGTAGGCCGCGCGGTAGCCCGCCGCACAGACGGCCTGTGTCCACGCGCCGGGGTTATCGGCCGCGTTGAAGATGGGTCCGCCGAGTCGCATATACCTCACCCCCTGCCAAGAGACCTTCGAGGTTTTGGGCCAGGCGTAGCCAGGCACAACCTCGAAGGTCCGCGATGGGTTACTTCCCCGAATACCAGAAGGCGCGGAGCCAGTTGTGCTGGCGCAGCCGTGCTTCGAGTTCGTCCGTCATGGGCGGTTGGTCGCTCACGCCGCAGTTGAGTTCGGCCTGCCGCGCGTTGCGCATCCCGGGGATGACGGTCGAGACCGCGGCGGGCTTGAGCGCGAACTTGAGCGCGGCGGTCGGCAGGTCCGGCTCCGCATCGCCGATGGTTTCCTTGACTGCGGCGACGCGCTTCACCGTCCGCGCCAGCCGGTCACCCGCGAAGTAGCGGCTGCGGAAGTCGTCCGCGGCAAAGCGGGTGTCCGCGTCCCACTTGCCGGTCAGCGAGCCTTCATCGAACGCCACGCGCACGATGACGCCGACGTTGTTCTCCGCGGCCGCGGGCAGGAACTCGGCCTGCGGCTCCTGCTCGAAGATGTTGTAGATGACCTGCACCGAGTCGAGCCAGCCGCCGCGCATCAGGTCGATGAGGGAGTTCTGGTCGTGCTCCGGCGTGCTGATGCCGATGCCCCGGATCTTGCCCTCCCGCTGGAAGCGGCGCAGGACCTCCAGCGCGACGGGGGCGCGGTTCCACGCGCGGGTCCAGGTGTGGAGCTGGACGAGGTCCAGGCAGTCGGCCTTGAGGTTGCGCAGGCTGAACTCCAGCCGCTCGCGCAGGTACGCCTCGGGATAGCTCTCCTCGACCCTGTCGTACGGGCTGGGCGGCCACGAACCCGCCGCGGGCGGAATCTTTGTCGCAACGTAGATGCGCTCGCCCTTGCGGTCAGCCAGCACCTCACCGATGATGCGCTCGCTCTTGCCGTTGCCGTAACCCTGTGCGGTGTCGATGAAGTTGCAGCCCAGGTCCAGGGCGCGGTGCAGCGCGGCGATGGAATCCGCCTCGCTCTGGCTGCCCCAGCCGCCGCCGATGGCCCACGCGCCGAAGCCGATCTCCGATACCTGCCAGCCCAGTCTGCCGAACGTCCTGTACTTCATGTCGAACTCCTCTCTGTACTGAGTCCGGTGCGAAAACCAGAGGCGAATTTGGACAGGATTGACAGGATTCACAGGAGTAATCCCGTCAATCCTGTCAATCCTGTCTCAGTGCGTTCTTCGCGCCTTCGTGATCCAACCCGCGTGCCCTCAATCCGCCGGCATGCCGCCTTCGCCATGCATGGCGCCGCCTTCCATCATGGGGCCTTCTTCCATCATGGCGCCCACATCCATCAGCGCCGGTCCGCCGCCGGTGACGTGCGGCACGCTTTCCTGTTCGAGCGCGGCACAGGGCGTCCCGAAGAGCGGTTTGGCAAAGGGCAGGTGGGTCTGCCCGCGCGCCAGGATGTGCATGTAGTTCGCGGCCGCGCCCTCCCAGGGGTGGCCGTGGTTCCAGGGCACCCAGGAGCGCGCGTTGCAGTAGTGCGATACGAACGAGCGGCGCATCCGCTCCTCCGCCTCGTTCGGCGTCGAGCGGTGGAGGATGTGCCCCTGGAAGAAGACGACGTCGCCCGGCTCTGCGATCGCGGGAACCGGCTCCGCGTACTTGCGCACGATGGGCGTGAGGGTGTTGATGTCATCGTCCAGCTTGCTCACGTTGCGCACGGGGGTGAGGTCCTGGAACGCACCGTCGGCATGGACCCAGCCGAAACTCTCTTCTTCCGACGGATAGATCGGCTCATTGTTCGAACCGGGCACAAAGCGCAGGCAGCCCGTCTCCAGGTCGGCGCGGTCGAGCGCGATCCACGCGCCGATCAGGGTGTCGGGGTAGGTGGGGATGTAGTAGGCGTCCTGGTGCCAGCCCTGGCCCCCCTTGCCGGGCGGGTTCAGGAAGAGCATGGTCTGGAGCGCCAGCACATCCGGCCCAATCAACGCCTCCAGGACGTCGAGCACCTTCGGGTGCAGCAAATAGCGTTCCGCGATCTCGTTCACGCGGTGGAGCATGTGGATGCGCGAGAAGCGGCTGTACAGCTTCTCCTTCGGCACGACCTCCTCCCGGAGGAAGTCGGGAGGAGGCACGCCGGGCACGTCGATGCGGCCATAGAGCAGGTCCATCGCAAACGTGCGCAGCTCCTCCACTTCGGCCAGCGGCACGAAGCCGCGCAGCACGAGATAGCCATCGCGCTGGTAGGTGACGTACTCATCAACACTCAGCCGGTAACGGTCGGGTCGATTCTGTGCCATCGGGTGATACATCGCTCGAATCCTCCCTGTCATCTCTGAACTCCCGGAGTCGAGGCTTCAGCCGGTTACGCCACATGCGCTCTTTCACACCCAAACCGGCTAAAGCCTCGATTCCAATCATGTGCTACGCTGGCATAGCTCTCCGTAACCAGGCGAATGCAGACTCCTGCATCTCCAGGTCAAACTTGTGCGGGCCGGGGTAGAACTCGCCCGTGTATGCGTTGCGCTGCCCGACGTGCGCATACAGGCCGGACAGCCGTTCGTGCGCCGCGCGCATCCCCGCCACGGTGAACAACTCGTCCTCCAGGTCGTATTGTACCAGTAACGGCGACGGCGCGCGGCATGCGGCCAGGTCCGGCCAGTCGCCGTGCCGCGCCCAGCCGTGGGGAAAGAGCATCCAGGTGTGCGTGACCTGCTTGTCGAGCAGCTCCGCGTAGGTGCTCATCAGGCCGACGATGACCGCTGCGCGGACGTGGTCGGACGTCGCCTGCAGCAGCGCGGCGCGGTTGCCGCCGCCCGACAGGCCCAGACAGCCCACGCCGCCCTCGCGCACGTCGGGCCGGCTGCGCAGGTAATTGACCGCAATCCGGTCCTCGTGGCTGACCATGCCCGCAAAGGTCGTGCCGAACAGCGCGCAATACTTCTCGATGACGTGGAACTCGAACAGCCAGGCCGCGTAGTTGTAATCAGCAATCGCCTCGGCGTGCGCGGAACCATCCGTGGTCTGCCACGCGGGGTCGCGGTGCGCGGCCATCCGGCGGATATTCTCGGGCATGGACTCGACCGGGAAGCGCCGCGAGCCCCACATGAAGGTGTCGTGGACGAGCACCGCAAACCCGCGCCGCGCCAGCTCGTTGGCATACGCGCGGCTGCCGTAGGCGCGCTCGCGGAACGCGGTGACGACCGGGTCCGTGGGCTCAGGCCCATCCGCGATCTTCTCCTTGCCGTAGAACTTGAAGCCGCCGTGGTCGTGCAGCGCCACCACACCGGGCAGCTTGCCCCGGCTGCCCGCAGGCTTGAGCAGCCAGGCCTGCGTGCGCGGGCCGTAGCCGACCGACCACGAGACCGCCTCGCCCGCCACGCCGTCGTGCTCCCAGGTCCCCTCGGAGCGGACATCCAGCGCCGGCTCGGGGCCGCAGCAGAAGCCCAGCACCTCTTTGACGCGCTGCCGGGTCTGCGGGCCGGGGTAGGCCACGGGGAAGAGCGCGCGCTGGCGCATGGCCTCCTCCCGCCAGTCGTTGAATGGGCCGAGGTGAAAAACCGGAAGCATTTGCGCAAGTCCTTCCTTTAGCGTAGGATGAAATCTGTACGAAGACCTTCGAGGTTTACGTAACCTCGAAGGTCTCTCGAACCCCGAAGGTCTTCACCAGGGAGCGTGAAATGTTACCCCCGAATATCCTCTTCGTCCTGACCGATCAGCAACGCTGGGATACGTGCGGGTGCTACGGCCAGCCGCTGCCTGTAACGCCGCAACTGGATGAAATGGCCCGCGAGGGCGTGCGTTTCGAATATGCGTTCACCAGCCAGCCGGTGTGCGGGCCGACGCGTGCCTGCTTGCAGACGGGCCGCTATGCGACCGAGACGGGCGTCCACATGAACCACCGCATGTTGCCGCCGACCGAGCGCACGATTGCGCAGCACCTGGCCGACGCGGGCTATGAGACCGGCTACATCGGCAAGTGGCATCTCGCGTCCACGGGGCCGGAGGGCGGGCCTGACGACTTTCGCATCCGACCTGTGCCGCCGGAGCGCCGCGGCGGATATCGCGATTTCTGGCTGGCCGCGGATGTGCTGGAGTTTACCTCGCACAGCTACGACGGCCATGTGTTCGACCGGGACATGCAGCGCCGGGATTTCTCGGAGGGCCGCTACCGCGTCGACGCGCTGACCGATTGGGCGCTGGAATATCTGCGCAGCCGCGACGGGAAGCGCCCCTGGTTCCTGTTCCTGTCCTACCTGGAGCCGCACCACCAGAACGACCACAACCGCCACGAAGGGCCGATCGGTTCGACCCGGCGCTTCCGCGGGTTCGAGCCGCCGCCTGACCTGGTGAACTCCGGCGGCGACTGGCGGCACGAATACGCCGACTATCTCGGCTCGTGCCACAGCATCGATACGAACCTGGGCCGTCTGCTCGATGAACTCATCTGGCTCGGCATGGTGCGTGACACGGTCGTCGTCTTTACGAGCGACCACGGCTCGCACTTCCGCACGCGCAACGCCGAGTACAAGCGGTCGTGCCACGACGCCAGCATCCGCGTACCGCTGGTCATCACCGGGCCGGGCTTCAAGGCCCCGCGCGGGGCACAGTCACCTCGCGTGGTCAGCGAGCTGGTCAGCCTGATGGACCTGCCGCCGACCCTCCTGACGGCCGCGGGGTTGACTCCGCCGCCGTCCATGCGCGGGCGGCCATTACAGCAGCTACTCGGCCCGACGCCACCTGTGGACTGGCCGCAGGAGGTGTTTGTCCAGATCAGCGAGGACCACTGCGGCCGGGCCATTCGCACGCGGCGCTGGAAGTACAGCGTGCGCGGGCTGCACGTGACCGGCGTGGACCCGGCGGCGGAGACCTAC
>DAOUGK010000327.1:0-12904 GCA_034429055.1 Anaerolineae bacterium | reverse complement strand
CATCATCGTCAACCTGCTCACGCGCGTCGGCCTGCGACCCGATCATCTGCGCCGCTATCCGCACGAGTTCTCCGGCGGCCAGCGCCAGCGCATCGGCATCGCCCGCGCGCTCTCGCTCAACCCGCGGCTGGTCATCTGCGACGAGCCGGTGTCCGCGCTCGATGTCTCGATTCAGGCCCAGACACTGAACCTCCTCCAGGACCTGCAGCGGGACTTCAACCTGGCTTACGTCTTTGTCGCACACGACCTGAGCGTGGTGCAGCACATCTCGAACCGCGTGGCCGTCATGTACGTCGGCAAGATGGCGGAGATGGCGGATGCGGAAGAGCTGTACATGGCCCCGCTGCACCCGTACACCGAGGCCCTGATGTCCGCCGTGCCGAAGGCGGACCCCAAGTACCAGTCGGAGCGCATCATCATGCAAGGCGACGTGGCAGACCCGTCCAACCCGCCGCCCGGCTGCTACTTCCATCCGCGCTGCCGCTACGCGGTCGACCGCTGCAAGCAGGAGACGCCGGCCTTCCGCGAGCTGAAGCACGACCACTTCGTCGCGTGTCATCGCGCCGAAGAACTGAAGCTGCGAGGCGTGTAAGTCACTCAACGGGCATCCTGGGTCAGGCCACCGGGGGTCAAACCTCGGCTGTATGAGGCCAGGCCCAGGATGCCTCCAGTTAGGGCGCCGGATTCACCACGCACCTGGCCCTCGGCTGTGCGCAGCCGCTTTCCTCCAGCCGTGCAACACGCGCCTGTACGCTGCGTAGAAGAGGGCAGAAGCGCATCTGCGCTCGCATCAAACGACGCCAGGTCCGTCGTGTGGGCTGGAGGATAGTCGTGACACAAGAAAACACACTGGTCGATCGGATGGTAACGCTCGTCTTATGGCTGGCGAGCATCGCCCTGCTCATCGCAGACATCTATTTCGTGCGCGAGCTTTTCTTCGCCATCTATGCACGGTTCTCGACTGACGCGGCCGTGGCCCTGCTGTGGGGCAACATCATCGTTATGGTGGCCGCCGTTGTGGCGGTTGGCTTCATCATTGCATCGGGCGAGTATCACCGCAAACATCACGGCAAACCGCGGTCCTGGCGGCTGTTCGCCTGGACGTTTGGCATTGGACTGGCGATCCCGGCGCTCGCGCTGCTCCTGGGAGGATCGGCGTGACCGAACTTAAGTGGTGGCAGCAGGCGGTCTTTTACCAGATTTATCCGCGCAGCTTCGCCGACGGCAACGCCGACGGCATCGGCGACTTTCGCGGCATCACGGAACGCCTGGACTACCTGCAAGACCTGGGGATCGACGCCATCTGGCTGTCGCCCCACTTCCCCTCGCCCCAGGCCGACTGCGGCTATGACATCGCGGACTACACCGATGTCGCGCCGGAATACGGCACGCTCGACGACTTCCGCACCTTTTTGACGGAAGCGCACCGCCGCAACATCCGCGTCATCCTCGACCTGGTGCTGAATCACACATCCGACCAGCACCACTGGTTCCTCGAGTCCCAGACGACCCGTGAGAACCCCAAGCGCGACTGGTACATCTGGCGCGATGGCCGCGACGGCGGGCCGCCAAACAACTGGGAATCTGCCTTCGGCGGCTCGGCCTGGGAATACGACCAGCGCACCGGCCAGTACTACTATCATTACTTCCTGAGGGAGCAGCCTGACCTCAACTGGCGCAACCCGGAGGTCAAGCAGGCCATGTGGGATGCCGTGCGGTTCTGGCTGGATATGGGCGTGGACGGCTTCCGGTTGGATGCCATCGGCACCATCTACGAGCGGCCCGACCTGCCTGACCACACCGCTACGAAGACGCTCATCGAACTGATGGCAGCCCGTGAGGTGCCGGCAGGCCCGCTCGAGGCAGGCGAATTGCTGGGTGAATGGCAGGCCCTGGGGCAGCACCAGGTAGACCAGCCCGGCGTCCACGAACTGATGCAGGAATTACGGAGCATCCTGGACGAGTACGACGGGGATCGCGTCCTGATTGGCGAAAGCGAAGACACCAGCTATCACGGAGACGGCAATAACGAGCTGCATCTCGTGTTCAACTTCCCGATGATGCGGCCGCGCCGGCTGACGCCTGCCAGCATCCGCGCCAATCAGATGGACCGGCTGGCCGAGCTCGCCGCCATCTCGCCCGACCTGTGGCCCTGCAACACCCTGGGCAACCATGACTCACCGCGGGTAAAGAGCCGCTACGGTGACGGGATCCACGACGATGCGCTGGCCCGGCTGCACCTGGCCCTGCTCCTGACGCTGCGGGGCACACCCTTCCTCTACAACGGGGAAGAAATCGGCATGACAGACTACCGCCTCACCGATATCGCACAGTTCCGCGACCTGTGGGGCGTGCGGGCCTACTATGCCGTACGCGACGAACTTGGGGCCACCCCCGAAGCCGCGCTGGCGCGAGCCGCGGAAATCACGCGTGATGCCGTCCGCACCCCGCACCAATGGGAGAATGCACCCAACGCAGGCTTCAGCCCGGCCGGTGTTGAGACCTGGCTGCCCGTCAACCCGAACTACGCGCAGGGCGTCAACGTCGCGGAGCAGCGCGGTGACCCTGACTCGCTGCTCAACTTCTACCGCCGGATGCTGCGCGTGCGCCGGGAGACGCCGGCCCTCATCGCCGGGCGCTATATCCCCTTGCACGAAGACGCACCAGACCACCTGGCCTTCCTGCGCCAGCTTGATGTGGATCGGGCGGGCCGCGCGGGTCAGACCTGCCTGATCGTGCTGAATTTCTCCGATCGGCCGCAACGCCTGCATTTTGACCTGGCGGCTAAGGCGGTGCGACCCATCGTTGCCGCCCGCGTGCAGCCACTGCGCGACCTATCTGACTTCACGCTCGCACCCCATGAGGTGTTCATCGGCGAGTTGGCCTGACCTTAAGGAGGATTCCATGGCTCAAGCAACAGACACGATCCGGTTCCTGCAGCGTGTCCCGCTGTTCCACGGTTTGACCGACCGCCAGCTTCGCAAGCTGGCTGCGCGCTGCGTCGAGCGCGAATACGCAGCGGGCCAGTCCATCGTTGCCCAGGGCCAGGGCGGCGAAGGCGTCTTCGTGATCGTCACAGGTCAGGCGAAGGCCATGCGCCATCGCAGCGACGGATCAGAAGTCCTGGTCAACACGTTCGGCCCTACCGATTTCTTCGGTGAGCTGGCGCTACTGTACGACGGAGCGCGCACGGCCACCGTGATCGCCACTGAACCGACGGAATGCCTGGCTCTGACGCGTTGGGACTTCATCGGCACCCTCAAAGAAGATGCGGAGATGGCCGTCGTCGTTGCCCAGGCCCTGGCGGAACGTTTCCACCGGGCGCTGGACGCATTGCAGTAGGGATGTCCGGCGACTAGAGTCGCAGCTACCGTGTGGCTTTGCAGCAGCACGGTAGCTGCGGTTTCATTCGCCAGAACCTTCGCGGACCGCGCCAAGCGGCGCCCAGGGGGAGACAGTATACCCGATGAAGTGTCCCAACTGTGGCTTCGAAAGCCACGCCGGGATGAGATTCTGCGGGCAATGCGGCGCGCAATTGGGCGGTCCATGCCCCAGTTGCGGCTTTGTCAATCCCCTGACCTACCGGTTCTGCGGCATGTGCGGCCTATCCCTGACGGAAGGCGCTGCCGCGTCGAGCGTCTCACAGTTGCCGCTGCCGCTGGACGCCTCTGCTTCACCCCTCCTACCCGGCCTGCACGCCGAAGAGACGTTGCCGCAGATGCAGCCCTCTGTCCCGCCTTCCATGCGGCCGGAAGCCCCGGCCCCAGGGCTTTCAGCCCCAGGGCTTTCAGCCCCAGGGCTTTCAGCCCCACTCGCCGGCGAGCGCCGCATCGCAACCATTATTCTGGCCGACGTCTGCAACTCCACCGACCTGATGGAGCATCTGGGCACCGAAGCCTGGGTGGAAATGATGAACCAGGTGCTGCAACTGCTGGCCGCCGAGGTCTACCGTTTCGGGGGCCATGTGGACCAGTTCCGCGGGGATGGGTTGGTCGCGTTCTTTGGCGCTACGCACTCGCATGAGGACGACCCGGAGCGCGCGATCCTGGCTGCGCTGGCGATGCACGAGGCCCTCCGGCCCTTTGCCGAAGAGATGCTCGCCAAGAACATCAATCTGAAGGTGCGCGTCGGCGTCAACACCGGCGAAGTCATCGTGGGCAGCGTGGGGGAGGCAGGCCAGCATCGCGAGGACACAGCGATGGGCGAGGGCGTGGCGCTGGCCGCGCGCATGGAGACCTCCGCCGAGCCGGGCACGGTGCTCGCCAGCGCACACACCTATCACCTGGTCGAGAGCCGGTTCGAGTGGCAGCCGTTGGGCGAGATTTCGGTCAAGGGTGTCAGCCGACCCATTGCCGTCTACCGGCCGCTGCGCCTCCGCTCGCTGACCGAGGCCCGCCAGGCACGCGAGCCGGGCCTGCCGCTGGTCGCGGGCCGAGATATCCCGCTTGCTGCGCTCAGAGGATGTGTGGCAGCCGTGCAGCAAGGGCGCGGAGGTATTGCCCTCGTGACGGGCGCCAAGGGCATGGGCAAGACCCAGATCATCAACCATGTCCGGCGGCAGTTCGAGCAGGTGGCTGAGCCGCCTGCCGAGCCTGTTGCGCCAGAAAAACCCGGCCCTGCGATCCCGCGTATCACCTGGCTGCTCGGTCACTGCCAGTCCTATGACCAATCCACGCCCTATTCCCTATGGTTGGGACTGCTCCACAACTGGCTGGAGGCCGCAGGTTCGGACGCAGCCGCACCGTCTCCCGACCTGGCAGGACTGTTGTATCAACAGTCGGAGCTGCTGTGGGGCGCGGATGTAGAGCGCTACTACCCCTACCTCGCGATGCTGCTGTCGCTCCCCGTCGAAGGGCCCCAGGCCCGGCGCATTGCATATCTCAAGGCCGAAGGGCTGCAGAAGCAGATTTTCAGCACGGTCTACAGTTGGGTGGAAGCTCTGGCGCAGCGCGGCCCGCTGGTCATGACACTCACCGACCTGCAATTCGCGGACACCAGTTCCCTGGAACTGCTCCAGCACTGCCTGCCCATCTGTGAGAGCGCGCCGGTGCTCTGGCTGGCAAGCTTCCGGCCGGAGCGCACTTCGCCTGTCTGGCAATTCCGCCACGATGTCGAGACCGAATACCCCCACCGGCTGACCGCGATTGACCTGCCGCCGCTCACGCCCAGCGAGACCCGTGCGCTGATCGAGCAGATGCTCGGCCGGGGCACGCTGGCGGATGCCACGACGGCCCTGCTCATCGAAAAGGCTGAGGGCAATCCCTATTATGCGCGCGAGTTGGTCTACGCGCTGATCGATCAGGGACTCGTGCAGCAGGATGCAGCCGGCGTCTGGCGGCAGATGCAGCCCATCCAGAACGTCAACCTGCCAGGCAGCCTGCGCGGCCTGCTGCTCACCCGCATCGACCATCTTAGCGTCGAGGAACGTCACGTGCTCCAGATTGCGGCGGTCATCGGCCCGCTGTTCTGGCGCAGCGTCCTCGAAGGCCTGGTCGGCGACGCCGCGCAGCTTAAGCGCGCTCTCACTCATCTCCAGCGCGCACAACTCATCCACGAGCAGAACATTGAGCCGGAGCTGGGAATCGCCTATGCGTTCACGCCTTCGCTGGCGCGAGATGTCGTGTATGAAAGCCTCCTGAACGCGCAGCGCACGGCCTACCACCTGCAGATAGGCGAGCAAATCGAGCAAATCATCAGCCCGGAGAGCATCCCCATCTATCACGGGCTGCTGGCCTATCATTATCACCAGGCCGGCAACTACCGGCGTGAGCTCTACCATGCGCTGGGCGCAGCGGCTGAGATGCGCCGCGTCTACGCCAACAGCGATGCCCTCGCCCACTACACGCGCGTCCTGGAGCTGCTGGATCAAATCGAGGCGCGCGGCGCGGACGAAAAACAGCTCCATTCCATCCGCGAGATGCGGTTCGAGGCGCTCGAAGGCCGCGCGCAGGTGTTGGCGCGCATGGGGCACATCGAGGCGGGCCAGGTCGATGCCCGCGCACTTGTGCCGCTGGCCCGGCAGCTCACCGACGACCCCATTTTCATGCTGGATGCCCTCCTGTCGCAGCCGGAGGTCAGCGACCCGAACACCCCCGAAGAACTGGCAACCGGGCTTCAGATGGCGCAGCAGGCGCTCGATCTCGCGCAGCAGGCCGGCGATAAACATCGCGAGATGCATAGCCTGCTCGCGGTCGGCCACCTGCAGCAGTTGCACCGCGACCCCGCATGGCACGAGCTGCGCGCCCGCGCGCTCGAACTCTCCCGGCAGTTGGGCGACCTGCGCACCGAAGTCGGGTTATTGCTGGGCATCGGCGGCGCCTATAGCATGGATAACCTCGAACGCAACGCCGAATACATCCAGGCGGCCTTGTCCATTTCGCAGCGTCTGGAAGACCGGGAGACCGAGGCCTGGCTGCTGGCCGCGCTCAGCCCGGAACATGAACGCCGCGGCGACTACTACCGCCAGTTGACCGATTTCGAGCAGAAGCGGGTCGAAATCTATCGCGAGGTCGGCAACCGCCTCGGCGAAGGCCATGCGCTGGTCTTTGCCGGCCAGATCCAGGCCATCTACCTGGGCGACTACGAAGGCGGGCTGGCCGTCCTGGAAGAGGCGCTCGATCGCTGGAGCGAATCGAGCGACAAGATCTTCGCGCTGCTGCGCATCGCCCAGATTCAAGGCGAGCTGGGCCAGTTCGATGCGGCCTGGGCCACGATTGCGCAGGCACGCACCGTCACCGAGCGCGTGCTGTTCAGCCTGGGCCATGCCGGGCTCCGGCTGGTGGAAGCCATCCTGCACAACGCCCAAGGCGGCCCGGAGCACTGGCAGCAGGCCCTGAATCTCCAGGCGCAGGTCCGGCAGATGGTGGTCGAGGGACAGGTCTCGCGGCAGTATCAGATGGTTGCCGCGTGTGAGACTGCCGCCGCACACTTAGGGCTGGCGACCATGTCGGACATGGAGGCTGAACAGCGTGACGAGCACCTGCGCTATGCACTCGAAGCGTCGGGCAATGCCCTGGATATCTACCGGCAGTTCGGCTTCACGCAGATCACCGAATGCACGGGCGAAGAAATCATGTACCGGCACAGCCTTGCGCTGGCCGCGAACGGCCGGCACGAAGAAGCGCAGGACATGCTCAAGAGCGCGTACCGGGAGATGATGCGCAAGCACGGCATGATCCCGGCAGACAGCCCGTTCCGCCGCACGTTCCTGGAAAACATCAAGCTGCACCGCCAGATTCGCGCAGCCTATGAGGCTGCGTTCAGCAACCAGTCCTGAGCAGGCGCTGCCCGACAGGCCGCACCTGCTTTGAGACTGGCATCACCGTAGCAAACCTGAGGAAAGACATGGCCCATATCACAATCCCAACCGAGTTTCCCTCGCGCGCTGAACCCGCTGCCGTGGTCACCGGCGAGCACGTCCGCTTCACCGTACTGACCTCGCGCATGATTCGGATGGAGTACAGCCAGCATAACCGGTTCGAGGACCGCGCCAGCCAGGCGTTCTGGTATCGCCGGCAGCCCGTGCCGGAGTTCCAGCTCACTCAATCACCGGACGGGGTCGCTGGCGACCACATCGACATCGAGACGGAGCACCTGCATCTATCCTATCGCGTCACGGATGCAGGGTTCACCATGAACACCCTGTCGATCGAACTGAAGGGCAGCGGCGTCACCTGGCGTTTCGGCGACCGCGACCACCACAACCTGCGCGGCACCGCGCGCACGCTGGACGGCGCCAACGGCGAGATCGACCTGGAGCCGGGGCTGATGTCGCGCGCCGGCTGGTCGCTGGTGGATGACTCGCAGAGCCTCGTCTTCAACCAATCGGGCTGGCTGGAGCAGCGGCCGCCCGCGCGTACCGCCGAGTACCGTGACCTCTATTTCCTCGGCTACGGCCATGATTACGTCGGCTGCCTGCAGGAGTATACGCGCGTTTCCGGCTGCGTGCCGCTGGTGCCCCGCTACGCGCTGGGCAACTGGTGGAGCCGTTACTGGGACTACAAGCAGGATGAACTGCGCGACCTGATGGTCGAGTTTCGCGAGCGCGAGGTACCGCTGTCCGTGTGCATCATCGATATGGACTGGCACATTACCAAGACAGGCAACGCGTCCTCGGGCTGGACAGGCTATACCTGGAATCGCGAGCAGTGGCCCGATCCCTACGGCTTCATCGCCTGGCTGCACGAGCAGGGCCTGCGCACGGCCATGAACCTGCACCCGGCGGACGGCATCTGGCCGCACGAAGCGCAGTACGAGGAAATGGCCCGCTTCATGGGCCAGGACCCCACGACCCAGGAGCCGGTCCCGTTCGACCTGGCGGATCCGCACTTCGTCGAAGGATACTTCAAGATCCTGCACCACCCGATGGAAGCGGAGGGCGTGGACTTCTGGTGGCTGGACTGGCAGCAGGGCCAGCGCATGGTGCACTCCACGCAGCCGGTTGCGGAGGTCATGGACCCGCTGTGGTGGCTCAACCATCTGCACTTCTACGACCTGGGCCGCGACGGCACGAAGCGCCCGTTCATCTTCTCGCGCTGGGGCGGGCTGGGCAACCAGCGCTATCCCATCGGCTTCTCCGGCGATAGCTGGGTGACATGGGCCACGCTGGCGTTCCAGCCCTACTTCACCGCCACCGCGTCCAACGTTGCGTTCGGTTGGTGGAGCCACGACGTCGGCGGCCACTGCGCGGGCGTCGAGGAGCCGGAGCTGTACGCGCGCTGGGTGCAGCTCGGCGCGTTCAGCCCGATCCTACGGCTGCACAGCACCAACAACCCGTTCCATGACCGCCGGCCCTGGGGCAACGGCGCGGACGCGTTCCGCGTCGCGCGCGATGCCATGCAGTTGCGCCATGCGCTGATCCCGTACATTTACAGCATGGCCTGGCGCATGACGCAGCAAAGCATCCCGCTCGTGACCCCGCTCTACTACTGGCACGGCGACCGGGAGGAAGCCTATCTGTGCCGGAACCAGTCCTACTTCGGCAGCGAGCTGATGGTTGCGCCGTACGTCTCCCCGCGCCACGCCGAAACCAATCTCAGCCGCCATACGGTGTGGCTGCCGGAGGGCGATTGGTTCGACTTCACGACCGGCGAGCACTTCGCCGGCGACCAGACCGTCGCGCTCTACGGCACGCTGGACGACATCCCGGTGTTCGCGCGTGCGGGCAGCATCGTGCCCCTGGGACCGCGCGCGGGCTGGGGCGGTGTGGACAACCCGGAGGAACTGACGGTGTACCTCTTCCCCGGCGCGGACGGCCGGTTCACGCTGTACGAGGACGACGGCAACTCGACCGCGTATCTCCAGGGTGACTATGCTCTGACCGAGCTGACGCAGACGTGGGGCGGCAGCGAACTCAGCTTCACCGTCGCCAGGGCCGCGGGCAACGCGGCGCACGTCCCAGCCAGCCGCCGGTACAGCGTCGTCCTGCGCGGGGTGCGCAGCCCGGACGCCGTCCGGCTGGCCGTCAACGACACGGTGCAGGAAGTTCAGGGGCAGTACGACGCGGCCACCGAGTCGCTGACCCTGCCGTTCGTGCCCTGCGGCCCGGCGGACGAACTCACGCTGACGGTTAGTGTGGCAGACGGCTCGTTGCTGTCGAAGCGCGACCGCCGCGTGGACACCTGCCGCGCGATGCTGTGGGCCTTCAAGCTCGACTCGCTGGCCAAGATGGCGCTGGACCGGGTGCTGCCGCAACTGGCAGAGAACCCGGACAGCCTGGGGCAATACGGCGGCGAGATCGACCGCATCAGCGAGGCGCAGTTGATGGCGCTGCGCAATGTGCTGGAACGCCGGCAATAGGCGTAGCATAGGGCCTCGTGCCCGTCGGGACGCCCACAAGGGGCTATACTACCCTCCTGAAAAGGAGACTGGCTGATGTCGCATTCCGTTCAGGATGCCGCTGACCGGCTCGCCGTGGCTGCGCTGGACACGGCCGGGCCGTGGGGATCGGTCTTCCTCAGCCCGGCCCGCGAGGCGCTGGAGGCTGTGCTGCCGGGCTATATCGCGCCGCGGCGCTGGTTCGGCGCGAAGGCGCGGGCCATGCGCGCCATCCGGATCCGAGAGGCCATCCCCATCCTGCCGTCCGCGGTGCTCGCCCTGCTGCGCGTGGAGTATGCCGAGGGTGCGCCGGACCTGTACGCGCTGCCCATCGGCTTCCTGGCCGGCGCGGCCGGTCAAGCCCTGCAAGGTGAGCGGCCCGCAGCCGTGATCGCCCGCCTGCAAGCAGGGACCGAGACAGGCGTGCTCTATGATGCTGTCTGGGATCCGGCCTTCTGCGCCGCGCTGCTGGCAGCCATCGACGAGCAGCGGCAGTATGCGGGGATCAACGGCGACGTGGTTGCTGCGGCATCCAGCGCGCTGGCGCGGCTGCGCAGCGCGGAGATAGCGTCTCTCCCGCCCGTGCTCTTGGGCGTGGAGCAGAGCAACACCTCGATCCGGTACGGCGCCGACTTCATCCTGAAGCTGTACCGGCGGCTCGAGGCGGGCGCCAACCCGGACCAGGAGATCGGCCTGTTCCTCACGGAGCAGGCCGCGTTCGCCAACGTGCCGCCCGTGGCCGGGGTGCTCGAGTTCCGCCCCCACCCGCCGACAGACGGTGAGCCGGTCACGCTCGCGCTCCTGCAGGGGTTCGTGACCAACCGGGGCGACGCGTGGCACTACACCCTCGAATCACTGGCCGGCTACTACCGGACCGCCGAGCACCAACTCGGCGTCAGAGGTGTCGACCTGGCACTGCCCCGGGCGCCGCTCCTCGAACTCGTCCAAGACCCGCTCCCCGTACAGGCAAAACCGCTCATCGGCGCATACCTTGATTCAGCACGACTGCTCGGACGGCGCACCGCGGAGCTGCACCTGGCGCTGGCGTCCGATCCGAATCAACCGGCCTTCGCACCGGAGCCGTTCACGCCCGAGTTCCAGGCCCACCTGCAACGCAGCATGCGCGAGCTGGTGGATCACAACATGCAGCTTCTGCGGACACGTTTCGCGGCCCTGCCGGAGTCCGGCAAGGATGACGCGCAGCAGGTGCTGATGCGGGAAGCCGAGATTGCCGGGCGGTTCGATGCTCTGCTGGCGCGACCCATCCGCGCGCTGCGCACGCGCATCCACGGCGACTACCACCTCGGCCAGGTGCTCTACACGGGCGCCGACTTCATGATCATCGACTTCGAGGGGGAGCCGGCGCGTCCGTTGAGCGAACGCCGGATGAAGCGCTCGCCCCTGCAGGATGTGGCCGGGATGCTGCGGTCGTTCCATTATGCAGCTTACGCGGCCTACTTCGCGCAGGAGCAGGACGGCCGGCCCGCGCCGGAGCTGGAAGCGTGGACGCGCTTCTGGCACCTGTGGGTGTCCGTGGCGTATCTTCAGAGTTACCTGGCGGTAGCGGATGGCGCGGCTTTCATGCCCGACGAGCCGGACGACCTCAAACTGCTGTTGGATGTCTATCTTGTCGAAAAGGCAGTCTATGAGCTAGGCTATGAACTCAACAATCGGCCCGGCTGGGTGCAGATTCCGCTGCAGGGCATCTTGCAGACGGTGCGGGCGGGCTGACGCAGATGGAGGAGGAAGCAGTGCTACCCGAAGAAGGCAGGAATCGTGTCATCATCGAGAGCGTGACCCCCGCGATCGACGGGGGCCGGTTTCCGATCAAACGGATTGTAGGCGACGAGACGACGGTCGAGGCAGTCGCGCTGACCGACGGGCACGACGCGCTTTCGTGTGCGGTGATCTACCGGAAGGAGGGCGCAGCGGAGTGGACCGAGGTCCCGATGGCGTTCCTCGTCAACGACCGCTGGCAGGCCACGTTCACTGTGCAGGAACTCGGCGTGTACAAGTATACGGTGCAAGGTTGGGTCGATCACTTCAAGACCTGGGTGCGCGACTTCGCCAAGCGCGTGCAGGCCGGGCAGGATGTCACCGTGGACCTGCAGATCGGGGCCCAGCTCGTCGAGGCCGCTGCCGCACAGGCAACCGGTGCCGTCAGGGACGCGCTGGCGACCTATGCCCGCGCGCTCAACGCGGGCGGCGCAGAGGGCACGCAGCAGGCGCTGTCGGACGAGCTGGCCCAACTGATGGCTCAGCACGGCGTGCGGCAATTCATCACGACCTATCGCCAGGAGCTGACCATCGTCGTCGATCGCGAACGCGCGCGGTTCGGCGCGTGGTATGAGCTCTTCCCGCGCTCGACTGCGGCGGTGCCCGGCCAGCACGGGACATTCCGCGACGTGGAAGCGCGGCTGCCGTACGTGGCATCGATGGGCTTCGATGTGCTGTACCTGCCGCCCATCCACCCCATCGGCACGGCATTCCGCAAGGGCCGCAACAACACCACTACGCCGGCCCCGGATGACCCCGGCAGCCCCTGGGCCATCGGCTCCGCCGAGGGCGGTCACAAAAGCATCCACCCGCAACTGGGCACACTGGATGACTTCCGCCACCTCGTGTCCGCGGCCGCGGCCCACGGCCTCGAAATCGCGATGGACATTGCCTTCCAGTGCTCGCCGGATCACCCTTATGTCAAAGAGCACCCCCAATGGTTCCGGCAGCGGCCCGACGGCACGATCCAGTATGCCGAGAACCCGCCCAAAAAATATCAGGACATCTACCCCTTTGACTTCGAGACCGAAGACTGGCGCGCGCTATGGATGGAACTCAAGAGCATTTTCGAGTTCTGGATTGCCCAGGGGGTGCGCATTTTCCGGGTAGACAACCCGCACACCAAGCCCTTCGCCTTCTGGGAATGGCTCATCACCGAGGTCAAGCGCGACGCGCCGGATGCCATCTTCCTGGCCGAGGCATTCACGCGACCCGCGGCCCTCTACGGCCTCGCAAAGCGCGGGTTCACCCAGTCGTACAACTACTTCCCCTGGCGCAATACCAAGTGGGAGCTGACGCAGTATCTCACCGA
>DAOUGK010000326.1:0-14344 GCA_034429055.1 Anaerolineae bacterium | reverse complement strand
GCGGTCGCGATTCCATGACCCGCCGGCGAAGGAGTGTGCATTACGGGGTGGGGACCACACATGGAGCATCCTGAGCGGAGCGACCAGCCAGACTTTGCTGGGCTGAGGGAGCGCAGTCGAAGGAGCGGCCCGATGCGAAGCATCCTTCGACTGCGCTCTGTGACACTGCGCTCCGCTCAGGATGCCTTCGCCCCTGCCGTGACCCGCGTCTCGGCACAAGGAACGTAACCCATGAACTCACGCGAGCGGGTGCTGCGAACTCTGGCCTTCCAGCCGACGGACCGCGCGCCCTATGACCTGATGGAGGGCGCGGTCTGGCCGGAGCTGCAGGCGTACTTCCGGGAGACGCATGGGCTCACGGAGTACGGCCAGGTCATCGAGTATCTCGACCCGGACTTCCGCTGGGCCTTCATGCACACGACGCACGCGTGGGAGCGTTATCCTGCCAGCCGATGGGGGCTGGCGGCCGGGCCGCTGGCGGAGGCGGAGACCGAACGTGACCTCGACGCGTTCCACTGGCCCGACCCGGCGTGGTGGCAGCCGCCGGACTACGCCGCGCTGCGCGACCGCTGGCCGGACAAGGCGCTGGTGCTGTGTCCGGGCTGGTGGCCGCTCTTCTGGAGCACCTGCGACGCGTTCGGCGCAGAGGCCGCGCTGATCGCAATGGTCACCCGGCCGGCCGTCTACGACGCCTTTGTCCGGCGCTGGCACAGCACCTATATGGACATCCTCGTCCGCAGCGCACGGGCCGCGGCCGGGCTGTGCGACGTGGCGCTGCTGGGCGATGACTTCGCCAGCCAGACGTCTATGCTGATCAGCCCTGCGCTCTGGCGCGAGCACATCAAGCCATACCTGGCGGAAGAGGTGCGCGTCCTGCGCGAGCACGGCATCCCGGTGCTCTTCCACTCGTGCGGCGCGGTGCGGCCCGTGCTGCCGGACCTGATCGAGATCGGCATCAACGGGCTGCTGGTCTTTCAGACGACGGCCCGCGGCATGGATGCAGCGTCGATCGCCCGCGATTTCGGCGGGCGGCTGGTGTTCTACGGCGGCATCGACATCCAGCAGTTGCTCTCTTTCGGCACGCCCGAACAGGTGGCCGCGGAGGTGCAGGCGAACCTGGCCGCGTTCGCAGAGTGCGGCGGCTACATCGTCGCCAACGCACACCACGGGCTGGCGACGATTCGCGGGGAGAACATCGTGGCGATGGTCGAGGCGGCGCGCGGCAGCCGCCTGACTCAGTAGGACGGGTTGGCAACCCGTCCTACCACATTTTCGAAGGAGGTCAACAGTGAGAGCAATACAGGCTCTGGAAAACGGGGAGGGCATCCTGCGGCTCGCGCCCACATGGGTGCCGCGGTCGTTCTGCATCCCGGGCAAGCGCATCAAGCTGCACCCGGCGGACTACTATGCTTTCGGCGCACATCGCGGGGGCATCGACGAGCGCTGGTTCTCCTCGACCACGCTGGCGGACAACGGGCCGCTGACCACGCCGGACGAGGGCCTGAGCTATGTCGTCGATGGCGACGGCGAGCAGGTGCAGAAGATGCTGCTCACGGATGTGGTGGCAGAGCTGGGGCCGGGGCTCCTCGGCCGCGCGATGTGGGACACCTACGGCAAGTGGCCCATCTACTCGAAGTTCTTCGATAACCGCGGACCGCTGCCGCACCACCTGCACCAGCGGCAGGAGCACGCCGCGCAGGTGGGAATGGACGGCAAGCCGGAGGCGTATTACTTCCCGGTGCAGCTGAACAACTATGGCGCGGAGTTCCCGCACACCTTCTTCGGCCTGGAGCCAGGGACGCGGCCGGAACAGGTGCGCCACTGCCTGGAAATCTGGGACCGGGGCGACAACCACATCACCGACCTGTCGAAGGCCTACCGGCTGGAGCCGGGCACCGGCTGGTTCGTGCCCGCGGGGGTCCTCCACGCGCCGGGCAGCCTCTGCACGTACGAGCCGCAGTGGGCCAGCGACGTCTTTGCGATGTTCCAGTCGCTCGTGAGCGAGGTGCCCACCGACTGGTCGCTGCTGGTGAAGAACGTGCCCGAGGACAAGCAGCATGACCTGGATTACCTGGTCTCGCTGGTGGACTGGGAAGCGAACACCCGCCCCGACTTCAAGCAGGCCTACTTCCGCCCGCCGCTCCCCGTCAAACCCGTGGAGGAGATGCAGGAGGCGGGGTATATCGAGAACTGGATCACCTATGGGTCGGCCTTCTTCGCCGCGAAGGAACTGACCGTCCTGCCGGGACGGACGGCTACGATCTATGACCGGGGGCCATACGGCATGATCATGCTGCAGGGGCACGGGACGATGGGGCGGTGGCCCATCGAGACGCCGGCGCTGATCCGGTTCGGCCAGTTGACGCACGACGAGTACTTCGTGTCGCACGCGGCTGCACAGGCCGGCGTGACCATCACGAATCCCAGCACGACGGACCCGATCGTGATGCTCAAGCACTTCGGCCCGGATAACCCGGACGCGCCGTAAGTGTGCCAGAGGCCATCGCGAATCAGCGAATGCCGCTTCGCTTACGGTACGAATAAGCGGATGTGTTGTGGGGAACGTGGATTCGTTTATTCGAGGCCGAAATTCGCTGATTCGCGATGGCCGCGCGGGTTCCCCTTTGGGCCGGCTTCGCCCCTACCGGTCCGCGCGCGGGGAGTGACCTAATACCAGGCCAGCCTCTCGTACTCGTCCAGCATGATGTGGTAGCTTTCGAGCGGCATACCCTTGAACACGCAGTTCGAGGTGGAAAGGATGAACCTGCCGCCGGGCTTGCCGTGGCGCATCGCGTAACGGACCGACTCGCGGATGCGATCCTCGTCCACTTCCTGCAAGAGGGAGGCCTGCACGTTGCCCATCAGCACCAGGCGGTCGCCATACTCCCGCTTGACCTCCGCGATGTCCATGTGACCCTGCGGATCGATGGACTGGTAGCCGTCCAGCCCGGTGGACACTAACTGGCCGAGGATCGCGCGCAGGTCGCCGTCCGAGTGCAGAATGGCCTTGACCCCGAGCCGGTGGATGGCATCCACGATCTCCGCCAGGTAGGGCGTGACGAACTCCGCAAACATCTTCGGACTGATGAACGGTCCCCGGTTGTAGCCGTAATCGCTGTTGATGCAGATGAAATCGACGCCCTGATCGATCTGAACCTTTGCCAGGGCGATGGACGCGTCGCGCTTCTGTTTGGCCTCTTCGTGCAATTCCTGCGGGTGCTCGAACAGCTTGACGGCAAACTCCATCATTTCGCTGCCGGGGAGCATCCAGAAGGTGCCCTGCCCGTTGTAATCGTAGATCATCACGCGGTCGCCGAAACGCTTGCGGCCTTCGGGGATGACCCGGCCGGAGAAGTAGCCTGCCAGGTTCTCGGACAGGGGAATGCCCGCCCAATCGTAGCGGTCGATGATCTTCTCCCAGATGTCGAAGTACCGCGCCAGCAGCCGCTCGCGCTCCGCGGGCGAAGCCGAGTGGAGCTCCTCTGCGCCCGGCCACGTTGTCTGGAACGCTTCCTCCTCCAGTTGGAAGACGAGCTCCATGTGCGGCACTTTGTCCGGGATGCGACCGTCCAGGACTGCCTGCAACCTTTCCCTGCCGTTCATCCTTTGCCTTCTCCTATGAGCTACGGACGGAAGCCAACCGGTCGAGCCATTCCTCGCGCGCCTCGCCCAACATCTCGACGAATTCGGCCTTGTCTGCCTTACGGATGACAGAACTGGTGCGGATGGTGCGAGTAAGCCGGTCGAGGCGGTAGATATACCAGCGATAGAGCAGCATATGGACCCTGCGCCAGAAGGGCGCGCCAGGATACCGGCGGACGAGCTGCTCGACCGGCCGCAGCCGCCACCGGGCCGGCACATCGCCGGTCATGACGATCTCGTTCACCGCGGCAAAGTTGTCGTTGACCAACCGGCTATGCCAGAAGGACGCGTAGCGCAAGGAGAACCAGGCCAACAGCGCCAATGCCGCGGCCATCGCGAGACCGAGGACAACTAGACTGACCAATCAGGTATCCTTGTTGTGGGACAAAGGACGAAGGACGATGGACGAAGGGCGACCACAGCATCCCGCCATCCGCCGCTCATTCGTCCTTCGTCCTCCGTCACGCGTCCGTTACTTCCGCCGGTCCGGGTTCGCGAAGAACCAGCCTTCGGAACCTTCCATCATCGTGATGTAGTTGTAGCTGCGCTCCTCGGCCATCCAGACGTTGTCCAGGTCCGCCGACACGATCATCGGGGTCTTGGTGTCGGTCGCGACGCCGATGACCGCGAGGTTGTCACGCTGGAGCTCCCACATGCGCTTGCCGATCTCGATACGCTTCTCTTCGACCGGCTCAGACTTGAGCGCGACGCGAAGGTCCTGCATCTCGCGCTGCCACTCGGGGACGTACTGCAGGATCAACTGCCAGTCCTCGTCCGAAACCTTGCCCTTGTAGTTCGTGTAGTTGTTCCACATGGGGTTCAGCATGGACGGACCGAGGAACCAGTTCTGCAGCAGATTGGCGCCGGAGCCAGCCAGCCACCAGGTGGTCGCTTCGTTGATGTTGTTCGGCTGCAAGACGCCCCACCAGTACTGGACGTCCACCAGCTTGAGGTCCACCTTGACGCCGACCTCTTCCCAGTAGCGCTTCGCCAGCTCGGAGCCCGGGGTCGAAGCGCCGGTGATGACGAAGTAGTCGTACTTTATGCTGAACGGCTTGCCATCCGGCCGCTCGCGCCAGCCATCGCCGTCCACGTCCTTCATGCCCATCTCATCGAGCAGCTTCTTGGCCAGCTCGGGATCGTACTGGGCGAAGGATTCTTCCATGCCCTCCTCATAGAAGGGGGTGCCGGGGCGGGGTGCCACCTGCGCGGGCCGGCCCAGACCCAGGAAGAGCGTCTCGTTCATGGTCTCGCGATCGAGCGCCACCGACATGGCCTGGCGGAAACGCACGTCGCTGTAGACCTGGCTGAGGCCCGGATCATACGCGGAATCTTCCGCCGGGGTTTCGATCTGGGTCTTGCCGACAGACTTCAGTTCCAGCGGCTTGATGCCTGCATAGTCATTGAAGCCCATGATGAAGATCTGGTCCTGCCACGCGTTCAGCAGCAGGGTCTTGTAGTTGCCGTCCGCCTCGTGCTCCTTGTAGAGCGGGTAGCTGTCGATGCCGATGCTCATGCAGCTCATGTCCGTCTTGCCGGAGATGATGTTCATGTCCTGAAGCTGGGCATCGTTGACGTAGTTGCGCTGCAGGCGGTCGATGTACGGCAACTGGTTGCCATCCTGGTCCACCATGTAGAAGTACGGGTTGCGCTCCCACAGGTAGTTGCCGTTGCCCTGGTCCTGGACGATCATGTAGGGGTTCAGGGTCGGGAAGGTCTTGCCGTTGTCCATGTAAGTGTTATCGACGCCGAAGAGCGAGGTCTTGGTGCCGAAGAACTGGGGCCACTCACCGATGGCCGTGTACTTCTCAGCCTTCATCTTCGCCAGCAGCTCATCCTCGGGCACGTAGTCTTTGTGATACTGCTTGAGGAAGTGGGCGGGGTACATCATCTTGTAGAAGGTGCCCGGCCACATGCGGATTTCGGCCTCGATGAACGAGCCGTACGGCGCGGCGAACTCGAAGCCGAACGTCCGGTCATCGATGATGGTGAACTTGGTCTCGCCGCCGCCCCACGTCAGCCACTGCTGCGCGACCGGGTTGAGTTCCTTGTTGAGCAGGACATCGTTGATCTTGAAGGCGACATCTTCGGTGGTTACGGGGGTGCCGTCCGACCACTTAAGGCCTTCACGGATGGTCGCCTTGAAGATGAGACCATCCTCGCTCATGCTGAAGCTCTCGAAGATGCCGGGCTGCGCGGGCGCGCCGTAGACCGTGGAGACTGCGTCCCAGGCTGCATCCGCGGGCATCTCGATCAGGTTGGCAGAGTTGATATGGCGGGTGTGCCAGTCCTGGTCGATGTTGATGGAGTCGAAGCGCAGGGTGCCGCCGTAGATGCCCACCTTGTCCATCGTGCGGTAGACGAGCGGGTTCGCAGGCAGGCGCTCTTCCACGGGCGGGAGCTCACCGGCGGCCACTTTCTCGGCCAGCATGGGGGCTTCGCCGTACTTCTCGAAGGTCTTGCCGGTCTGCGTCGCGAAATCTGCGAGGTTGTAGTAGCCGGTCGGGACATCACCGGCCGCGGCGGGCACCGCGGTTGGCACTGCGGTGGCTTCCGGTGCAGCTGTCGGCTCCGGTTCGGCTGCGGCTTCCTCAGCCGGAGCAGCTTCTTCGGCCGGGGCGGCTTCTTCTGCCGCAGGGGCCTCCTCGGCCGGCGCCTCGGTCGGCGCGGCCTGCGGGCCCGTCGGACCCGTAGGGCCAGCGGCGCCACCTGCGCAGCCTGCCAGTGCGAGCGCAGCGATCAGGGCAAAAACGGATAGCAGAGCGATCTTCCTGTTCACAGCCTTACTCCTTTGTGATAGGGTGAAAAACGGAAACCTGACACATGGTTCGGTCAAGTCGAAATGATCCGGTGCGCGCCTCCTTTCTTGACGCCCTTACTGCGCAGGAGCCTCTGCGGGCCGGCTGCGGATGCCCTCCAGGTGGATGGCATCCACATGATGGCAGGCCACGAAATGATTTCCGCCGCAGTCTTGCAGCGCAGGGATCTCCTGGCTGCACACCTCGGTGGCATAGGCACAGCGCGGGTGGAACGAACAGCCGCTGGGCGGGTTCAGTGGGTTACCGATCTCACCCGGCGCGGCTTCCAGGCCGGACTCGATCGTGGGGTCGGCCAGCGGGATGCTCTTCAGCAGCGCCGCGGTGTATGGATGCTTGGGCTGCTCGAAAAGCGGCTCGTTTTCAGCCAACTCAACGATGCGTCCCAGGTACAGGACCGCCACCCGGTCTGAGACATGGCGAATCACGCCCAGATTGTGCGAGACGAACAGGTAGGTGAGCTGGAACTCCTTCTGGAGCTCGGACATCAGGTTGAGAATCTGCGCCTGAATGGAGACGTCCAGCGCCGAAGTTGGCTCGTCGGCCACGATGAAGTTAGGGTTGGTGGACAGTGCCCGCGCGATGCTGATACGCTGGCGCTGGCCGCCGGAGAAAGCGTGCGGGTAACGTTTCATGTAACGATGGTCGAGACCCACGCGCTGCATCAGGTATGCAACACGGTCGCGAATCGCGGACGCCTTTTGCTGCGTGTTGGCCTGGAGCGGGTCGCTGATCAGGTCCAGCACGGTCATGCGCGGGTCGAGCGAGGAGTTCGGGTCCTGGAAGATCATCTGCGAACGACGGCGGAAGCCGCTGTTGCGCAGGTCCCAGTTGGTCGCCTGGCTCACGTCGATGTCGTGGCCCTCGAAGTTGTAGACGACCCGGCCCTCGGTGATGGGGAACGCGCGCAGGATGGCCTTGCCGATGGTGCTCTTGCCGCAGCCCGATTCGCCTACCATACCGAGGGTTTCACCCTGGTAGATGGTGAAGTTGACGCCATCGACCGCCTTCACCCAACCGGCGGTCTTCTGCAGAATCCCCTTCTCCACCGGGTAGTACTTCTTGAGATTGGTGACAGTTACGAGAGGCTGTTTTGCCGCCAGGTTGTTCACGCTGTTACCTCCGCTCTTCGCGCGTTGAAGACTGGACGATGCTGTGCTCACGGAAGCAGCGGACCTGGTGCTTCGAGCCGACATCCACCAGCGCGGGCACCTGATCGCCAGGGCAGTTGATCATGAACTTCTCCTCGCAGCGATCATAGAAGCAGCAGCGGTGCGGCAGGTTGATCGGCTCAGGCACCGCGCCGCGAATCGCGCTGATCGTGCCGGCAGACCGCCGCGCGGCCGGATCGAGGATGGAGGCCATCAGTTTGCGGGTGTAAGGGTGGCGGGGATGGGCAAAAATCTCGCGCACCGGTGCATCCTCGATGATCTGGCCCAGGTACATGACCAGCACCCGATCCACCATCTGTGCGACGACGGCGAGGTCATGGGTGATGAACACCATCGACATGCCGTACTGCCCCTGCAGGTCTTTGAGCAACTTCAGAATCTGTGCCTGGACAGACACATCGAGCGCGGTGGTCGGCTCGTCGGCGAAGAGCAACTCCGGGTTGCAGGAAATCGCCATGGCGATGAGCGCACGCTGCCGCATCCCACCGGATAGCTGGAACGAGTACGAGTCGATGCGCTTGTCAGGCTCAGGAATGCCTACCCGGCCGAGCATCTCGATGCTGCGCTGCCGGGCCTCCTGCGGGCCGGCGTCCGTGTGCAGGGTGATCGCCTCGATCATCTGATTGGCGATGGTGTGCACCGGCGAGAGCGCGTTCATCGGCTCCTGGAAGATCATGTTGATGTACTTGCCCCGGATGCGCCGGATTTCCTCGCCCATCGGCCTCAGCTCGATCAGGTCGACGGCCGCACGATCGGACGGATGGAAGAATACCTGACCGGTGGACTTGCCGGGCTTGCGGATGAGCCGCAGCACGGATTTGCTGGTGATGCTCTTGCCGCAGCCGGACTCGCCCACCAACCCGATCACTTCCCCGCGCGCCAGATCAAACGAGATATCATCGACCGCGCGCAGCAGCCCGCGAGATAGGGAGAACTCGGTCGTCAGGTTGCGCACCGAGAGAATCGTATCGCTCGCTTCCATCGCTCAATCCTCTTTGTACGGATCGGCCGCGTCGCGCAGCCCATCGCCCAGGAAGTTGAAGGCCAGCACGGCCAGGATGACGAACAGGCCGGGAATCAGCACCCACGGATAGAGGGCGATGGACCGAATATTCTGGGCATCCGACAGCAGCACGCCCCAACTGATGGTCGGGGGCTGCAGGCCCAGGCCCAGGAAGCTCAGTGCCGTCTCGCCCAGGATCATGCCCGGGATGCTGAGCGTGATGTTGACTATCAGGTAGCTCGTGAAGCCCGGCAGCAGATGCTTGAGGATGATCTTGCGATCCCGCACGCCCGACAGGACCGCTGCGGTCACATAGTCCGCGCTGCGGAGGGAGATGAGCTTGCCGCGCACGACGCGCGCCAGCCCGGTCCACCCGGCGATCGCCAGGATGACGGTGATCGCGAAATACAACTGGAGCTGGGTCCAACTTCGCGGCAGCGCGGCGGAGAGCGCCATCCACAACGGCAGCATCGGGATCGACATCAAGAACTCGATCACGCGCTGGATGACAAGGTCCACGAGCCCGCCATAGTAGCCGGAGATGCCGCCGAGCAGACAGCCCAGGATGAAGGTAATCGCCACGCCGACCAGGCCCACGGTCAACGAAATGCGGGCCGCGAAGATGTTGCGCGCGAACAGGTCGCGACCCACCGAATCCGTGCCGAACAGGAACAGCGGCGAGCCTTCCTGCCCGTACCAGAGATGGATGTCGGACTCGATAAACCCCAGCAGCTTGTACGAGTAGCCGCGGGCGAAGAAGAGGACATACAGCTTCTTGTCCGGGTTGATCTTGTACTCCATCTTCAGGGTTTCGGGGTTGCGCTGCCGTTCCAGCGCATAGTAGAACGGCCGCCAGGAAAAGACATCCTCGTCCCAGAAGCGCGGGAACTGCGGTGAAGCGTAGGTGTAATCGTCGTAGAAGGTCTGCGGGTTGTGCGCGGTCAGGAACGGGGCAAGAATGGCCGACAGGTAAAACATGATCAGGATCACCATGCCGGCGATTGCCAGCTTGTGGCGGAAGAGCCGCTGGAGCACCAGCTTCGACTGCGACGCAGTGTAGAACTCCTCTGCGGCTTTCGATTCAGGCTCCGGCGCGCCCTCCTGCAATGGAAGGCCGTTCTGTGCGAGGCCGATGTCAGTAGCCATGCTTTGCACCCGTCCTTATTCGTACCTGATCCGGGGATCAGCGATCACCAGCACGATATCTGAAACGAACGTCCCCACCAGCGTCAGGAACGTGAGGATGAAGACCAGGCTCCCGGCCAGGTACATATCCTGGGATTTCAGCGCACTCAGCAGCAAGGGGCCAACGGTGGGCAGATTAAGCACCACATCGACGATGGTGGCTCCTGAGACGATGGCGGGCAGCAGGTAACCGATGGTGCTCCACATGGGATTCAACGCAACGCGCGCCGGGTACTTGAGGATGAGCTTCGTCTCAGGCAGACCCTTCACACGGGCTGTCTCCACGTAGTCCATCCACAACTCGTCAAGCATGGTCGCGCGCAGCGTGCGGATGTTGCCTGCGGTGCCCGCCATGCCGACGACGATGACCGGCACAATCATGTGCTTTGCCAGGTCAACGACCTTGCCGAGCGACCAGGCGGCATCGCGGTATTCGTCGGAGAAGAGCCCGCCCGCGGGCACCCCGAACTTGGTATAGAGCATATACATCAGAAAGAGGGCCAGCAGGAACGACGGCGTTGCCAGCCCGATGAAACCGAAGATGGTGGCTAAGTAGTCTCCTGGCGAATACTGGTGGGTGGCGGAGTAGATACCTATTGGTATCGATATGAGATATGTAAAAATGATCGTGAGCACCGATATCAGGACAGTATATGGCAGCCGCGCCATCAGCAATTCGGTCACCGACTGCCTCCACGCCATCGAGCGCCCGAAATCGCCCCGGAACAGGATGCCGGTGATCCACTTGGTGTACTTGACCATGAACGGCTGCCCATAGCCATACTGCACCCGCAGGGCCTCGATCCGCGCCTCGTCCATTTTCTCCCCGCGCAGGATCAACTGCTGCACATAGAGCGACAGATAGTCGCCCGGCGGCAGCTCGATAATCACAAATGAAATGAAGGAGATCACCATAATGGAGGCGAGCATGAGCCCGAAACGCTTGGCGAGATATTTTCTCATGGGACAACCACTTTCTCAGGTTTGGCCGCGCAAATTGCGCTAGGCAGCATAGCGACCGAACTCATCGCAGAGGGCAGCGACCTGGCCGACGCGCGCGAGCAGGCCGTCGGGGGGCACCTGGTCTGCCACGCCCAGCACGAAGGCCGGTTTGCGGCGCATGATCTCCAGCATGCTCTTGACATGCTCCACGAAGTCCGCCTCGTCGAAGTTGGGCGTGAATATAATCCCGGGCAGGCCGCCCCAGATGATGGTGTCGGTTGAAATCTCGGCTGCGATGGCCTCCATCGGCATGTCGCCCGAAGGTTGCGGGGTGGCAGCCTCGATGACATCGAAGCCTGTCTCTGCAACGTGCTTCAGCAGGCCCTTAAGGGTGCCGTCCATATGGATGAAGGAGTACTTGCCGGCTTCCCGAATTCTGCGGATCCACCGGCTTTCATAGGGGCGCAGATAACGCTTGTAATAGCCGACCCCCACGACCTCGCTGGACAGGTTCTCGGGGATCATGATGCACTCGGCCGGCGAATCGACCGTGATCTGGGCTGCGCGGTCATACTGCTGCTCCATGATCGCAAAGATCTCCGCCATTTCGTCCGGCGCATCAACCAGCAGATAGACGAGGTTGAGAATACCAACGTATGTCGTCACCATCTGCATGAACGGGCTGCGGGGCGTGTAACAGAGGACGACTCCGTTGTCCCCGACGATGGCCTTGCGGCGCTCGGCCTCCGCATAAGCAGGGGTAAAGTGCATATTGTCCAGATAGCACTTGAACGCCGGCAGGTCTGCCGGCTGCTCGACGTAGTGCTTGACGTAGCCCCAGGAAAACGAGGTCGGCAGATACTGCTGGATTTCGGTCAGCTCCCCGCGCGGGGTGTGCATGGTTCGAATGACCTGGTCGCCACTGCGCTTTTCCGAGAACTTAATATCGGGAGTGTGCTGAGTGAATGGGAAGAAGCCCTGCAGATAGAAACCGACGCCGAGGTCACGGTTGAGCTGGAAATAGCCGTCACCCAGGTACTGATCAGGCAGCTTTCCCGCCGTCTTGGCGGCATGGTACCAGTAGTCCAGATCACCGAACCACGGAACGCGATCCGGGCAGGCGCGCTTGAGCAGCAGGAGAATACGCTCGCGATTAGTCATGGAAAAACCTCAGTCAAATGGCTGGCCGTGATGGTGAGGTCTCAACAGGTTCCGGGGGCTTCCTGGACCCGGGTCAAGGTGAGCGGACGGGTATTCACGTGCTGGGACAAACTGGCAGGGGAATTCACCTTGTTCCGCGTAAGGCAGCTTACTGTTGAGCATAACATGCGCGGCCAGCCGTGTCAAATCGATTAGTGGGTCAGTTTCTTCAAAGTCAGCGTGGCGGACCACTAGCTTGGCCCGACGGCCTGGGTGGAGCGGGCAGATTGCAATATTCACGGGCACAGCAGAGCCAAAAAGGTGTATAATGATGACACTGCCTGTACTGATTGCGCCGCGACCAGGAGGTTCTTATGGTCCCGACCAACCGGCCTATCACCTCACGCGAGTACAAGCTTCTGCTCAACACCGAACGCTTCCGCGACCGCACCGGCGGCGCGCGACTGTTCTGGCAGGTGCTCACCTTCCTCGTCGAGAACCAGGGCAACGGCGTCATTCCTGATCAGAGCGACCCCGACAAGGACGCGGAGAAGCGCCGCACGACCTGGTACCTGGACACCCCCGGCTACGAGCTGCAACGCGCCAACGTCACCCTGCGCGTGCGGGAGGAGCAGGACGCCAAAAAACGCTTCAAGGTGACGCTCAAGTTCCGCGCGCCGGACCGGTACACTGCCGCGGGCTGCGATGTGCGCTGCAAGGAGGAAGTGAAGGATGATGACCTGAAGTTTGAGGAAGACATCGTCCCGCCATTTGTCAGCAAGTTCGCGTACTCGGTGTCGTTCAAGACCGATAGCCTGCCCCAGTTCGAAACGATGGCCGACGCGGTGGCGCTCTTCCCCGGACTGGCAGTCTATGACATCCATGAGAAGACACCCCTCGCGGTGGTCAACGGCTTCCGCGCGCACGAAGTCATGCACTACATCGGTAAGCTGACGCTCGACCGGATGCCGAGGGCGCGCGGGCTCGAGCTGCCGGAGTTCGTAGTCAATGCCGCGCTGAGCCACTGGTACCTGCGGCCCGACGAAAACGATTACCCCCTGGTGACGGAATTCTCATTCAGCTACGATGCCAGGGCAGCAGGCGGCGAGGACCGCCTCGAAAAATTCCCGCCCACCGTGGTCGCGGGCGCCAACCGGCTCTTCCGCGATGTGCAGAACCAGGCCGGCTGGCTGGCCCAGTTCGGCTCAACCAAGACCGCGTATGTGTTTGAGGTCCTGTAGACACCCAGACCGGGCAGTTCCGCCGCGAAGGAGGTCCAGAAGCATATGCCAAACAAACTGGGGTTCTATCTGCACAGTTTCGAGATTGGCGAACAAAAAGGCGACCTGTTCCGGGCCATCCAGGATATCCGGCCGCCGACCCTGCTCATCCACGCATGGGACCAGGTGGACCAGCTCCGCCGCCTGTCACCCGACTCCTTCATCATCGGCCGGATGGACTACTTCGGCCGGGATCGCCGCCCGGTCAAAGACCTCATCACGCCCTGGCTAGACAGTGACGACCCTGAGGCGCGCGGCCGCGAGTTCGCAGAACACATCCTCACCGACAACTTCGAGATGGCCCAGCGCAAGGAGGGCGGCCGCCTCCTTATCGATGCGTGGATGAGCCTGAATGAACCCGTGCCGGGCCCGCGCTCGCGGCAGTTCGCAGAGAAGCCCGATGAGGTCAGCCGGCGGCTGCGCGCGTACGATGCCTTCCAGGTCGGATTCCGCAGCAAGCTCACCGAGCGCAGCATCGAGGCAGTAGCCTTCAACTTCGGCGCGGGCAACTTCGGCATGGCCGACGATTACTGGCAGTTTTTCCGCCGCACCCTGGACAGCTACACTTACCTGGGCTTTCACGAATACGGCTGGCCGGCGCTGTCCACGACGGTGGACCCGGAGGCGGCCTCCAGCGCAGGCACATACCAGCCCATCGTGGCCGAACTGAGCCGGCGCTCAGGCCGCAACTATCAGGCCATCCTGACCGAAGCCGGGCTGACCATGATGTACAAGCACCCGGATTACGAGGACAAGGGGTGGCTCCACCTGCCGCCCGCGGACCGGCCCATCAAGGCCGTCACGCAGGAGGACTACTGGCGGTCATTGGCCTGGCTGAACGCGACCCTCAATCGCGACCCGGCGGCGCTGGGCGCCTGTCTCTTCGAAGTGGGCCACCACGGAGATTGGGCGACTTTCCGGCACTTCGGGCAGGACAACAGCGGACAACGCATCTGGTTGATCGACAGCATCCGCCAGCTTGCGCAGGCAGAACGCACCGCCCGCACTTCCGGCGTGCTCACGCAGGCGCCGCGGCCGGTGCACACGCTGCGCGGGCGCGTTGTAGACGCCCGCAAAGCAGGCGTTGATGGCGCGTTCATCAGGCTGACGGCGGACGCTGAAACGCTGGGCGCAGACCCGCGAGCCGTGACCCACAATCGCGGC
>DAOUGK010000325.1:0-5556 GCA_034429055.1 Anaerolineae bacterium | reverse complement strand
CAGGACCGCGTCGAGCTCGGCGTGCAGCCGGTCCGCGGCCGCGGGGTTGGCCGCCAGCGCATACCAGGCCGCGGCCATCGTCCGGGCAGTGGTCTCGTGGCCCGCAAAGAACATGGTGATGGACTCGTCGCGCAGGAGGCTCGCGGACATGGGCGCGCCGGTCTCCTCGTCGCGCGCCTGCATCAGCCGGGTCAGGAGGTCGTCGGGCCACTGGCTCTCGGGCAGGCTGCGGCGGCCGGCGATGACGCCGTCGATGTAGGTGTGCACCTTCTCCCGCGCGGCGCGGTAGGTCCGGTTGAGGTGGGTGGGCGCCCACAGCGGCAGGGGCAGGCTCGCCTGCCGCGCGGTGACGAAGCCGACCATGGTCTCGACCGCATCCTTCATATCGACGATCGCGTCGTCGGTCTCGGTGCTGAACAGCGCGCGCAGGATGATGCGCGCGGTGACCAGCGTCATCTCGTGGCCCATCTCGACCGGCTCGCCGCGGCGGGCCAGGGCCTCCCAGCGCTCCAGCAGGCGCACGCCGTCGCGGAGCATGATCGGGGCATAGGCCTGGACCCCGCGCGGGGTGAAGAAGGCCGACATGAGCTTGCGCTGGCGCCGCCAGGTGTCGCCCGTGCTCGCGACGAGCCCCTCGCCCGTGATGAAGCGGCGCACGCCATCGTAGCTGCCGAGCTTATCGTATCCCCCGCGGCGGGTGACGTTGACATGGCGCACCGCGTCCGGGTGCATCGCGATGACCAGCGAGCGCGGCCCCAGCCGGAGCTGGAAGATGTCGCCATACGCCTGCCACAGGCTGCCGATGTAGCCGAGGAAATCGCCCGCGCGCAGGCCGGCCAGCGCGGCAAGCGTGCCGGGGCCGGGCAGCGATGTCTTCTCGGTTGACCTTATCTCCAACCGTTCCATCCTCTCTCGATATCCCGCCCAGCGCCGCCGAGCAGTGTAGTTGTAGGGTTGTAGTGCTCTGTCGCAATATGATAGCACGCTTGTGCGGGATTGTCTACGCGCGAAAGCGAGCTGGGGCGTTTCATACTGGGGCGAACGCGGCCATCGCGAATACGCGAATCACGCACGGATACACGAATATCCCCGCCGCGGCGCACGCGATTCGCGTATTCGTGGCGCGCCAGCGCATTCGTTTATCCGCGATGGCCGCGCCGCCAACGTGAAACGCGCCACGGCGCGCGAGAACGCACGGCGGAATAGGACGCTGATCGACCTGATTGGACTGTTTGGGATGGGGACTGCGGATGCCGGCCGCAGCCGTGGGACTGGGGTCGAGGCTTTGGCGGTCAGGCCCGCCGCAGCCTGGACTCGAGGCTTCAGCCGGTCAGGTCGGGCGCGGATGTACACATCCAAGCCGGCGAGCCCCTCGCCACCGGATTGTACGCAAACTGCCCGGACCTCGTGCGGAGCATCCTGACCGGTTGGACGGCGCTACGTGGTTGACGAACTGCCACCAGTCGAAGGAGCGGCCCACGTCCACAGCCGTGCTCTCCCACCAAGCACTTTGCAATCCACAAATCTTGTGCTAGACTCCGCAAACAGACATCCTCCTGTTCTCAGCGATCAATGCAGATGACACTGGACCTGAGCAATCTCGAAAGCCATCTTTGGGAGGCCGCCAACATCCTGCGCGGGCCGGTGGATGCGGCTGACTTCAAGACGTACATCTTCCCCCTGCTCTTCTTCAAGCGGATTTCCGATGTGTATGACGAGGAATTCCAGGCGGCGCTGGCGGAATCCGGCGGCGACCAGGATTACGCAAGCTACGCCGAGAACCACCGCTTTCAGATCCCCGAGGGCTGCCACTGGCGTGACGTGCAGGCCCGCACCGAGAATGTTGGGCAGGCGCTCAGCCGCGCGCTGCGCGAGATCGAGAAGGCCAACCAGCGGACGCTTTACGGCATCTTCGGCGACGCACAGTGGACCAACAAGGAGCGGCTGTCGGATGCACTGCTGTGCGACCTCATCGACCACTTCTCCCGGCTGCCGCTGCCCAACAGCGTCGTCAACTCGGACATTCTCGGCCAGGCCTACGAGTTCCTGATCAAGAAGTTCGCCGACGCCACCAACAAGAAGGCCGGCGAGTTCTATACTCCTCGCAGCGTCGTCCGGCTGATGGTGAGCATCCTCGACCCGCAAGAGGGCGAGACCATCTATGATCCGGCCGCGGGCACCGGCGGCATGTTGCTGGGCGCGGTCCAGCACGTCGAGGAGGCGGGCGGCGAGGTCAAGCTGCTGTGGGGCAGGCTCTTCGGCCAGGAACGCAACCTGACCACCAGCAGTATCGCGCGCATCAATCTCTACCTACACGGCATCGAAGACTTCCAGATCGTGCGCGAGGACACGCTGCGCCATCCTGCCTTCTATAAGGGCGACCGACTAAAGACCTTCGACTGCGTGATCGCCAACCCACCCTTCTCGCTGGAGCGGTGGGGCGAGGAAGTCTGGGCGAACGATCCTTACGGCCGCAACTTCGCCGGGCTGCCGCCCTCCAGCAGCGGCGACTACGCGTGGGTGCAGCACATGCTCCGCTCGATGGCGCCCGGCCGCGGGCGGATGGCCGTCGTGTTGCCGCACGGCGCGCTGTTCCGCATGGCTGCGGAGGGCAAGATCCGGCGCAAGATCCTCGAGATGGACCTCCTGGAGGCGGTGATCGGCCTGGGGCCAAACCTGTTCTACGGCACCGGGCTGGCTGCGGCGATCCTGGTGTTCCGGGGCCGCAAGCGTCTGGAGCGTGCCCGGCAGGTACTCTTCGTGGATGGGTCGAAACTCTATCGCAAGGGCCGCAACCAGAACACGCTCGAGCCGGAGCACGCTGAGCAGATGCTGGCTCTGTACCGGGAGTACCGGGACGCGCTGGGCGTCGCCCACGTGGCAACCCTGGCGGAGATCGAGCGCAACGACTGGAACCTGAATATCCCACGGTACGTGGAACCCGTGGCGACCGGGGAGACGATCTCCCTGGATGACGCACTGGCGAATCTGAAGGCCAGCCTCGCCGATGCGTATGCGGCGGAGGACCGGCTGCGGGAATTGTTGGGGAAGGCCGGCTTGATGGGACAGTAGGAAATGAATGAAAGTCGCATCACCCAATCCCAGCTCGATTCCTACCTCTGGGGCGCGGCGACGTTGCTGCGCGGGCTGATCGACGCGGGCGATTACAAGCAGTTCATCTTTCCGCTGCTCTTCTTCAAGCGGCTGTGCGACGTATACGACGAGGAGTACGGGCGGGCGCTGGCGGAGTCGGGCGGGGATGTGGATTACGCGGCGTTCGCCGAGAACCACCGCTTCCAGATCCCGGCCGGCGCACACTGGCGGGACGTGCGCGCGGTGACGACCAACGTCGGGCAGGCGCTGCAGAACGCGATGCGCGCCATCGAGCAGGCCAATCAGGGCCAGCTTTACGGCATCTTCGGTGACGCACAGTGGACCAACAAGGAGCGACTGTCGGATGCGACGCTGCGCGACCTGGTGGAGCACTTCTCGTCCCTCACGCTCTCGGTCGCCAACGTGCCGGAAGACGAACTGGGCAACGCGTACGAATACCTGATCAAGAAATTCGCAGACGACAGCGGCCACACGGCAGCGGAGTTCTATACCAACCGCACGGTGGTCCGGCTGATGACGCGGCTGCTCGACCCGCAGGAGGGCGAGAGCATCTACGATCCGACCGCGGGCTCGGGCGGGATGCTGCTCTCGGCTGCCATGCAGTTGAAGCAGCAGGGCCAGGAATGGCGCACGCTGCGACTGTATGGCCAGGAGCGCAACCTGATCACCTCGGCCATTGCGCGCATGAACCTGTTCCTGCACGGCTTCGAGGATTTCCGGGTCGAGCGCGGGGACACGCTGGCCGACCCGAAGTTATTGGAAGGGGACCGCCTGCGCAAGTTCGACCTGGTGCTGGCGAACCCCCCGTATTCGATCAAGCAGTGGAACCGCAAGGCGTGGGAAACCGATCGCTACGGCCGCAACTTTCTGGGCGTGCCGCCGCAGGGCCGCGCAGACTACGCTTTCTTCCAGCACATTCTGGCCAGCCTGCAGCCCGCGAGCGGCCGCTGCGCGATCCTGTTCCCACACGGCGTGCTGTTCCGCGACGAGGAACGCGCGATGCGGGCCAGGCTCGTCGACCTGGACATGCTGGAAGCCGTGATCGGGCTGGGGCCGAACCTGTTCTACAACTCGCCGATGGAGGCCTGCGTCGTGGTCTGCCGCACGCACAAGGCGCCTGAGCGATGGGGCAAGGTGCTGTTCATCAATGCGGTGGCCGAGGTGACGCGCGAGCGGGCACAGAGCTTCCTCGAGGACGACCACATCGAGAAGATCGTCCGGACGTATATGGACTTCGCCGATGTGCCCGGCTTCGCCCAGGTCGCGACGCTGGAAGATATCCGCAGCCATGCCGCCAACCTGAGCATCCCCTTGTACGTGCGGCCGGCGACGGGGATGCAGCCCATGATGGCGTTGGGTGAGCAAGGTCCGGAGTACTCCGTGGACCCGTTGCACGCAGCCATCATCGAGTGGCAGGCGAGCTCGGCGGCGCTGCGCTCGGCGATGGATGAGCTGTTTGCGACATTGGGAGAAATGGTACATGGCACGCCTGACTGATGGCTTCCTTACACTGGAGATCAAGTACCGGGAGATCGATGACCTCGATTGGCTCCAGTACGATATCTGGTTGTGGTGGGATGGTGAGCCGTTGATCAACCCTGCTATTCTGAAGCGCGTCAATCCTTATTGGGACGACCGCCGAGACAATGCCTTCCGGGTATGCGAACTCCAAGAAGACTCTTTGCTTCCCGTCCTGGAAGAATTCCTTCGAACCTACACCCCCTCTGAGTGGGAACCGATCGAACCGGATTTCAACATCCAGCTTAACGCGATGGTCTCCGATCCCTGGCACCGAGCGGAACGACATCAGGGCCTACCCAATGAAGCAATTGTTCTCGATGACGAGGGCGCTTTCATGCGATTGAGACCGGAGTACATGCAACCCGACGACTGGATCGAAGTCAAAGTGGGGGTAGACTACTACAACCTTCGGGGCGAAATTGCCTGTGGAAACCGGGTTGAAGTGGGGCTGACTGCGCAGCGCAAGTCTTTGGAGGCATTCCTTCTGGAGCTGAAGGAAGAATACGAAGAGTGCCTGCAGCGCACGCAACCAAAACGACTTAAGGAAGCCGTGGAACAGGGCGATGAAGAAATCTGACGCGCGCGCGCCAGGCTGGCCCACCGTCCGCTTCGGTGGCGTCGTCCGCAACGTGGACGAGGCCGTGCGCGACCCGCAGACGAGCGACCTGGAGCGTTTCGTCGGCCTGGAGCACATCGACCCCGAGTCGCTGCGTATCAAGCGGTGGGGCCTGATTGCGGACGGGACGAGTTTCACGCGCAAGTTCACGGCCGGGCAGGTGCTGTTCGGCAAGCGCCGCGCGTACCAACGCAAGGTGGCCGTGGCCGACTTCGATGGCCTGTGTTCCAGCGACATCCTGGTGTTCGAGCCCGCGGACGACCAACTGCTGCCGGAGCTGCTGCCGTTCATCGTACAGACCGAGG
>DAOUGK010000324.1:0-17789 GCA_034429055.1 Anaerolineae bacterium | reverse complement strand
CCCAACCCAGGGCAGGGAAGGGCAGGCAGCTTGCCTACGTGATGGTCAGCGAGGCCGGCGCGTCGGTGTACTCCGCATCCGACCTGGCGCGCGCCGAGTTCCCCGACCTGGATGTATCCATGCGCGGCGCGGTATCCATCGCCCGGCGGCTGCAGGACCCGCTCGCCGAGCTGGTCAAGATCGACCCACAGAGCATCGGCGTGGGCCTGTATCAGCATGATGTCGACCAGAAGAAGCTCGCCGCGACGCTGGACGCGGTCGTGGAGTCGGTCGTCAACTATGTGGGAGTGGATGTCAACACGGCTTCCGCGCATCTGCTGGCCTATGTGTCGGGCGTCAGCCGGCGGCTGGCCGACGCGCTCGTCAGCCATCGCAATGCCGATGGCCCGTTCGAGTCGCGTGCCGGGCTGAAGAAGGTCAAGGGGCTGGGACCGAAGGCCTTCGAGCAGGCCGCCGGCTTTCTGCGCGTGCCCGGTAGCAAGAACCCGCTGGACAACACGACCATCCATCCGGAGAGCTACGACGCGGCGCGCAAGCTGCTGGAGCTGGCGGGACTGAACCTGCGGATGAACGACCTGCCCAACCGGCTGCGCCGCTGGTGTGAGGAGAACCACCTTGCGGTCGCTGAGACCGCGGAGCCGGGCGGCGCGTGGGATGATGTGGCCGAGTTGCTGGGAATCGGTGCGCCGACGCTGCACGACATCGTGGACGCGCTCCTGCGGCCCGGGCGCGACCCGCGCGAGGACCTCCCGCCGGTCATCCTGCGCCGCGACGTGCTGACCATCGATGACCTGCATGAGGGGATGCTGCTCAAGGGCACCGTGCGCAACGTGGTAGACTTCGGCGCGTTCGTGGATATCGGCGTCAAACAAGATGGCCTGGTCCATGTCAGCAAGATGGGCAAGCAGTATGTCCGCAATCCGCACGATGTCGTGCGCGTGGGTGATGTCGTGGACGTGACCGTGACCAGCATCGACCGGGAGCGCGGGCGCATCGGGCTGAGCATGGTCGGCGGCGAGTGAGGGAGAGAGACATGAGCGAAATTCTGCCGCGCATTCTGGCCTCGGTCACTCGCGATGGGTCGGTGAGCGATATCCGCGTCGGGACGCATTGGACGCTCGTGGCGGCAGATCTGCCGGGCGGACTCCGTGTGGGATTGGCGTCTACGCAATTCGTTCATGGCATCGAGCATGGCACGCCTGCGGTGCGGGATGCCGGGAAGTTGATCGGGCGTTCGGCCAGGGAACTTGCCGGCTGGGTGCAGTCGGCCCAGCTCACCGAGCGCAGCATCGGCTTCGCTGCGCTGAACGCACTCATCGAGATCGATGAGGCGCAGTGTGTGGACCTGAATGCCGGCGACCTCATCACCGCGCGCGGCGCGGGACGTAGCGTCGCCATCGTGGGGCACTTTCCCTTCGTGGAGCAGGTGCGCGCCGCGGCCCGTCAATGCTGGGTGCTGGAGCTCAACCCGGGTCCCGGCGATGTGCCCGCCTCGATGGCCGCCGAGGTGTTGCCGCAAGCCGATGTCGTCGCGCTGACGGGCATGACGCTCGTGAACGGTACGTTTGACGGGTTGCACGCGCTCTGTCGGCCCGATGCGTATACGCTGCTGCTCGGCGCGACCACACCCCTGTCGCCGCTCTTCTTTGATGTGGGGCTGTCGGCCATCTCCGGCACGCTCCTCACCGATATCCCCGCGGCACTCTTGGCCGTGAGCCAGGCCGCGACCTTCCGGCAGATACCGGGTCGCCGGCTGGTGACGATGCTGCGGCCAGTCGGCGAGGCATAAGCTATGCGTCTCCCCCTGGACCACTTCGACCTGATCGCCCGGTGGTATGACCGCGCCCTGGGCCGTCCGCCTGACGAACGGCTCCTGCGGCTGCTGGATGCGCGGCCGGGCCAGCGGCTGCTGGACATCGGCGGCGGCACGGGCCGGGCGACGGCGATGCTGGCCGCGGCGGGGGTGCAGGTGATTGTCTGCGACACCTCCCGGCGCATGGCGGAGCAGGCGCGGGCGAAGGGTCTGCCGGTGGTTCTGGGCAGCGTCACGCGGCTGCCTTTCCCGACCGCCGGCGCCGAACGTCTTCTCGTGGTGGATGCGTTCCACCATTTCGTCGTCCCTTCACCCTCGGTTGCCCAGGCCGCGGCAGCCAGTGAGCTGCTGCGCGTGCTCGCACCGGGCGGCCGCCTGCTGATCCAGGAGCCCGATTGCACGCGTCGCGGGGTCAGGCCGGTCATCTGGATGGAACGTCTGCTGATGATGGGGAGTCGATTCCTGGCCCCTGCGGAGATGACGCGCATGTTCGAGGCGGCAGGCGCGCGCCAGGTCGCTGAGGAACGCGACCATTTCAACGTGTGGCTGGTCTTTACACGGTGAGCCGGGCGGCTATGGCCTGAAGAACACCGTCTCGAGCAATCCCAGGCGGCCCAGCGCGTCGTGCGCGCTGGACCTGACGAGCCGGTTCGGATCGTTCAGTGCACGAAAAAGGACGGACAAGGCTGGTCCATAGAGCGACGGGTACTGGTTGATCGCCAACTTGTGCAGGTCTGCGACGACGATTTTGCGGAGTGCAGCGGCCGCGCGCACCCGTACCCCGTCCTGGCCCTGCATGGCGGCCACGAGTGCAGGTAGCGCAGATGCGCCGATCCGAGCCAGCGCATCGCCTGCCGAGTCGCGCACCCATCCGCTCGCGTCGGCCAGGCTCGCAACAAGTGCAGGTACGGCGGCTGTCGAGGCCAGCTCCCCCAATCCGAGTGCCGCCGCGCAGCGCACCGCTTCGTCGGCGTCGCGCAACCGCTCCATCAGCAAGGGTGCGACCTCCTCGCTGCACAGGCGCGCGAGCACACGCACGGCCCACCAGCGCCGGTCTGCGTCGCCGTCCGCCAGGAGCGGACGCAGCGCAGGAAGCAGCCAGGCCTGACCTGTGCAGGCGCAGGCCGCGCGTTCGGCAGCTTCGTCGTCGCCCGCAGCCACAGCCTCCAGCAGCGCCTGTACCAGGTCTACGCCGGCTGACGGTTGACGTGATTTTTGAGAATTGTTCAACCTGCCCCTCCGCTGCCTGGGCGCCAGTCCGCCAGATCCAGGCCCGGCGCGATGTATACCAAGTGGGCCGGGCATCCCGCCCGGCAATCGCTGCTGCCGAAACCGACCACCGGCACGCGGCTGCCCGGCTGTGCAAGGAGCCAGCACACCCACTGGCATTCGCGCGGCCGCGCCGAAGGGACGGCCCAAATGGCAACGACGGGGGCGATGGCCGTCAGCCTGTCGATGTGCCAGTGTGGCCGCCGTGCCGGGTTCAGGTGCCGCGCGACGCGCGCGTGGAGACCGCCGGGGCCGCGCGCGCTGCCGACATAGGCATACCGGCCCGCGGGCAACTCGCAATCTCCCAGCCGGCCCACATGCAGGCGGACCGGCTCGCACAGATCGATGACGAGCAGGTACGCGCCTGGCTCGCGCGGTAGGGCGTCAATGGTGAACGGGGCTGCGCATTCGGTCGGTTTCAGCATAGCTGGTATGATCATACGATGAGTGTGGAACTGCCGCAAATCAGAACCGGTCATTTCGAACATCCGGTCGGCATGCACGACTACCGCCTTGAGTGGCTGGGGGCGATGCTGGTGGAGCGCGTCATCTATGCCGCCCCTTTATCAGGGTGGCTGGCCGGTGTAACCATCTGCTATCGCTTCTGGTTGGCCGCGCATGATCAGGTCGTTGAGCGTTATTACATGCCTGATGGTGCGCTCGCGGGTACGAAGATCGATCTGTGTGCACCGTTTGCCTGCGATGAATCAGGCTGTGCGACGGATGACTATTTGCTCGACATCCATGTCACCCCGGCGGGAGAGGTGACGGTGCATCACGAGATGGATTTCGAGCACGCGATTCGGCAGGGTCGGTTGGACGCTGCTGCTGCCGTTCACGCCGAGCAGCACCTGCGCCGGCTGACGGCCGCGATTGCGCGTGGTCGTTTTCCGCCGCCGATCGTGCGAAACTGGCGGGTGGATCCCAGCCGGCTGCCCTGAGCGGTCATCTCGTCGTGATCGTCCGGGCAGTGGCGTATAGGGCGAGCCCGAGTTGCGCGATCACGGCCAGCCAGAACCCCCACCCCGGCGCGAGCGGCGCGCGGTAGATATCTCGGATTGCAGGGAGCACCTGGTTGAGCGACCAGGCCGGCCAGAGGACGGCGGCCAGCGTGAGCAGCGCGATGACCAGCAGGACCGCGCGATTGGGCAGGTAGCGGAGGAGCACCGTAAGGGGGATGGCGGCCAGGCAGGCCAGCAGCGCCAGAATCTGAAGGCGGAACTCCGGCAGGCGCAACGTGCCCGGGGTCCAGGCCGGCGGCAGCATCGCCAGCGCCAGCGGAATCGCCGCCGCACCGGCCAGCAGGCGCAGCCAGAGAGGGAGACTGCGACGACTGGCGATCAGTGTGGCGATCAGGCTGGCGCTTATCAGTGGCAGATAGAAGGTCTCGCGCTGGATTGGCACCTGTCCGGCCATGACCGGCGGCAGGAACTTCACGTATTCGGCCAGGTCTACGCCGGTGATGACCAGCCCGGCAGCCCGATGCGGCACCCACGGGCCAAAGTATCCTGCCCAGGCGAGCAGCCATAGCAGCAGAACCGGCATCCAGTACAGAGATGCCGGCCTGCGCAGCGAAGCCCGCCGATAGGCCATCGCTCAGCCTGCCGTCGCCTTGTAGGCTTGCAGCAGGGTTTCTGCTGCGCTGCGCCAGGTAAAGCGCGCGGCCTGGGCCCGCCCCAGGTCGGACAGCCGCGCTCGCAGTACCGCGTCGCCCAGCACGCGGGCCATTGCGTCGGCCAGCCCCTCCATGTCCTCTGCGTCCACCAGCAGCGCTGCCGAGCCGGTGGCTTCCGGAAGGCTTGAGTTGTTGCTTGCCACGACCGGCGTGCCACATGCCATGGCTTCCAGTGGGGGAATACCGAAACCCTCGTATAGTGATGGAAAGGCAAAGACATCGGCCAGCGTGTACAGCGCGGGCAGGTGTTCGTCCGCAACAAACCCGGGGAACAAGACATGCTCGCTCAGACCTTCTTTGGCGACCTGTTCGTAGATGCCCTGGCTCAGCCAGCCCTGGCCGCCGGCCAATACGAGCGCGTGGGGCAGGCCTGTCTGGCGACGCAACTGCCCGTAGGCCGCGATCAGCCGGGCGAGGTTCTTGCGCGGTTCGATGGTGCCCACAAAGAGGATAAACCACGGGGGCAGGTGATAGCGTTCTCGCACCGCGTTAAGCTGGACCGTATCGCGCACGGGGCGGAACTCGGGCCCGACGCCCGGCGGCACGACGCTGATTTTGTCTGCCGGCACACCGAGGAGCTCGATGAGGTCCAGTCGCGTGTTCTCCGAATCGGCCAGCACGCGCCGCGCGCGCGTCACACTGTCGGGCACGCTCTTGCTGAGGTATTCCCGTAGCCCTGGATCTGCATAAGCAGGCAGCCTCAGGAAAGATAAGTCGTGGATGGTGACGACCCCTGCCGCGCTGCGCAATGGGGGCAGGGTGAAATCGGGTGAGTGAAAGATATCGCTGTCACCTGCCAGCCGCTCTGCGTGCAGCGGGAGCTTGAGCTTGTGCCAGCCCGCCGTCAGCCAGCGCGCAGGCAGGTTGCTGACCTTGAAGGTGAAGTTGGCCGGCAGGCCGTCTTCATGTCCCGCTGGTCCTGGGCCACCTTCTCCGCCCTGGCCGACACAGAACAGCGTGTAGCGGTTGGTGTGATCCAGTTCGGCCAGCGCGCGCACAAGCCCGCGCGTGTAGCGGCCAATGCCCGCCCGCTGTCGGACTGCCGGTGTGTAGTCGATCGCAATATGCACGTTCCCAGTCTCCGCAAATCCTGTAAGATTCCAGATTCGATAATGCCTGATGCGCCCAGAGCGGATGTGACTGGGCCGTCTGCCCGTAAGCCGCGCGGCCTGTTGTTACTGGATCCCCTTGTAGGTCCACGCCCGGTTCACGAAGAAGTTCCAGAACAGGACCACACCGATAGCTGTAATCTTGGCCAGATTGTAGTCCAGTGGGTCCGGAATAAAGTCCGTGACCAGATGAAAGACGGACCACAGGATCGCGTTGTTGATTCCTAGCCCAATGATATTCACAATCGCGAATTTGCCCAGTTGGGTTACGACGGGACGCTGGCGGCTCTCCGGGAAAGTCCACAGCCGGTTCCAGGTGAAGTTGCTGATGACCGCTGTCGTGAAGGAGATGCTGTTCGCAACCAGCAGATGCAGCCCGAATGCCTTGTGCAGGACATTCAGCACGGTCAGGTCAACGACCATGCCGAGGGCGCCCACGGTGGCGAATTTCAGGAAGCGCTCGACCTCCTTCGGCCTGCCGGCCAGCGGCGAACGATTGATAATCGGCAGGCGCAACAGCCACGCCAGCCAGGGTGAAACATTGAATGGAGACACATGTCCTGCCAAAGAAAACCTCTATAACCCGCGCCACGTCCATAGACGGTTGGCGCTGAAGTTCCAAAACAACGCAATTCCGCTCGCTGTGGCCTTTGCCAGGTTCCAGGCCAGCGCGGGCACGAACAGGTGCTGCCAGATCAGCGCATGGCTGCCCAGAAAGGCCAACTGATTGATGCCCAGGCCCACGAGATTGACCAGAAAGAACTGGCCCAGCTGGCGGGAGACTGGCCGCCGGCGGCTCTCAGGAAAAGTCCACAGCCGGTTCCAGGTGAAGGTGTTGGTCACCGCCACAGCAAACGAGCAGGTATTGGCTAACCACGGCGGCAGGCCGGCCCCGAAGAGCAGCAGGTTCAGCACGACGAAGTCGACCAGGAAGCCGGATGTGCCGACGACGCCGAACTTGATGAAGCGCTTTATCTCCCGCGTGCCCCGTCCGCCCGTCAGCGCATTGATGCGCAACGCCAATGCCTCAATCAAGGCTTGCTTCTCCTGAGTCTGATCTGTCCCCGGTAGCTGCGACGACCGCGCACAGGAGCAGCGCGAGCTGTAACTGGATGTGCTGGACGAACAGGTTGTCGAACAGGCTATGCACCGTGATGTAGGCCCACGTGCCGAGCACGCCGATGCTCAGCGCGGATGTCCAGGCCCCGCGCCTCCAAGCGTGCGCCGCGCGCCAGAGCATGACAGGCGCCAGGATCCAGAAGGCCAGGAACGCGCTCACGCCGAGGGCGCCGGTCTCCGCCAGGAAATTGATGAAGACGTTGTGCGCATGCCCCAGCGGTTCATACCAGTGCGGCAACTGGTACTCGGGATAGGTCACGGCGTAGTTGCCGAGGCCCACCCCGAGCCACGGATGAGCCTCGAACATCTGCCAGCCTGCGCGCCAGTGAGCCAGGCGTTCCAGGACCGAGAAGTTCGCATCGGTTATCTCGGTTCGCGCCGGGTCAGGTCCACTGAAATAGCCGCCCAGGTCATTGAGTCTGGCGCCGATCGAGCCGGGCAGTGCCTCAACGCCTGTCACGCTAATCAGCAGGCCGAGCAGCAGTACAGCGAACAGGCTCAGCAGGGCCGAGCGCCGGTTCCGGAATCCGACGACTACCAGCGCGCTGGCCGCGGCCCCCAACCAGGCGCCCCGCGACCAACTCATCAGGATGCCCACGGCCAGCAGCCCTGCGACCAGCCCATAAAGTCCTGCTGTGACTGCCTGCGGGGTCGTGCGGTCACGCCACCAGCGCGTAATGGCTCCCAGCGCCAGACTCGCTGCCACGGGCAACAGATAGCCGAGGTAGCCGGCATAAGGGTTCGGTTGTTGAAATGTGCCGTGGGCGCGCATGAAACGGCCCATCAAGACAAAGGCCTCCGGCCCCACCTGCCGCACGAATTGGTAGATGCCGAGCAGGGCCTCTGCGCTTCCCGCGATCAGGAGCGCGACGACCAGCCAGTGGGCACTGCGCCGGGTGAGAACCTGGCAGCCGACCAAATAGACGGCTGCGAATTCCACCCACTTCAGCCATTCCGGCAGGCCCTCGCGCCATGAACTGGCCTGTGTCAGCGAAAGGCCGGCCAGCCAGACAAATACCATCAGGGAGACAGCCAGGGGTGGGCGTTGGAAGACGATGCGGCGGCGCGCCACGCCCTGTGCCAGCCAGGCTACCGTCGCCAGCCCAACCAGGAGGTCTACAGGTTCAACAACGGGCAGGGGCAGCTCAATCAGACTGCTTAGCGGAATAAACAGCCCAATGGCTGCCAGCCCGACGGCTGGCGAAGCGAGCGTTGTCAGGGCCAGGGCAGCTCCGGCCAAGGTCAGCGCGCCCCACGACACCGGCGCTCTGGCAAGCCAGCAAGCCAGTGCCGCCAACACTCCCGCACTGAGCAGAGTGCGCTGGGCCTTTGTGCGGTCCTTCAGGTAAACCACGCCGGCGGTTGCGCCCATGTACCTCGATTGGATGCGAGCTTAACTCCGGGAGTGCGCAAGCACTCCCGGTCTCAAATCTGAGACATGATACGGCAAAGGAGGCGCTTTGTCAATTGACGGCCACTTTGCTTGTGGTATACTAATGGACTCGCGGGCCGGTAGCGGCCTGCATCCATCCAGCAACGGAGTACTTGTTTATGGCGAAACAACGCACGCGGTCGTCCAAAGCTCCCACGCGGTCCGCCGCCCCTCGAACGGCAGGCGCGACGCCCGCTCAGAAATCTCAGGCTGCCAAGCGCGCACCCGCGCGCAAGGGCTCCCAGGGGATGCTGCTGGCAATCGTAATTGGGGTGGTGATCCTAGCGGCGATGCTCATTATTTACGCGATCAGCAGCGCCAACCGCCCTGTCGCGGCTACCGATCGTGTGGGGGAGGGGGCTAGCTGGGGCGCAGCCGACGCCCCGGTTCTTATTGAGGATTACTCGGACTTCGGCTGTCACTTCTGCGCCCAGTTCGCCCAGACGACGGGTGAGCAGCTCCGCGCCGAGTATGAGGCCACGGGCAAAGTGCGCTTCGAATTCAAGCACTTCATCATCGGCGGAGAGACGACCCGCAACGCAGCTAACGCAGCGGAATGTGCGGCGGATCAGGGCAAGTTCTGGGACTACCATGATGTGCTGTTCGCCCGGCAGGGCACGAGCGCGAACCCATTCGCCGTTGCGGCGCTGAAGCAGTACGCGGTTGACCTGGGATTGGACACGGTGCAGTTTAATCGCTGTGTGGACACCAATCAGCACATTCAGGCCATCAACGATCAAAGTCGGATAGGCCGGGCACGCGGGGTGCAGGCGACACCGACCTTCTTCATCGGGTCGCAGAGGATCGAAGGCGCAGAATCCTACGCGACTTTCAAGGCTGCGATCGACGCAGCGTTAGCTGCCGTGCAGTGACACGCTGTGACCAGGAAGCTGATTTTTCGTGTAGCCAATGTAACGGAAGAAACGACGCCTAGGTTTGATTTGAAATCAGCCAGATAGGCTACACGAAGGCGCGCTGAGACCGAAGGGGGCGACGGCGATACATCACCGTCGCCCCCTTCTTAATGGGTGCAGCCTGAATGCGTTGGAATAGCTATCAGCGGCCCAGCAGAAGAGCCAGGCGCTCCAGGACCTCGGGTGCGATGGCCGCAGGATTGGTAATGATGGCATCTCGCACGCCGGCAGAGTAGGGAGAGGGTGGCGCATCGCGCAGCGCCTTGATCGCGTTGACCACAGAGGCTTTGGCAACCTCGACATTGGCCTGGAACTGGCGGATGACCTGGTCCACCGTGACGGGCGCCTCGGTCTCATGCCACACGTCATAGTCCGTCACGTGGGCCATCACGGCGTAGCTCATTCCGGCCTCGCGCGCCAGGAAAACCTCGGGGCTGGCCGTCATGCCGATGATGGCAAAGCCAAACTGCTGGAAGACCTGGCTCTCGGCCTTCGTGCTGAAGCGCGGCCCCTCGACGGTCACGAATGTGCCGCCGCGGTGGACGGAGTGGCCGGTGTCAGCGACAGCCTGTGCGCAGATTTCGCTGAGATAGCTGCAGAAGGGCTCGGCGACGGAAACGTGGACTACAACGCCCGCGGTCCCGGCGTCCGGGTCGTCGAAGAAGCTGGAGGCGCGCAGCCGCGTCCGGTCGTAGACCTGGTCCGGCACCACGATATCGCCGGGCCGATACTGCAACTGCAGGCTGCCGCATGCGCTGAGCGAGACCAGATACTCAACGCCCAGCATCTTGAACCCGTAGATGTTGGCGCGGCTGTTCAGCCGGCTGGGGCTGATCCGGTGGCCGCGACCGTGGCGAGGCAGGAAAGCAACTGGCTGGTCATCCAGGTGGCCGACAATGTACGCATCCGACGGCGCACCGAAGGGCGTCTCCAGCCGCACCTCCCGCACATCGCGCAGTTGCGCCAGGTCATAGATGCCGCTGCCGCCGATCACGCCCACGCGCACTCTTTCCATGTGTTGACTCCTCCCTGCGATTCCAAACATTGTCACCACGGCACATCGCCGCTCGTATTCACGCCCGCATGTACCCCCAGGCGCCGGACCATTTGGACGCGATCCCACGGCTCCGTCAAGATGCCATCGTGGATCGCCCATGAACGACCGCGCACGGTGTGCGCCAACTCAGGATGCCGGAACGGCGTTGAACCGTCGAGACGTTGTTGTAGTTCACCGCCCGCTGCGTAGCCGCGAGCGATTGCGTCCATTTGTGCCCGCCCGCGGATATAGTCGAAGCCGGATCGCTCGAACAGGATCGCCGTATGGTAGTAGAGCGGTTGCGCTGTGAATTCACGCTGATTCAGACACAGCATGAAGGTCTCGAGACGATCATTCAGCCAGCGAAAGCCGCCCAGGCCCCGGCGCACCTGGCCCGGCGCCAGTCCAGCGGCCAGCGCCGCGGTCTCCGCAGGGAGATTGCGCTTGCCCGTGCCTTGCAGGGTAGATTCGCCGCTCGGCAGTACATCCGTATCGAAGCGCGGGCTATGCGGGTCCTGCAGTGCTACCCAAACCACTTCAATCCGGTTGAAAGGCGTATCGGCCAGCTCGAGTCGCGCCATCGGTTCGGCTGCGCCAGCAGCATGAAATAGCTCCAGTTGGTAGGTGCCGGCATCTGCATCCACCTGGACGAAGGCCAGGGGGCGTCCCTGTGGGTCAGTCAGGCGGACCGGGTCGATGCTGTACCGGGTCAGCAGATGGATGGGCACGAGGATCTGAAAGAGCATGCGTTGCCGCTGCAGGTCCCACTGCGCGACCTCCCGCAGCGAGATGGGCCGATAATGCGTGCCCGCCAGGCTCAGGTGCGCGACGGGAGCGCCGGTAGGTTCTGGCGGTTTGCGCCGTACCGGCAACACCGACGGTACAGCGAGCTGCGGCATGTCAACCGATCCTAAAAACCGAAGTCCGGATCAACGCCGGCCTCGTCCAAGACCTGCGCCACAATATCAGACAGTTCAGCATGGCGCACGCCATTGCTGGCGAGCACCCCGAAGCGGCGCAGGACATCGCGCTGGTTATACCTGAGGGAGCGATTCCAGCAGTCGGTCATCATGCCGCCCGCCTCGCGGATGATGATATCCGGCGCGCACGTATCCCATTCCTTCGTGCCCGGGTTGGGATGCACGTAGAACTCAGCCTGCCCGCGCGCAATCAGGCCGATCTTCAAGCCCACGCTGCCGATGCTGCGTTCGCGCTGGAGGCCCATCCGCGCGATCATCTTGTCCACCAGCGCGGGGCGGTGGGAGCGGCTGACGACCAGGCGGTACTTCTCGATGGCTGCTTCATCCGACACCCGCAGCGGATAGCGATCGCCGAATTCCTCCACGAATGCACCCTGCCCCAGTGCGGCGCCATAGAGCACGTTGTCAATCGGCTGGTAGACCACGCCCACGACCGGCTCACCACGCACCGCCAGGCCAATCATAATGACGAACTCGCCGTTGTGCGCGATAAACTCCGCCGTCCCATCCAGCGGGTCCACGATCCAGACGCGCTCGTGATTCAGGCGCGAGAAATCATCCTTGGACTCCTCGGCCAGCATCCCATCACCAGGGAAAAGCTGGGTGAACTGCTTAACGAGGTAGGCGTTGACCGCCCGGTCGGCTTCTGTGACCGGCTCAGTCGGGTCCTTCCAGCGTACCGTGGGCGGCACCTCGTAGAATGTCCGTACGATGCCGCCCGACTGATACGCGAGGCGAATCGCAGTCTCAAGTTCGTGCGTGTAGTCTGGGAGAGAACCGGTGTTGGCATGATGAATGGGAACGAGTGAATCCACGATGCTCTTCTTTCTCGATTTGGCTTGTGCGACCGCAGCCGGTGGGACTCCGGCCGGCAGGCTGATGATCGGCAGGCGGATGGGCCTCGCCAACGCCGCGCATCATAGCACATGGGCTTGAGACACGCAAGACAGCAAAAAGCCCGGCCTGTGATTCCAGGTCGGGCTTCTGCAGGTGGAGATGCCGGGAGTCGAACCCGGGTCCGAAACAAACAGCCGTAAGCGTCTACAAGCTTAGTCTCTGGTTTGAATTTCGCCGGACGGTCCAGCAGAGACCACCGTCCACTAGTCCGGCTAGCCGAAGATCTTAAGCTCGCTTATCGGCGTCTGCGAGCCGCACCTTACGGTTTATGACGATGCACCTCGACGCCGCCTGGCCCCATCGAGGGCACCGTGATCACCTCTCGGTGATCATTGGTTCACGTTCCTTACGCGGCCAACGCCAAGGCGTTGTTGCGAGCGGTCGGGAAAGCGAACGCGTTGCCATTGTTGGCATTTGTGTTTTTGCTCTGGATTTGCGAGGTGAGAGCGCCTCGGTCTTGCAGCTTACGTCTCATCTGCCCCGTCGAGACCAGTCATCCCCATTGACAGATGCTATGATAGCACCAAACGCCTGTTCGGTCAAATGCAACCGAACCGGTCACTCGCGCTCGTACTCGCGCAGCGCGCGGGCCAGGTCGCGGTCTGCATCGCGCTCGGCGACCGCGTCGCGCTTGTCATACAGCCGTTTGCCGCGCACGAGAGCAATCTCGATCTTGGCGCGGCCGTCCTTCAGGTACATGCTCAGCGGAACGATCGTCCAGCCGCGCTCAGAGACTTTGGCCTGCAGCTTGCGAATTTCCTGCCGGTGCAGCAGCAGCTTGCGCTCCCGCCGCGGCTCATGATTCTCCCGGTTGCCGAAGTCGTAGGGAGAGATGTGGACATTGAGCAACCACGCCTCGCCGCCGCGAATCTGCACAAACCCGTCGCGCAGGTTGACGCGTGCCGCACGCACCGACTTGATCTCGGTGCCGGTCAGCGCGACGCCCGCCTCATACCGATCCTCGATGAAGTAATCGTGCTGCGCCTTGCGGTTGGTGGCAATGTGCTTGACGCCGCCTTCACTCTGCCTGCTCACTGCTGCTCCTTACCTGCACTGTAGCAAGTCACTTGCCCTGCAGCAAGTACTCAACCGCCCGGTCCAACTGCGGGTCGCGCTCCGCCTCACGATCCTCAGCGGTGAAGGGAACCACGATATCGGGTTCGAGGCCCTGCCCGTGAATTGCACGATCCTTGGGGGTGAACCAGCGCGCGATAGTGATCTTGAGTTGGGAATCATCGCTCAGTACGTTGGAAAGCTGCACCGAGCCTTTGCCATAGGTCCTCTCACCGATCAGGATGCCCGTGCCCGCGTCCTGGATCGCACCGGCGACGATCTCCGATGCACTGGCGCTGCCGCCGTCCACCAGGACGACCAGGGGAATGTCGTTCAGCAGGTAGCGGCCCTGGCGCGGATGCAGCTCCTCGCTGCCGTCCTTGTAGCGCTCGATGAGGATATTGCCTTCCGGCACAAAGTAGCTGCCGATCTGCACCGCGGAGTCCAGCAGGCCGCCGGGGTTGCCGCGCAGGTCGAGGACGATGCCCGTCGGCTTCTTGGCGACCGCAGCGCTCAATGCCGCCGCCAGCCGCCGCGGAGCAAGGGTGCTGAAGTCGGTCAGCGCGATATACTCGATCTTGCCATCGCCCAACGTCTCGGTCTCGACAATCTGTAGCTCAATGCGCGCCCGGGTGATGGTGATGTCGAACGGCTCATCGCTTCCGCGCCGGATGGTCAGCGTCACCTGGGTGCCGCGCGGGCCGCGAATCTTGCTGATCGCAGTATTCAGGTCCAGCCCGGTCACATCCTCGCCATCGACGGCAGTTACGATATCGCCCACGCGCAGCCCGGCCTTCTCAGCCGGTTGGTCGGCAAAGAGGTATTGCAGCTCAACCCCGCCGCCATCGGCCAGGTCTACCTGCGCGCCGATGCCCTCGAACACCCCCTGCATATCCATGTTGAACATCGCTGCTTCTTCGGGGTCGGCAAAGGTCGTGTGCTTGTCGTCCAAACTGGCAAGCACACCGCGGATGGCCGCGTAGGTGATATCCTCGCCCTCGGGCAGTTCGCCGTAGAACTGCTGTTCGAGGAGCCGCCACGCCTCGTTGAACAGCTCGATGTCCAGCGGGCTCTCGCCGGTCTCCTCACCGAAGAAGGGCGTGCCGCTTGTGCCCTCGCGGCCCGCCGCCGGTGTGGCGGTGGGCTGTGCCGTCGGTTGCGCTGCCAGCTCTTGCCCTGCGTCAGCGGGCTCCTCGGCCTGGAGGGGCCGCTCCACAGCCGGCGGACAAACGATGTCTCGTGCCACTTCAACCGGCGGCAGGACCGCGGCCTGAGCGCGGCTCTGGGCCGTCGCGCCCACACTGGCGCCTACGCCGAACGCAGCAACGCCGAAGATGAGGATCACAACAGCCATGACAAAGAGCTTGAGCAGGGTAGTGGATGTGTTTTGCTTCATGTGTTCGACCTACTATACATAACGAGTGGATCCTGCCCTGGAGAATATCAAGAGCAGGGGAGTGGGCTTCTAACGTTCACCGGCAAAATAGGCCTCTGCCCGTGCCAGTTGCGGATCACGACCGGCGTCGCGGTCCTCCTGCGTGATGTTCACCGTCACATCCGGCTGAAGACCGTTCTTGTCGATTTCGTGTCGTTCGGGCGTCAACCAGCGGGCGACCGTGACGTGCAGGGAAGAGCCGTCCGAGAACTCATGGACCTCCTGGACCGAGCCCTTGCCGTAAGTCTTTTCGCCGATGAGCAGGGCGCCCTTTTCATCGCGCAGCGCGCCGGCCACGATCTCCGAGGCGCTGGCTGTGCCGGCGTCAACCAGAACCAGCGTTTCCCAATCATGGGCGGGACTGCGCACCGGCTTTACCGGATAGAAGCGTTCCTGGCCGCCGCGCTTGATTTCGCGCAGGACATTGCCGTCCTTGAGAAACTGGCTGGCAATCTCTACGGCTGCGTCGACCAGACCGCCGCCGTTGCCGCGGAGGTCCAGCACCAGACGCTCGACGCCCTGCGAGGCCAGTTCCGCCAGGCCGGTGCGCAGTTCTTCGCCTGTCCGTTCACCGAAGATGCTGATACGGACATAACCCGTGCGCTGGTCAGCGTTGAGCACGCGCCACTCGACGCTCGGCGTTTCGATGCGCTCGCGCGTCACGCTCACGTCGAAGGGTTCACCTGCCGGACCGCGGCGAATATGCAGTATTACATCCGTCCCGACATCGCCGCGCACCAGGGCCACGATTTCATCGACCGGCATATCGGTGGTAATGACGGTCCCATCTACGGCCAGCAGGATGTCGCCGTCCTGGATGCCCGCGCGGGCGGCAGGCCGATCCCGCATGATGGTGAGTTCAAGTTCGCCCGCCTCATTACGGCCCATATACGCGCCGATGCCGCCGAAGTGGCCGCGCAGTTGGTCGCGCTCCACCTCACGCGGCGCCGGCTCTACGAATACGGTGTACGGGTCGTTGTAACTCGCCACCAAGCCGCGTGCGGCCCCATAGACCTGCTTTTCGACGGCCGGTGCGTCTCCAATGAAGCTCCTGTCGAGCAGACTCCGCACCTGCCACAAAATACCGAAATCTGCGGTGTCAGCAGCAGATGCCTGGCGCGTGCCCAGGCCGTAACCCAACAGAAAAACGCCACCGGCGATCAAGCCGATGACCAGGCCGGCTGTAAAGCCACGCCACCAACGCATAGTACGTGCCCTTCCGAGTTAGTGAAAAATCATGGTCCGGGGGAGTGGTTGCTCCTCGCGGCATAGGGTGCTTTACCCCTGCAAATATCCATATTATGCGACAGAATGCGCATGGAACACCGTAATGCACCGCACTAAAAGCTGCGGGGTATTGCACGCGCTCGCGGCGGCGCAATCACGCACCACAATCGCAGCGCGTCGGGGCAGCGCTCGCCTGTCCGCGCAAATAACTCATGATTTGTTATGTCAATCCGTGTCTGTTGATTGTGCATAAATCGACATAACATCTATAGTGTGAACATGTAATATACGGAATAAGTAGACATAATGCAACAATTCGATCTGATGCCTAATAGAAGTGCATCACCGGCCACTTGCGTTGCTCGGCCACGCGGCGCAGTCGCGCGTTTGGATTAACCGCTACCGGGTGGCCGACAGACTCCAGCAGCGGCAGGTCGTGATGGCTGTCCGTGTAGAAATAGCTCGCACCCAGGTCGAGCCCGTGTGTGCGGGCATACTCCCGTGCGAGGAGCACCTTTCCCGCCCCATAGCACGCGGGTTCTATCACCCGCCCCGTGAAATGGCCGTCTACGATCTCCAGTCGCGTCGCCAGATAGGCTTCACCCAATCCGAACGCCTCGGCCACCGGCTGGACGGCAAACTGGGTCGCCGCCGAGACGATGGCGACATGGTGCCCCTGCTGCCGGTGAAAGTCGATTTTTTCGCCTGCACCCGGCGCAATATAGTGGCGGAGCATCTTGTCGAACCATTCCCGGCTCAGCCGCCACGCCTCAGCCTCACCCGTCCCGACGGTGTACCGCATCAGGCGGCTCATCAACTGCGGGAAGTCGGTCAGCCCTACCAGATATGATGCGACCTGTGCGCTTATGTAAATCCATTTCTGCCAGCTCACGTAGCCGATGTCGCGCAGGTAGCGCACGTAGAGCCTGCCCGAACTGGCGGACAGGATCGTGTTGTCCATATCGAAGAAGGCTCCGGTACGGTGGCGCGCCGCAGCCTCGGATGTCACCGGAGACGGCTCTACCCTCATGCCCGATTCATCAGATACGGCTCAAAGTGCGGGAAGATGGTAGCCGGAATCTTGGCAACCACGCGCGTGCCCTTCTCTTCGTGGACCTCGTCAAGGATAACGCCGCGCTGGTGCATCAGGCCCAGCAGGTCGCCGCGCTGATAAGGCAGAAGCACCGCCACCTGAACCAGCTCCTGGTCCAGGACCTGCTCGATGCTGGCTAACAGCTCCGGCAACCCTTCGCTCGTGAGCGCCGACACGGCAACGGAATGGCTAAACTCGGCGGTGGCCTCGCGTGCCATGGCCGGTTCGGGCAGCCGGTCGATCTTGTTCAGTGCGGTGACAATTGGCTGGTCGGCTGCACCCAGCTCGTCCAACACCTGTAGGACGGTTGCCACCTGCTCCTCTACGTTCTGGTGCGTGATGTCCACCACGTGGACGATCAGGTCTGCCTCCGCGATCTCCTCCAGCGTGGCCCGAAATGCGGCCACCAGCGCGGTCGGCAGCTTCTGGATGAAGCCCACCGTGTCCGTGAAGAGCACTTCCCTGCCGCCGGGCAGCTTGACGCGGCGCGTGGTCGGGTCCAGCGTGGCGAAGAGCTGGTCCGCCGCATACACCGTTGAACCGCTGAGCGCATTGAGTAGCGTCGACTTACCCGCGTTGGTGTACCCGACGAGCGCGACGACCGGTACGGCCTCTTCGATGCGGCGCCGGCGATACTGCGCCCGATGTTTGCGCACTTCCTCGATCTCGCCCTTAAGATGCGCGATGCGCCGGCCGATCTCCCGGCGGTCCACTTCTAGCTGCGTCTCACCGGGACC
>DAOUGK010000323.1:0-6714 GCA_034429055.1 Anaerolineae bacterium | reverse complement strand
AGCGACGACTGGCGGGATCTGCGCGAGAAGCTCATGGCCTTCGTCGCGAATTTCAGCTACAAAGTCATCCAGGCGAGTGGACGTTTCCAGCTATAGGGATGTTCCCGCGCCCGTCAACAGCAGCGGCCCCAACCGGTCCAGCACGGCATAGACCTCCGATTCGTCCTGTACACCCTGCGTGAGCAGGAACAGGTCCGCGTCTTCGGTGTATCCCCAGTCGTGCAGCACGCCCTCGATGTTGCCCGTCTTGTGACAGAACGCCACCGTATCGCGCGGCACGTTGCGCAGCCACAGCCCCAGGTCAACACAGGCCAGGAACAACGGGTCGATCCACGCGCGTTGTTCCGCGGGAAGCTCGTCGCGCAGCGCGTAGAACCGCACGCAGTCGCGCGCCGAGACCCAGTTGTCCTTGCCCTCCGCCCGCGCCGCATAGTCGAACAGCTTGCGTTCCACGCGCGTATCCCGCAGGCCGAGCGGGCCGCGGAAGATATCATTGAGCCGTTCGAGGCCGATGCGCCGGATGACCAGGTTGGTGCAGAGGTTGTCGGACAGCGCGATCATCAGGAGCAGCACATCGTGGAAGGGCAGCCGCCGCGTGTGCAGCAGCCGTGCCAGCCCCGACCCCTCCACCTGTGCCTCGAAGTCCAGCTCGCACATCTCGTCCCGGCTCACGCGGCCCGCCCGTTCGAGGTAGGCCCAGGCATACAGGATGGGCACCTTGATGATGGACGCCGAGAGGAACCGGTCGCAATTCTTGAGCAGCAGGGGTTCCTGGTGCGGGCGCCGGCAGTAGAAGGCGTAGTCACACCGCAGCCGGCCCAGCTCCGAACGGATAATGTCTGGGAGTGTCATGGGATGGGATTCTAGCACGATGGCAGGCACGCAACAAAACGTTGACATCGGTCGTCATTTCTGATATAGTGATATAGTCATTATGACTAAGAGGTGTCTGGATGAACACAGGATACAGTACTGCTGAAGTCAAGTCGCGCTTCTCGGAGATGCTGGGTCGCGTGCGCCACGGGCGGGAACGTCTAGTGGTCTTGCGGCGTGGCAAGCCGGTTGCGGCGCTTATCAGCATGGATGACTTGCACCGTCTTGAGGCATTGGAGCGTACAGAGCGGCTGCATGAGCCTGCAACGATGCATCCCATCATGAAGGTTGCGGGTAGCTGGGCTGATTTTGAGGGAGCGGATGAACTCCTCGCAGAGATATACGCCGATCGCGAGGCCACCGGCCGCGAGATTGACCTATGAGCTTCATTCTCGACACCGACCACTGCGTTGCTGTTCTGCGGGGCCGCCTGGATGTGAATCGCTTTGTGGAGCCAGGCGCGGTGCTGTATATCACCGCGATTACGGTCAGTGAGTTGATCTATGGCGCACATAAGTCCGATCGTCCAGAAGCACATCTGGCTGCCATCGATGAGCTGCTCACCGCGGTCGCCGTGTTGCCTTTTGACACTGCGGCAGCACGGAGGACTGGACATCTGAAAGATGGACTGCGCCGAGCAGGTATGCTACCCGGAGAGGCAGACTTGCAAATTGCGGGCATCGCCCTGAGCCAGGGGCACACGCTCGTCACGCACAACGTGCGTCACGTCGAGCGTGTGCCAGGGCTAGAGTTGGCGGATTGGCTGCAGTAGTGCCTTACACCCATCGCGCGGCGGCGCGGTCGATCACCCCTTGCAGCGCGGCGGCCACGTCCGCGGGCAGCGGCTCGGGGCGGTGCGTCTCCGCCAGCTTGAGCGCGCGCTCGCGCGCCCGTTCGCGGAAGGTTTTGCCGCCCCCGGCTGACCAGGCATCCCAGTTGCGCCGCTCTACCAGCTTCGGATACCAGTCCTCCCGGTAGTGCGCCCGCGTGTGGTCGTGCTGCATGAAGGTGTTCGCGGGGCCGGCGGCCGCAATCACGTCGAGCGCCAGCGTCTCCGCGGACACCTCGGTCCCCTGCATGAACCGCTTGACCCAGTTGATCATCTCATCAGCCATGACGATGGACTCCAGCGAGTTGGTCATACCCGAGGCCAGGTAGCCGACGTCGTGGATGAGGTGCGAGCCGGCCAGCGTCTCGGCCAGCAGCGTCAGCGAGATTTCCATCATGGCCTGCTCGTCCGGCAGTTGCGAGTCCGAGCAGCCGCCCAGCCCGAAGATGGGCATGTCGTAGTAGTGGGCCATCTCGACGCAGAGCACGCGGTTCTCCGGCGCGGCGTAGATGTCGCCCGTCGTGCGCATATCGAGCATGTCCTGGGTTCCACCCGAAAGGATGATCGGCGCGCCCTCGCGCTTGAGCTGGGCGACGACCAGGCCGGCCAGCTCGCCCGCGTTGCCCAGCGCGACCGCGCCCGCGGGCGTGATCGGGCCGTTGGCCCCGCGCAGCACGACCGGGTTGTACGTGCAGGGCAGGCCGCGGCCGGCCATGAACAGCAGCTTGTCCAGCGCCTCGGTGTTGTGGACGAGCGGCGAGGTCACGTTGATGTAGCAGGCGCAGGTGGGATTGCGCTGGAGCGCAGCCGCGCCGCCCGCGACGATCTCCGCCATCTCGACCGCATCCACGCAGCCCGCAAACTCGGTCGTCACGAACAGGATGGGCTTGGTGCTGTTCGAAAGCAGGGCGGCCATCTGGTAGCGGTCCGCGATGACCTGGGGCACGTCCGACGCCATGCAGAACGACATCAGGAAGTCGAGGTTGGGCAGCGCGTCCAGCACGCGCGCGGCCTCCTGGATGTCGGCCAGCGTGCCGGGCCGCCGCTCGCCGGTGCGCACGTCGATGACGTTGGGGCAATCGGACCCCGGCCCGTAATGCACATTGCGGCCTTGCAGCGCCACCACGGGGCGGCCCTGGCGGTTGGCCCAGGTGATGCGCTTCGGCGCAGTGCGCAGCGCCCACTCGGCCAGCGCGGGCGGGATGCGCACCCAGCCGTCGTCCAGGATCTGTGCGCCCGCCGCGCGCAGCAGGGCCAACGCTTCCGGATGATGCAACTGGACGCCGGTGTGTTCCAGGATGGCGAGGCTGGCGCCGTGGATGGCGGCAAGCTGGTCGTCCGCCAGCTTGCGGAAGAGGGGCACGCCCGGTGCGACAGTGTGACTGGTCATCGCTGACTCCTTGTTATGTGGTTCAGCCGTGTAGTATACTCACTCCTGTCATGGAAGCCAATGGAGCGCCCACGCGGCGCATGTCTCCCTCCAGCGCGCTCCCGTTCATCGCCTGGGCTGCGCTGCTGGTTGTGCAACTGGTCAGCCCGGACCGGGCCTGGAGCTGGCTGCTGGTCGGCCTGGGCGCGCTGCTCCTGATGGGCTACGGCTGGGCGCGGGTCATGCGCGACCGGGTCACCGCGGAGCGGCGGACGCTCGGCACGTGGGTCGTCGCGGGCGACGAGCTGCACGAGGAATTCACCCTGGTTAACGACAGCGCGCTCCCCGTGCTGTGGGCGCATGTGCGCGACCGCTCGGAGGTGCCCGGGTACAGCGTGGACCGGGTGGAGGCGGTAGGCGGGCAGGCGGAGCGCAGGTGGACGATGGCCGGGCTGTGCCAGCGCCGCGGGGTGTTCCGTCTCGGCCCGTGGGACCTGGAGATGAGCGACCCGCTCGGCTTCTTCCGCGTCACCCACCACTATGATGATGTCACGACCATCATGGTCTACCCCCGCGCCTCGTACCTGCCCAACCTGGAACTGCCGCGCGGCCGCGCACCGGGCCGCTCCATCTCGCCGGAACGCTCGGTCGAGGAGACCATTCAGGTGGGCGGCGTGCGGCAGTACACCGCGGGCGATCCGCTGCGCCGCGTCCACTGGCCCGCGACCGCGCATCACGGCGCCATCATGGTGCGCGAGTTCGACCGCGAGCCATCGGGTGATCTGTGGCTCGTCCTGGACCTGGACGCCGCGGTGCAGGCGGGCACTGAAGCAGAGGCGACCCAGGAGTATGCCGTCATCCTCGCTGCGTCGCTGGCTGTGCAGTATCTCCGCCAGGGCGAGCGTCGCGCAGTGGGCCTGTTGATGGCCGGGCGCAGTCCCATCATGCTGTCGCCCAGCCGCGGGCCTGCGCAGCGATGGCGCATCCTCCAGGCGCTTGCCGAGGCCGAGCCGCAGGCCGGGACACCGCTCGCGGACCTGCTCGCGCAGGCCGGGCCGACGTTGGGCAGCGGGCGCACGCTGGCAATCATCACGCCGTCGCAGGACGGTGATTGGGTTGCGCCGCTGCTGCCACTGATGAGCCGCGGCAACGCGCCCACCGTCATCCTGCTGGACGCGCTGACCTTTGATCCGCCCGCAGGCACACCCGCAAAGCTCGACGGGCTGCGGGCTCTGCTCGGCCAGCAGCGCATCCCGCACACGGTCATCAGCCAGGGCTTCCCTTTCCGCCCGCTGGAGCGGATCAAGCGCCAGCGCACCGAACTGAAGGCGCTGCTCGGCTCCGGCCGGGTGATCCCGGTGCGCGTCGAGGAAGAGATATGAGGCTGCGACCATGTCTGTAGGTGAGAGCCTGCCCGCCGCCGATATGGGTCCCCCGCCGTTCTTCATCCGGGCGCTGCGCCGCATGCGGCCCGACGAGGGGTGGCTGGTGTACCTGCTGGCGCTGGGCGTCGTGCTGACGCTGCCCTATGCCGCGGTGGACAGCGCGCTCGTACCTGGGCTGCGGCCCGCCATCTGGCTGTCCTTCCTGGGATTGTCGTTCAGCTGGTGGCTGGCCTACCGGCCGCGGCTGCCGGGCATCGCGGTGGCCTTCATCCTGGGAGGTGCGGGCATCGTGGCGACGCTGGCGTGGGGCGTGCGGGTGCTGAACGCCGGACCGCTCGTCGGGCAGGCCGCGCGCCGGGTCGCGTGGGGCGCGGGCGGGCAGGCCGCGCCTGCGCCATCCATCACCTACTTCCAAGACCAGTGGGATGCGCTCTCGGGCTACGGCCAGCGCGTCGTCTGGTGGCTGGACGGGCTGCTCAACGGGCCGGGCGTGCCCGACAACCTGGTGGTCATCGGGCTGGCGGGGCTGCTGGCCTGGTGCTTTGCGGCATGGGCGGGCTGGTGGATTGCGCGGCGCGGTCAGTCGTTCGTCGCGCTGCTGCCCACAGGCATCGTCCTCGCGCAACTGGCCTTCTGGGTCGATGATACGCGCTGGTCGCTCATCACCTTCCTGGGCGCAACCGCCATGCTGCTGGTCATGTCGCGGCTGTCATGGCTGATGCGCCATTGGGATCGGACCGGCACAGACTATTCGCCCGAGATACGGCTCGATATGGTGCTGATCGGACTCGGCATCGCGTCCGTCACGATGATCCTGGCGCCCGCGCTGCCGTTCATCGCATCGAACGAGTTCTCGCAGGCGTTCTGGCGCATCTTCGAGTCGCCCTATAAAGAGGTCGAGACGCGCGTTTCGGCCAGCTTCGAGGCCGGCCAGCCGGTGCGCTCGCTCGTGCCCGCGTTCGGCGTTGCCGAGGGTGGGCTGCCCCGCGCACATCTGCTGGGCGGACGGCCCGAGTTGGGCCGGGAGATTGCTCTGCGGGTGCGCACGCGGGGCAATGACCCGGGGCAGAGCCTCTACTGGCGCGGGCAGACATTTGCGCATTACACAGGCCGGGGCTGGGATGGGGGCGGCGCAGCGGTGACCGAGGCGACGTTTGCCGCGGGCGAGCCGTGGCGTACCGACATGGAACGCACCCCCGGTCGCGCGCTCGTCAGCGCGGTGGAAGTGGTGGAGGCTACCCGCGGCGTCATCTATGCCGCGGGCGAGCCGGTGAGCGCGGATCGACCCTACCGGGCGCGCTATTATCCGCCCGGCGAGTTGGTGTCGCTGTCAGCGACGGGCGCGCCGCGCGAGTACACCGTCCTGTCATACCTGTTCGTGCCCGATGCCACGCTCCTGCGCGCAACATCCGCCGAGTACCCGCCGGAGGTGGCCGCACTATACCTGCAACTGCCCTCCGGTCCGGACCCGCGGCTGGCGGCCTTCCTCGAAGAGGCTGCGCCTGCGTCGCTGCCGCCGTACGATCGAGCCATCGCCATCGAGACCGCGCTGCGGCGGCTGGAGTATACGCTGGATGTGCCCGTGCCGCCCGAGGGACGTGAGCTGGTGTCATGGTTCCTCTTTGACCTGCAGCGGGGCTACTGCGACTACTTTGCGTCCGCGATGGTCGTCCTGGCGCGGATGAGCGGCATCCCCGCGCGGCTGGCAGTCGGGTATGCCACGGGCAGCTACGACGTGCAGACGAGCGAGTACACGGTCACCGAGCTCTCCGCGCACTCCTGGCCGGAGCTGTACTTCACCGGCGTGGGCTGGGTGCGCTTCGAGCCGACCCCTGGCCAGGAGCCGCCGCTGCGCATCGCGTCGGACCCGCGCACGTTCACGCCCGACTACCTGGGCATGATCCCGGACTTTGATCCGGGCCTGGCCGAACTGCGCGAGCTGGGTGAGGTTCACGTGGCGGAAGAGCAGCGCGAGGCCGCTACTTCCAACGTGCTGGCCGTGCTGACCGGGCTGCTGATGCTGTGGTCGTTCGTGCGCTTTACAAGGCTGGTGTTCAGTCCGCTCACGGTGACGGATGCCACCGGCACGGCGTATGCGCGTCTCCTTGCCTGGGGCAGGCGGTTGGGCCGCCCCCCTGCGCCGGCGGACACTCCGCGCGAGTTCGTCCGGGGAGTGGTGGGCGCAACGACGCAGCGGGCGCGACGTGCCCGCCTTCTGAAGGGCGTGACGCGTGCTGCGGCGGAGGTCGTGCAGGCCG
>DAOUGK010000322.1:0-3050 GCA_034429055.1 Anaerolineae bacterium | reverse complement strand
ACCGCGCCCGCCAGGTATCACGTCCTGGCAAAGCCCACCGGCGCCATCTGCAACCTGGACTGCAAGTACTGCTTCTTCCTGTCGAAGGAGCTGCTCTATCCCGGCAGCCGCTTCCGTATGGCCGACGACCTGCAGGCGTCATACATCCGGCAGTTGTTGGAGACGCAAAAGTCCGCGCCGGAGGTCAACATCGCGTGGCAGGGCGGCGAGCCGACGCTGATGGGGCTGGACTTCTTCCGTCGCGTCGTCGAGCTGGCTGCGCAGTACCGCCAGCAAGGCCAGCGCATCCTGCACTCCATCCAGACCAACGGCACCCGGCTCGACGACGAATGGGCGGCCTTCTTCCGGCAGCACAACTTCCTCGTCGGCCTGAGCGTGGACGGGCCGCAGCCACTCCACGACGCGTACCGGGTGGACAAGGGCGGGCAGGGTACCTTCACGCGGGTCATGCAGGGCTGGGAGGCGCTGCGCCGCCGCGCCGTAGACGTGAACATCCTTTGCACGGTTCACGCGGCCAACGCCGATCACCCGCTGGAGGTCTACCGGTTCTTCCGTGACGAGCTGCAGGCGGAGTTCATCCAGTTGATCCCGATTGTGGAGCGCACGACGGCGGAGACGCTGCCGCTGGCCGAGCAGGGCTGGACGGCAGACCTTGGGGAACGCCCCCTCTACGTGCAGCACGGCGACCTCGTGACGACGCGCTCGGTCAGGCCGGAGCAGTACGGGCGGTTCCTGACCGCGATCTTCGATGAGTGGGTGGGCCGCGACGTGGGCCGCGTGTATGTGCAGGCCTTCGATGTCGCGCTCGGGTGCTGGCTGGGGCAGTACACGCTGTGCATCCACACGCCGACCTGCGGCAACGCGCTCGCGCTGGAGCACAACGGCGACCTGTATGCGTGCGATCACTTCGTCGAGCCCGACTACCGCCTGGGCAACATCCTCGAGACGCCGATGATCGAGCTCGTCGCATCCCCGCGGCAGCGGCAGTTCGGCCAGGACAAGCTGACCACCCTCCCCCAATACTGCCTGGCCTGTGACGTACGGTTTGCCTGTCACGGCGGCTGCCCGAAGGACCGCTTCCTGCTGACGCCCGACGGCGAGCCCGGGCTGCACTATCTGTGCGCGGGCTACAAGACCTTCTTCCACCACATTGCCGAGGCGATGAACTTCATGGCGGAGGAGCTGCGCCACAACCGCGCGCCCGCCGGGGTAATGGCCTACATGGCGCGCAAGGATGCCGCGCTGCGCCAGGCCTTCGCGAAGGCGGGCCGCAACGATCCCTGCCCGTGCGGCAGCGGGAAGAAGTACAAACAGTGCCACGGGCGGTGACGGGGGAATCAGTGGAATCATTGTAGGGGCCGACCTGCGTGTCGGCCCCGCACCTGCGATGACACACGCCGACGGGGGCGCACACGCAGGTGCGCCCCTACCATTACCGCGTGTGTTCGAGGATCCAGTCGCTCACCGTGCCCAGGAAACCCGGGGCGAATTCCGGCGCCAGCGCCGCGTACTCGCTCGGGCTGCCGGTCTCGGCCAGTTGGAACAGGTGGTTGGCGCCCGGGATGACCACGATCTCGTAATCCTCGTTGCCGCTGCGCTTTAGCGCCGCCTCGATGGCCTGGCGGTTGGATTCCGCGGGCACCTGCAGGTCGTATTCGCCAAGCACGGCCAGCACGGGCTGCTTCATCTTTTCGAGCGCCGGAGCCGGGTCGTAGCCCAGGAAGAACTTCATCCAACCGCTCTGGACGGCGGCCATCTGTACATCGACCATCTGCTGCACCCAGGCATCCAGGTCACCGACGGCCTGCTTCTGCTCATCTGTGAATGCCGCAGCAGCGTCCTCGTAGGTCTGGCGCAGTTCCGCCTCGACTGCGTCCCAGCCCTCGCCGGTGAGCGCGGCGTCGATCATCCGCTCCTGCAGAGCCGTCTGTTTGGCAATGTCCGCCGCGCTCGCGCCGCCGGCCTCGGCAATGGCTTGGCCCTGTTCGACGATGAGCTTGTCGCCCGCCAGCCCCGGCCCGGCCATCAGCACGACAAACGCGATGTCGTCCGGCTTGGTTGCCAGCCCGTCCACCCCGCCTGTCGCCACGATGGGCGCAATGATGCCGCCCTCGCTGTGACCGAGCAGGCCGATCTTGTCCGCAGCAATCTCAGGCCGTCCCTTGAGATACGCTGCTGCAGCAGCCACGTCGCCCGCGAAGGTTTCGCTGGTTTCGTCCATGCTGCCGCCGCCGCTGCCGCCCACGCCGCGGTCGTCATACCGCAGGACCGCAATGCCCTGCCGCGTCAGGTGATCGGCCAGCACGCCGAAGACCTTGAAGCCGAAGACTTCCTCATCGCGTGTGGATGCGCCGCTGCCGGTAATCAGCACGACCGCCGGGAACGGGCCTTCACCCTCCGGCAGCGTCAGCGTACCGGCAAGGGTGATGTCACCGCTCTGGAACTTGACTTCCTCCGCCGTGTAGGGCAGCGCTTCCGCTGCGGCCCCGACGCGCGCCAGTTCGAACGTGCCCTCGTACCCGGCCTGCGCAAAGGTTCCGGTGATGGTGTCGCCTGCCAGGGTTCCGTCGAAGACCGCAGTCCGCGGGGCCGGCAGCACCTCGACGTGCAGCTTGCCGTCTTCAAACGTTATCACGTCCAGCGGGATGCCATTGGCATTCTGTTGTGGGAAATCGACCGTCCCCTTGAGCCCGGCGTCATCGGCCTCGAACGCCATACGCGTGATGAGATCCTGGCCGGCTACCTCCGTCCGGCCTTCCCAGTTGCCGATCACGCCTTCACCTCCTGCACCGGCCTCGGCTGCCGCAGTGGGCTCTTCCGCGGCGGTGGGCTCTGCGATCGCCGTGGGCTGTTCAACTGCCTCGGCCGACTGTTCCACCGCCGCGGTCGGCTCAACTGTAGGCGCAGGCATTGCGGGCGCACATGCCTGCACCAGCGCCAGTAGCACTACCATCCCAGCCACCAGGGTGGCCCTACGCATAACACCAATTGTCATTCTAACTCCTTCCGATATCCGCGGATTGGAGTCGAGGCTTGAGCCGGGCTAACCG
>DAOUGK010000321.1:0-3338 GCA_034429055.1 Anaerolineae bacterium | reverse complement strand
CAGACGGCTTTTGACCGTGCCGAGCGGCAGGCCCAGGTATTCGGCCAATTCGCTGTGGGTCAGGCCGGCAAAGTAGGCCAGTTCGATGATTTGGCGCTGGTCGGGCGGCAACTGCGTTAGGAGCAGGCGCAGATGCTGCCCGCGCTCCCAACTGGCGTGGTCGGTTGGCGGGAGCAGTTGTTCGAGGGTGGGTTGGTCATCTCCCTCGCCCGCGGCCAGCTCCGCAGCCACCGGGCGGCGGCCATCGCTGCGCAGGCGGTCGATCGCGGCAAAGCGGGTGACGCTGAGCAGCCAGCTCGAAAAGCGCCCCCGCGCGGGATCGAACTGGTGACCCTTCTGCCAGAGCTTGATGAAGATGTCCTGGGTGACTTCTTCTGCCCGCCCGAGATCCTGCAATACGCGCCAGGCCATGCTATAGACGAGATTGACATAGCGCTTGTGCAGAGCCAAGAGCGCGTCCTCATCCCCGCGTGCGATGCGCCGGAGCAGGGTGATGTCGTCCGATTCGCTGCCTGGCGGACCCCTCATGCGGTCGTGTCCTTAAGCCAGGCAAGGTAAGCAGGGAGGCCAGCCGTAACCGGCAGCGCGAGGATTTCGGGCACCTCGTCGCTGTGGAGTGCGACGAGGCGCGCCTGGAGCGCCGGCCACGCCGCGGCAGAGGTCTTGATGATGAGCTGGGCCTGCGGTTCGGTGTGGATGGCGCCCTGCCAGCGATAGATGGCCGTCCCACCTGGGATGACCTGCACGCAGGCTGCCAGCCCTTCTTCGACCAGGCGGCGGCCCAGGCTCATGGCTGCCGCCGCCTCGCTGACCGTCACCAGCACGACCATTGCATCAGACATCGCGGCTCCCCTCAGGCTTGCTTGAGTGTCCCCTGGCGCACATTCTAGCAGGTCACGGATGGCTGCGCAACTGCCGGAACGCCCTGCCCGGAATTCCAGACAGAGTATGCTCTGCGCGGCGTTTGACACCCCTGTGGCACTGTGTTATAGTCTCCACTAATTGAATACGCCACACAAAAGCGATGAACCGGACGAGTACGCATGGCAAGCGGGGCTCCAGAGAGTGGGCCACCAGCTGTGAGGCTTGCGCCAGCGCACATGCCGAATGGACCGGGGAGCTGCCAGTCAAAAAACTGACCTATCAGCTTGCTGAGACGTCAGTCAGTAGACCCGGCCGGAGCGCCACCGTTAGCAGGGCGAGGGGATCGGAGCCACAGGGCGGCAAGGTCGCTGCCGGTTGTTCCCGTCCCTGAAACGAGTGAGGCCGCGCAGCCTGCGCTGGCGGTCTAACTGGGGTGGCACCACGGGTGGTCAATGACCCTCGTCCCCTTTGCGGGGCGAGGGTGTTTTTTATCCTTTTTCGGCGGGCATCCCCCTCTCCCCTGAGCGGTTGGCGGTTCAGGAAGCCGCAGCTCGGCATCCTGACCCTGGTTTGGCAGCCGCAGGCGCCCGTCGAAGTGGGGCTGTCTCACGGCCCAACAAATCCACAAAGGGAGAGCCAAAATGACCACTTTCAACGGCACGGCTAACGGTTTGCATGAGGACTTCCGCCTCGTCTTGCCCCAATCGCGCATTCCGACGCACTGGTACAACATCCAGGCGGACCTACCTGTCCGTCCTGCGCCCGTCCTGCACCCGGTGACGCAGCAACCTGTCGGCCCGGATGACCTTGCAGTTCTGTTTCCGATGGCATGCATCCTGCAGGAAGTGAGCCAGGAACGCTATATCCCGATCCCGGACGAAGTCCGCGATATCTACCGGCTCTACCGGCCCACACCGCTTGTGCGGGCCGTGCGGCTGGAGAAGGCGCTCGACACACCCGCGCACATCTACTACAAATCCGAAGCCAACAGTCCCAGCGGCAGCCACAAGCTGAACACGGCATTGGCGCAGGCGTACTACAACAAAAAAGAGGGCGTCGAGTCCATCTCAACCGAGACCGGCGCCGGCCAGTGGGGCTCCGCGCTCGCCATCGCGGGCGATATGTTCAAGATCGACATCGACGTCTTCATGGTCAAGGTCAGCTATGAGCACAAGCCGTATCGGCGCTCCATCATGCAGACCTACGGCGCGCGCGTGACGCCGAGCCCGTCAGACCGCACCAACGCGGGCCGCGCGATCCTGGCGCGCAAGCCCGATCACACCGGCAGCCTCGGCATCGCCATCTCTGAAGCTGTGGAAGTGGCGGCGACGAGCGGCGGCAAGACCAAGTACTCCCTCGGTTCAGTGCTCAACCATGTCCTGCTGCACCAGACTATCATCGGCCAGGAAGCGCTGGATGCGATGGAGGAAGTCGGGGAGTACCCGGATGTGGTCATCGGCTGCGTGGGCGGCGGCTCCAACTTTGCGGGCATCGCTTTCCCCTTCCTGGAACGCAATCTGACGCAGGGCAAGCAGACGCGCTTCGTTGCAGTCGAGCCCGCCTCCTGCCCGACGCTGACCAAGGGCCCGTATGCCTATGACTACGGCGATACTGCCGGCATGACGCCGCTGGTCAAGATGCACACCCTCGGCCATGATTTCGAGCCGGCCGCGATCCATGCCGGCGGGCTGCGTTATCACGGCATGGCGCCCTTGCTCTCGCTGCTGGTCAACACGGGGCACATCACTGCGCGCGCGTATCATCAGAACACCTGCTTCGAGGCGGGCATTCTGTTCGCCCGCACCGAAGCCACCCTGCCGGCACCGGAGAGCACTCACGCCATCCGGGCCGCGATTGACGAGGCGCTGGATGCGAAGGCGAAGGGCGAGAAGCGGGTGATTCTGTTCAACCTGTCGGGCCACGGTCACTTCGACATGGCGGCCTACGATGCGTATCTCGCGGGGCGGCTGCAGGACGGCGAGTTCTCCGACGCAGACCTGGCGAAATCGCTGGCGACCCTGCCCGTGATCGGGTGACGGACGGTAGACGAAGGACGATAGACGAAGGACGATAGACGGAGACGAATGAGAGCGCGTCACCCTGCGGTTCCATTCCATCCCCCGCTACCCTTCGTCTTTCGTCCCTCGTCCTTCGTCCGTCTTTCTTGACAAACCGGCGATTTCAGCGATAATAGCCTGAGAAATGTCTTCGGCGCCCTGCGGCGCCGTATTGTTCGTAAAAGGGGGATACGATGGCTCAAGCAACTAAGATGGGTGCGGATACCGCAACCCTTGAGAAGCGCCGCAAGGCCCTGACCGGGCACAAGTGCAATAAATGTGGGCAGGATGTCAGCTTCGGTGACCTGATGATGGTCAAGGTCATGGAGATGGAAGGCAATCGCCCGCGCTCGCACCAGGTGATTAATCACCGCAAGTGCTACACGATCTAGTCGTTCATTGAGTGAAGACGGCCCA
>DAOUGK010000320.1:0-3971 GCA_034429055.1 Anaerolineae bacterium | reverse complement strand
CGTGGAACACCAATGGCCCGGAGTCCAACATCTTCGGCGTGGAGCCGAACTACGGCTGCTGCACGGCCAACCTGAGCCAGGGCTGGCCGAAGTTCGCCGCCCACCTGTGGATGGCGACGCAGGACGGCGGGCTGGTCGCGGTCGCGTATGCGCCGAGCCGGGTCGAGACGACGGTTCAGGGGGTGAGAGTCAGCGTCGAGCTGGAGACGGACTATCCGTTCCGCGCGACGCTGCGCTTCTGCGTGACGGCCGCCGCGCCGGTGCGCTTCCCGCTGCACCTGCGCATCCCCGCGTGGGCGCAGGGCGCGCAGGTGTGCGTGGCGGGTGAAGAAGCGACCTCCGCCCAGCCGGGGAGCTTCCACCGGGTCGAGCGCGAGTGGACCGGCACGACGGAAGTTGTGCTGCATCTGCCGATGCGCCCCGCCTTGGTGGCGCGGCCGCGCGGGTTCGTCGCAGTCGAGCGCGGGCCGCTGGTCTACGCGCTGCGCATTGGGGAGGACTGGCGCCGCGTCCATGCGGAGAAGCCCTATCGCGAGTTGCCCCACGCGGACTGGGAGGTGTATCCCACGACGCCGTGGAACTATGCGCTGGCGCCCGGCGGTGAGATCGCGTTCATCGAGCAGCCGATGGGCCCGCAGCCATTCTCGCCGGAGGGCGCGCCTGTCGTCGCGACGGCGCATGGCCGCCGCTTACCTGCGTGGCAGATGGTGAACGGCTCCGCCGGCGAGCTGCCGGCCGGTCCTGTCACGTCGGACGAACCTCTTGAACCGCTTACGCTGATCCCCTACGGCTGCACCAATCTGCGCATCGCGGAATTTCCCATCCTGGAGTCAAACGCATGAAGATTAACGTCGCCAAACAGAAGATGCTGGCCGGGGAGCCGGTCGTCGGCTATTCGCTGAAGCTGCCTTCCCTCGTCGTTGCGGAGTTCATGGGGCGTTGCGGCGCGGATTTCCTGTACCTCGACACCCAGCACGGCTCCTGGGGCGAGGACTCGGTCATCGACGGTCTGTCTGCGGTCAGCAGCGGGCCAGCCACCCCGATGGCGCGGGTCTCGTCCAATCGCTTTCATCGCATCGGTCGCCTGCTCGATGCGGGCGCGCTGGGCATCATCGTGCCCCTGGTCAACACGCGCGAGGATGCGCAGGCCGCGGCGGATGCCTGCCGCTTCCCGCCGGTCGGCACGCGCTCGTATGGCACGGGCCGCTGTCTCGTCTACGGCGACGACTACCCGGAATGGATCAACGAGCAGGTCTTTGTCGCCGTGCAGATCGAGACGGTCGAGGCCGTCAACAACGCTGAGGCGATCCTGTCGGTGCCCGGCGTGGACGGGTGCATGGTCGGCCCGGCGGACCTCTCGCTGTCGCTCGGTTTCCCGCCGCGGGAGGCCCCGCACCGGGAGGAACACGCGCGGGCACTGGAACGCGTGCTGCAGGCTTGCCGCAACACGGGGAAGATTCCCGGCATCGATACCGGCAATATCGAACAGGCAGTGAGGTGGGGCCGCAACGGCTACCAGTTCCTGGTCATCAGCGCAGACCTGCGCCTGCTCTCTGCGGCCGCGGCGGGCGGCATCCGCGACGCGCGCAATGCGCTTGCTGGTTAAGCTCGCCCTGTTCGTAATTCATAATTCTCAATTGACATTTGATATTATCGAGGTTCGCATGAAGAAAGTGCTGTTGCTCTACTATGACATGCCCGACGAGGCGACAACCCTGCTGTACAACGGAGCGGAAGTCATCGGCCCGCTGCGACCCACCGATCCCTGGCAGGACGCGCTGCCGGAGGCGGATGGCATCGTCACGAACGTCCAATACAAGTTCACCCCGGACGTGCTGGATCGCATCACGCGGGCGCGCGTCATTGGCCGGCCCGGCATCGGGGTCGATAACATCGACGTGGCCGCCGCGTCCGCGCGGGATATCCTGGTGGTCAACACGCCCGACGGCCCCACTCTCCCTGTGGTTGAAAACACCATCGGCTGGCTGATCGCGCTGGCCCACAACACCTTCCCCGGGGACCGTATTGCGCGCGAGCCGGGCTGGGCACGGCGACCTGTGCTGCGCGGGATGGACCTCGCAGGCAAGACCATCGGGCTCGTCGGCATCGGGCGCATCGGCAGCCGCGTGGCGACCATCTGCGCGCAGGCCCTCGGCATGCGGGTCATCTCGTACGACCCCTACGTCAACCCGCAGCGCAGCCGGGAGCTCGGCATCGAATGGGTGGACTCGCTCGACGCGCTGCTGCCGCTGGCGGACGTGCTCTCGCTGCACTGCCCGCTCTCCGCGGAGACGCGCGGCCTGATCGGTGAGCGCGAGCTGGGTCGGATGAAGCCGGGCGCGTATCTCATCAACACGGCACGCGGGCCGGTTGTCGACGAGTTCGCGCTGGCTGACGCGCTGCGCACAGGACGGCTGGCCGGCGCGGCGGTGGATGTCTTCGTCACCGAGCCGCTGCCCGCAGGCCATCCCTTCGTGGAGTTGGACAACATCATCCTGTCGCCGCATTCGGCCTCGTTCACGAACGAGGGCATCTATCGCATGACGATGGGCTGCATCGAGCAGGTCCTGATGGTGTTGCGAGATGAATGCCCGCCGCACCTGGTCAACCCGGAAGTGTGGGCGCGGCGGCGGCCCTGACCCGTGTTGTAACAACTTGCGTACATAGCTATAGCAAACAGTGTGCTTGCGGCTCACAGGTCTTGCGTCCTGGCTGGCTTTCTCATATAATGGCTGCTATGTGGATCGGTTTCCTTCGGGGGATGTCAATCGCAGGCGTGCGCTCGCATGGACACCGCCATGAAGTGAGACGCGATCGTTGGATGCATTCCGGCAAGATAGGAGGGTGCGCTCATGGCAGATTTCGGCTCGGTGATCAAGCAATTGGACGACCTGAAGAAGCAGGTCGGGGCAGACCTGGCTCCCCAGGTGCAGGAGATCAGGGATGCCCTGGGACGGCTGTCTGTCGAGGTTGGTGAAGCGATGACAGACGAGGGCCCCAAGGTTGTGCCGCCCACGCGGCCCGGCCGGGAGATCGTCGGCGGGGCGGAAACGCAGGACTTCCCGGATTGCTGCGCGCTTGGTGACGACAAGAGGTACTACTGCTCGGGCACACTCATTGCCCCCAATGTAGTCGTAACCGCAGAGCACTGCAAGAATCTGACGCGGGTTTACTTGCGGGGCACCGATGTGACGAAGCCGGACAATGCCGAGATCATCCCCATCGCAGAGGAATTCGTCCATCCGGAACTCGACCTGCGCATCCTGATCCTCAAACACAACGCCGCCACCGCCCCGCGGGCCATCGCACATGCATCGCAGTTGGAGGGCGTCGAAGACGTTACCCTCGTTGGCTTCGGCACCATTGACTTTGATGGCACGATCGGCTACGGCATTAAGCGTCGGGTGGACGTGCCCGTCACCACATTTGATTGCTCGCAGCCGGGCCAGCCGAAGAGGTTCGGCTGCTTGCCGGGCCGCGAGATTGTCGCCGGCCATGCCGGGCTGATGCTCGACTCATGCTCTGGCGACAGCGGCGGACCGCTGTACATTGAGAAGGACGGTGAGTTCTACCTGCTGGGTGCGACCTCCCGCGGCGCGCGGGGCGGGTTCCGCGAGTGCGGCGACGGCGGCATCTACGTGCGCGTGGACCTCTGTCTGGATTGGATTCGCGAAGTGACCGGCGCCGAAATCGCGCAGGCCGAGCACTAAGAATAACTAACGATACCTGCAGGGGCGACCGCCGGTCGCCCCTGCAGAAGCGCGACCCGCCAAAGCTGAAATTCGCGCGTTGCGACTGGTAGAGACGATCCAGGCAAGGAGGTTTGACAATGCCGATGGAATTGAATTTCCAGACACAGGAAGTCCTGCGCGAGACGCTCATAGGTTTGTATCTGGATGTCAAAGAGATCAGGGTGGTTGCAAAGGACTCACAACTCAACCTCGGGCGCATTGACTGGGGCGGCACGCCGC
>DAOUGK010000319.1:0-3554 GCA_034429055.1 Anaerolineae bacterium | reverse complement strand
ATTGGCGCGGGCATCGCAGGCTTGAGCGCAGCTATCCGGCTGGCAGCAGCCGGCTTGCACGTGACCGTGCTCGAACAGAACGAGGCGGTCGGCGGCAAGATGCGCGAGGTGCGCGCGGACGCGCCCGATGGCACGGGCAGCTTCCGCTGGGACACCGGCCCGTCGGTCATCACCATGCGGCATGTGCTGGCAGACCTGTTTGCCGCGGCGGGCCGCAACGTCGACGACTACCTGACGCTGCACCCGGTCGAGCCGCTCACGCGGTACTTCTACGAGGACGGGACGGTGCTCGACGCCACGCGCGACTGGCCGCGGCTCGCCGAGCAGATTGCGGCTATCGATGCCCGGGATGTCGAGGGCTACGCCGCTTACCTGGCCTACGCCGCGCAACTGCATCGCATCACCGGGCCGCTGTTCATCTATGGCGAGCGGCCGGGGCTGCACAGCCTGCGCGAGGCCGCGCCGACGGATGCTCTCAAAATGGCCCCGTGGCTGCGCATGGATGCCTCCATCCGCCGCTACGTCCGCTCCCCTCACCTGCGCCAGCTCTTCGGCCGCTTTGCCACCTACATCGGCTCCAGCCCGTATCTTGCGCCGGCCACGCTCGGCGTCATCAGCCACGTCGAGCTGACGCAAGGCGTCTGGTATCCGCAGGGCGGCATCTACGCGATTGCCCGCGCGCTCGCGCAGCTGACAGGCGAGTTGGGTGTCGAGGTACGCACAGACAGCCGGGTCGCACAGGTCGAGGTCAGGGACGGCCGCGCGGCAGGCGTCAAGCTGGCCAGTGGGGAATTTCTCCCCGCGGACGCGGTGCTGGCAAACGTAGACGTGGCGACGCTGTATGCGGTGCTGCTCCCGCGCGGTGTGACTTCCCCGCGCAAAGTCGACCGGCTGACCGCCGCACGGCACTCCTGCTCCGGCTTCATCCTGCTGTGGGGCATCCGCGGGGAGCACCCGCAGCTCGCGCATCACAACATCTTCTTCTGCCGCGACTATCCGCGGGAGTTCGCGGATATCTTCGACCGGGGCGTGCCGCCTGCCGAGCCGACGCTGTATCTCGCGATTACGTCCAAGACCGAGCGGAACGATGCGCCGGCCGGGCACGAAAACTGGTACGTGCTGGTCAATGCGCCGCCGACCGGCCCCGCGTTCGACTGGACGGCGCAGGCGGCCGCGTACCGCGAAGTCGTGCTGCGCCGATTTGCGCAGTTCGGGCTGGACGTACGCGACCGCATCGTGACCGAGCAACTCATCACGCCCGCCGACCTCGAGGCCCGGACGGGCGGCTGGCGCGGCGCGCTTTACGGGGAACTGTTCGACAGCCCGTGGGTGGCCTTCCGCCGGCCGACGAGCCGCGCGGGCGACATCCCCGCGCTCTACCTCGCAGGCGGCACGACCCATCCTGGCGGCGGCGTGCCGATGGTCATGCTTTCGGGCAAACTGGCCGCCGAAGCGGTCACCGCAGATTTGAGGAGCACATCATGAAGTCGGTCATTATCATCGGTTCCGGCATGGGCGGGCTGGCCGCGGCGCTGCGGCTGCGCAAGATGGGGTTCGATGTCACCGTGCTGGAAAAGCAGCGGCGGCCCGGCGGCCGCAGCAACGTGCTGCAGGAGCACGGCTTCCGCGTGGACATCGGCCCGACCATCCTCGTGATGAAGGACACCTTCGAGGAAACCTACCGCGCGGTCGGCCAGGACATCAACCAGCGCATCCGGTTCACGACGCTGGACCCCAACTACCGCATCTACTTCCACGACGACACGCACATGGACCTGTACAACAGCATGGCGAAGCTGGCGGCGGAGGCGGAGCGCATCGAGCCGGGCGTCACGGAGCGGCTGTTCGAGTTCATCGGTGCAAGCGCGCAGAAGTACCGGCTGGCGATGGACTTCGTGACGCGCAACTATGACTCGATCTTCGACCTGGCGAACCCGGTGGCCGGCTGGCGGCTGGCCCGGACGCAGGCCTATCAGAAGCTCTACGACCAGGTCGGACAGTTCTTCCGAACCGACAAGCTGCGCAAGGCGTTCTCCTTCCACTCGATGTTCCTGGGCCTGTCACCGATCGACGCGCTCGCGATGTACAGCCTGATTACCTATGCGGACCTCGTGGAGGGCATGACCTTCCCGATGGGCGGCATCTACAGCGTCATCGAGGACATGGTCAAGCTCGGCGGGGAAATGGGCGTGCGCCTGCGCACGGAGTCGCCGGTTGCGGAGATCGTCGTGCAGGGCGGCGCGGCCCGCGGGGTACGCCTCGAATCGGGCGAGTTCATCGCCGCGGACATCGTCGTCTCCAACGCGGACCTGGTGTATACCTACCGCAAGCTGATTGCCGCGGAGCACCGCCGCGACTACCCCGACGCGAAGCTGGCGAAGATGGAGTACGCCTGCTCCGGCTACCTGCTCTACCTCGGCGTGGACAAGCTGTATCCCCACATGCGCCACCAGGCGCTGTACTTCTCGGAGGACTATCGCGCGAACCTGGACGCCATCTTCCGCAGCAAGACCCTGCCCGCGGACCCGTCCTTCCACCTGAACAACCCGACCATCACCGACCCGAGCCTCGCGCCGCCCGGCCACAGCGTGCTCTACCTGCTCGCGCCCATGCCCAATCTGCAGGGCAACGTCAACTGGGACGACGCCGCGCCGGTCGTGCGCGAGAAGCTGCTGCGCCAGCTAGAGCGCATTGTGGACCCCGACATCCGCAAGCACATCGTCTGGGAGCGCGAATACCGGCCGGCGGACTGGCTGCGCGACATCAACGCGCCGTACGGCGTGGCGTTCGGCTCGCTCTCGCACGGCTTCTTCCAGTCCTCGTATTTCCGCCCGCACAACAAGGCGCGCGATATCGCCGGCCTGTACTTCGTCGGGCAGGGCACCTACCCGGGCATCGGCATGCCGATGGTGCTGCTCTCCGCGCGGCTGCTGGCCGAACGGCTGGCGGTAGATTATCGGATGTAGAGGAATGGGTGTTTTCGCTCATGGTTGACGTAAAGGAACACGGCGCCATCGCCACCCCCGCCGACTACACGGAGTGCCGCCGCATCATGTTCGGTGCGAGCAAGAACTATGCGTTTGCCTCGCGGCTGCTGCCCGGCGGCATCCTGCGCGACGTCGAAGCCCTGTATGCACTCATGCGCGTGGGCGACGACCGGGTGGACGTGACGCACGCGGGGTTCGCTTCACGGGAAGCGGCGATCGAGGACTGGGAGCGGACCTACTGGCGCGCATTCGAGACGGGCACGAGCGATCACCCGGTCATGCGCGCGTATCTCAACACCGCTTGCAAGCACGGCATTCCCGCGGACGTGATGGCGCCCTACTTCCGCGCGATGCGCGACGACATCACGATCACGCGCTTCCCGACCTTTGCCGACCTGCTGTATTACATGGACGGCAGCGCGCTGCCGGTCGGCCGGGCCATGGTCTACATGGTCGGCGTGCGCGCGCCGCACACGGTCGCGGACACGCTGCCCCACGCGGACAGCCTGTCCATTGCGATGCAGCTCAGCAACTTCTGGCGCGACGTGGGGCAGGACTGGCGCATCG
>DAOUGK010000318.1:0-4003 GCA_034429055.1 Anaerolineae bacterium | reverse complement strand
GTCACGTTGGGCTTGAGCACGACCTTCTCCCCTGCCAGCGTGACCTGCAAGGCCGCCAGGACGCGCTGCGCAGCCGTCCGGTAGTCCGCCGGCTGCACCGGCTCGGTCACCGGCGTATGGCTGACAAGGACGGCGCAGGGATCAGTGAGGAACGGATGGATGTGCATGGCCGGTCTGCCTCAAGCTCCCCGTAGAATCAGCGGCAGGTACAGACGGGGGCGCGGTGTGGTTGTCGCCTGCACCTGTTCGATGACGAGCGGTGCGCCGTAGCGATCCCAGGAGGTCGAAAGCGTGTAACCGCCGTACTTGCATCCCCACTGGTAAACCGTGCGCACGCGCGCCTGCACCTGGAGGTGGTGGGTCAGATCAGGCAGCAGGTCGATGGGCACGAGCGCGGGTGCGCCGTAGACGCCGAAGCTGCCCGTGGCCGTGAATACGCCCGATTCTGCGGTCACCGTCACCGCTTCACCGTTGCCGATACGGACGGTGATCGTCTGCGTCAGCAGGCCGGTAGGTGAGATGACCGGCTCGACCCACAGCGGTTCCGGGGTCGCCATGGGGCACCTGGTCGGCGTCAGGGAGGGCGTCGGAGACGGCGTTAGCGTTTCGGTTAAAGCCTGAACCGGTGCTGTGCAGCCTGCCCCGAGCAAAGCCATAACACAAGCCAGCGCCTTCAGGTTCATAGGCTGTTCATCCTGTAACTGGCAAGCTCTTCGGCGGTCAGATTTTCCGGCGCAACCAATCTGTAGTGGCGTTCTGCTGTAACGGCGATCCCGCGGGCGCTCTGCTCCAATGCAAACAGGGCGATCAGTTCGCTCCCCAAAAACTGCGCCGCGATCGCTCGGCAGATCAATCCAGGAAACTTCGCCGCACACATGGCAAAGTCTTGCTCTATCTGGACTGTGCTAAGGACATCGCGCCCCGCTTTTGCCTGCACTGGAAAAACATAGTGGGCGCCATTATCATCAATGCCGATATACACTTCATCGGTCTCGATTTGTCCCATTCCTTGCACGGTTGTACGGAGATGGCTCTGCAAAGAATAACAGGTGACGCGCGTGAAGATATCGATCAGCCGATTATAACGGATCACGGCGAGCAAGGCCTGTTCATCCGAGAGCGCGTATCGTGCAAGGATTCCGGGTGTTGCATTCGGCACTTTGATTTCCGCCAGACCTGAAGAGGGAACAATAGATGTCAGGATGCTGGCAACAAAACAATACCGTCCTCGTCCGGCAGGTCGAATCAACCATTCTTTACCAGGAGGTGCTGTCACGCGTACAGAGTCGGGCAGTGAGCCGCGATAGCGAAACGTGTAGATCACATCACCCAGGTTCTTCGGTAGGGGAACCTGCAATTCCCGGGCGACCTGCACCAACTCATCGCGATCAAAACAGACCTCATCGAGTTGAGGCTCATAATGCCGGAAGAAGACGCGCTCAATGATTTGGCTGTAGCGATTCATCAAGCTCATCGCTGCACTCCTTGAAGCGAGATATTATCCAGGCCAGCGCAGTACGACGACTTCCTCGCGCAGTTGGTCCCTGGTGGCAGTTGCGATGCGAGTACGGAACAGGTCAATGCTCTCAACCTGATAGCCCAGCGAGGCTGCAATCTGTGCGGTGAGTTCCCCGGTGCGAATCAAGACACGAAGGTACGAAGCCTGATCCCCTACCACGTAGGCCAGTTGCGCCCCCGGATACAGGACCCGACGCAAGTTCGCCAGGTGGCGATACATGCCGCCAAAGTACAGGCGTGTGACACGAGCGTACATCCGCTCGAAACCGGAGGTCTTGCCTAACTCGAGACGCCGCGCCTCAATGGCATCGGCAATCTGCTGGATGTCAGGAAATTCCGCAATCCACCGATCGTCATCATCGGCGCGGTAGACCCCTCGGGTATTAGAACGCAGCAGGCCTTGCTTGAGCAGGCGCAATTCGGCCTTATCCTTGACGAAACCAAGTAACACGCTTTCCAGGCGCGTCGTCCTTGTGTAATCCTTTTCATTCGGATAGGGCGGCGATGTGATAACCGCATGAACCGACTGCGCAGGCAGTATGTCATTAAGATGACGACTATCCGCCTGAAAGACCTGGCCTGACACGCTCGTCCGATCCTGTAGTCCCTGCATGTCGGCGGCCATTTGGCGAACTGTATCCAGCCATGGGGCAACAACAGTTGCATCTTCCTTGAGTTCACCTACGCCAACTTCCGGGCCAAACTCCAGATTGCTGGCATACAGGACAGCAGCCTTTGCCAATGCGAGACGTTCATGGTCACCATACCGTGGGTCTCCATGCTGTGCTATGTGTTCAAGCAGCACTAATGTCTTGTGTAAGGGCCGGGGACTGATGGAGTTAGTGAGGAGGAGCGCTACCTGGGCTGGCGGCAGCGTGTGAAACCGGACGTTAGCATGATGAGACTGGCTCTGCAACAGCGGGAGCGTCTCGTCAGGGACGCCGTCGGCATCGAGGGTCGCGGCCGCCGTGCGGGCAACTTCGGTCGCATGATCCAACAAACCCTGGGGAGCAATGTCCCACTTGACCTTCGTTCGACTGGCAAAGCAGGCCAGCGGGTTGGCCTCGACTCCGTAATATGAAATGCCCAGCTTCTTGCACTCGACCAGAGTCGTGCCCGTACCGCAGAACGGGTCGAGGACATACTGACCCGCCCTGATCCCGAAGCGCGAGAGATACTCTCGCACCAAATGAGGTGGGAAAGAGAGTATGAAGCGATACCAGTCGTGTACGGCCCGATCATCTGCTGCCAACCGATTGCGATCCGGATGAGCCAGCAATGCGGCATCCGACTTTACGAGATTATTCATAAAGGTTATTATACCATGACGTTGCCGGCCCGCCGGAGGCGAACGCCTGAGATTGATGGGGAAGACAATGCCGCCCACGACCCGTGAAACCTACATCTCCGTAGATATCGAGACCGCGGGGCCGTTCCCGAGCCGCTATTCGCTGTTATCCATCGGTGCGTGCCTCGTAGACGAACCGAGTGCAGCCTTTTATGTCGAGCTTCAGCCGGTCAACGAAGAGGCGGATGCCGGTGCGTTGGCCGTGGGGGGGCTGTCGCTGGCGGCGCTGGCGGAGACGGGGGTTCCCCCGCGCGCGGCCCTGGTGCAGTTCGAGGCGTGGGTGCTGGCCCACACGCCGGAGGGCAGCCGGCCGGTGTTCGTGGGCTTCAACGCCGCGTTCGACTGGATGTTCATCAACGACTACTTCCACCGCTTCCTCGGCCACAACCCCTTCGGGCACAATGCGCTCGATATCAAGGCGTTTTACATGGGCATGACCGGCGTCAGATGGTCACAAACGACCCTGGCGCACGTAGCCGCCCACCTCAACCAGCCGTGCAGCCTGACGCACAACGCGCTGGCCGATGCCCAGGTGCAGGCGCAGTTGTTCGGGGCACTGCTGAACGCGGCGCGGCAGCGCGACGCAGCGAAACAGAGCGCAACAGATTAGCGACCGCGCAGCCCCCAATACTGCAGATTGGGCGGGCCGAACGGCGGGTAATCATAGCTCACGCCGTCCTTGACGAGCACGGTCCGGTCATAGTACTGGAGCGGAATGATGACCGCCTCCTGCAGGATCACCCGTTCGGCCTGGGCATACAGGTCCGCGCGCAGCGCATCGTCCGGCTCGGCCAGCGCGCGGCCCAGCAGGTCAGCGTACTCCGCCGATTCCCAGCCGGTGTACTGGAAGCGCGAGCCGGGCCGGAAGGTCGCCAACATGCTCGCCGCGTCGGGATAGTCCATCACCCAACCCATGCGATACAGGTTGTAGCTGCACTCCGCAGGGGATTTCGCCGCGTCGGCCTGCGCGGGCCGGTTGCAGTTCTCCAGCGCATCCAGGTAGATATTCCACTCGCTTGTCAGCAGGCGAACGGGGATGCCCACCGCCTCCAGCATGCCGGCGACCGCCTTGAACAACGCCTCGTTGTTGCCCTCCCGGTTATACCACAGCTCGACGGGCGGCACGGGGTTCGCGGG
>DAOUGK010000317.1:0-7803 GCA_034429055.1 Anaerolineae bacterium | reverse complement strand
ACTCCTGGCGCAAGGTTTGCAGGTTGGTGCTCTGCGTTGCGCTTTCCGCCGCCAGTTCCGCAGCCAGCCGTTCCGCCTCGACCTTCAGTTCGTTGCGCACATCCGTCCCCGTCTGGCGCAGCTCCTGGCGGACGTTCTGCACCGCGGCCGTCTGGCTCTTGCCCTGCTCGGTGAGTTGGGTGGTCAGCCGGCCGGCCTCGGCCTTCAATTCGCCTCGCACCTCGGTGTCTGCCTGGCGCAGCTCCTGGCGCAGCGCCTGCAGGTTCCGGCCCTGCGCGGCGTCCTTGCTGGTCAGCTGCTCGCTGAGTTGATCAAGCTCCTGCTGCAAGCGGTCCAGGTCGCGCACGATAGCCTCGAAGCGCATTTCGTAATCGCGCATCTTGGGGCCAAAGATGATGTCCCGGATGCGGTCTACGGATTCGCCTTGCAGCGTCGGTTGGGCGTCGGGCATGGATACCTCCTGATTAAGGCCGGTGTATGAATGCTACTCCTGCGATCTGACGTTGGCTTTGGCCGGAAAGCTGTAGCCCAGGCCGCGTTCGGTCAGAATATAACACGGTTGCGCGGGCACAGGCTCGATTTTCTGGCGCAACCGGTGAACATGCACCCGCAGCGTGTCCTCGAAGACTTCCTCCATCGGCCACAGCCGCCGCAGCAGGAAGTCCATCGTGACCGTGCGGCCCGCATTGCGAATCAGCAGATAGAGTAGCTTGGTCTCCGTCGGCGTGAGCGGGATCGAGCGATCGAAGATCAGGACGCGCTGGTGAGGGAAGTCCACGGCCAGGCGCGCATCCACCCGTGTGACCAGGTCCAGCGTATACGCATAGTCGCCGATGCGCCGCAAGACCCGCTGGACGCGCGCCAGCAGCTCGCGCGGACTGAAGGGCTTGGTCACATAGTCCTCGGCGTAGCGGTTGATGGCCTGGATCACGGTGTCTTCCTCGTCCACGGCGCTGAGGAAGATGACCGGCAGGTCGCTGAACTGCTGGACGGCCTCACAGAACTGGAAGCCGTTCATGCCGGGCATGTTCAGGTCCACAATGGCGAGATGCGGCATCCCCCGGCGGCCAATGATGTCGAGCGCCTGGCGACCCGACTCCGCCCCAAACACCTCATAACCGGCGTTTTCGAGCTTGTCTTTCACCAGGCGCACGATGGCACGATCGTCATCGACGACCAGGATGCGTTGTGTCACCGGCCCGGAGCCGGGTAAGGGGTTGTCGGGCATATGCCTCAGCTATGTTCGTGTGCAGTGCAAGGGCTATTCTTCCGCGTGATCCGCCCATTCCGCGGTCCGGCTCAGCCGCCAGGGGCACGGTCGGAGACCGGCCCCAGCGGGTTTTCGAATAGCACTAATCTCAGCCGGCCAGGTTCCGGGCCACGAAATCCCAGTTAACCAGGTGATCCAGGAACGTTTGCACGAAATCGGGCCGGCGGTTCTGGTAATCCAAGTAATACGCGTGCTCCCAGACATCCACCGTGAGCAACGCCACCTTGCCCTGCGCCAGCGGCGTCTCGGCATTCGGCGTGCTGGTGATCTTCAGCTCGCCGCCATCCAGCGCCAGCCAGCCCCAGCCGCTGCCGAAGCGACCGACTGCGGCCGCCTTGAACTGCTCGGCAAACTTCTCATAGCTGCCGAACGTCGCGTCGAGCCGCGCCGCGAGCTCTCCCGCCGGCCGGCCGCCGCCACCCGGCGTCATACAATGCCAGAAGAAGGTATGGTTCCAGACCTGGGCCGCATTATTGAAGAACCCGGCCTTGCTGGCATCGCCGGCGGTCGCCCGGATGATGTCTTCGAGCGCCAGGCCCTCATAGGCCGAGCCGGGCAGCAGCTTGTTGAGGTTATCTACATAGGCCTTGTGGTGCTTGCCGTGGTGGAAGCTGAAAGTCTTTGCTGAGTAGTACGGTTCCAACGCAGTATCGGGATAGGGTAGAGGTGGTAACTCAAACGGCATGGCAGTCTATTCCTTTCCACTCTGAAACATACCGGCCACAATGCCGGTGCATATATTCTACCCCGTTGTCAAGGTTGTGGCAAGTGTTCGCTCACACCCGAGGTGAAGAGGAGAACAGGAGAAGAGGTGACAAGGTGAAGAGGTGACAAGGTGACACGGTGACACGGTGACACGGTGACACGGTGATGTCGAGTAGCAGGTTGGGCCTTCTATCCACTGTGACTAGTGACACCTACAGTCGGACGGCCCTGCCCGTCCGCATCACCTGTTCACCTGCTCTCCTCTTCGCCTCTTCCCCGTGTCACCATGTCACCTTGTCACGTCAACCGGTGTATAATGGCCGCTGGGTTTGGGTGTATCCACGCGTGTAGCGGAGGGACGGACATGCCACAACTGCCTTCAGCCTTATCTCGTTCGGTGGCTGCATCATCGCTGCGGCGCTCGCCGGTTGCCGCAGTATTCGCCGGCGTGCTGATTCTGTTGGCCGTGGCGGGAGCCGCGGCCTATGTCGCCTGGTTAGGTCAGCAAACCGGCGCCACCGCGCGCACCTTCGGCCTCGCACTGCTGGTGAGCCTGCTGCTTGCGGCGCCCGCGCTGGGCGTCATCGGCTGGCTGGACCGCCGCGAGCGCGAGTCGCCGTGGGTCTTCTTCGGCGTCTTCGTGTTCGGCCTGGTCATCAGTTCCGGGCTGGGGCTGCTGCTCAGCGGCGGCGCCGGGGCCGCGCTGTTCGGCGGGGTCGGGCTGTCCGCGGCCGATGCGCGGTCGTTCGATCCGCTGGTGCAGGCCGCGCTGCCGCTCGAACGGATCGGCCGCGACGAGGCGCTCAAGCTCGGCCTCGGCCCTGCACTGGTCGCACCCCTCATCGAAGAACTGCTCAAGGCGCTGGCGGTGCTGCTGGTCTTTCTGTTTCTGCGCGGGGAGTTCGACAACGTGCGGGATGGAATCGTCTACGGCGCGCTGGTCGGGCTCGGGTTCGCAGTGGGCGAAACAGCCTATGCCGTGGCCCGTGGCTTTGCCGAGACGGGCAGCGCGGCGCTGGCGCAGCAGCTTGTCGCGCGCTTTGCCCTGCTGGGATTGAGCGGCCACACGTTGTTTGGTGCGCTGATGGGCGCGGGGTTCGGGCTGGCGCGGGAGGAGCGCCGCCGCGCCATGCAGATTGTCGCGCCGCTCGCCTTCTTCCTGCTGGCCCTCTTCGCGCACCTCGTCTACAACACGCTCACTCTCAGCGTCGCGGGGACCATCCTCGCGTTCCTGGGGCTGCCCGGCGCGTCCCTGGCGACCGCGCCGCCCGCCGCGCTCTGGCTGGCGGTCGTCACCGCTGTCATCCTCACCCTGGGCCTCTTTTACGTCGCACTCGGCTACCTGCTGGAACGGAGCGGCCAGTGGGAACAACTGGTCATCCGGACGGAGCTGGCCGGGGAGGTCGGCAAGGTCATTACGGCGGACGAGTATCGCATCCTACAGGCCGAAGGCTTGTTCAGCCTGCGCGCCGCGCCCAACTACCCCGCTCGCATCAGCCGGGCTATCGTCAACGCACAGAACGAGTTGGCCTTCCGCAAGTGGCGCGTACGCTTCGAAGGCGGCGACCCGGAAGCGGATGCGATTGTTGCCGGCTGGCGCGCAGACATAGCCGCGTGGCGCGCGGCCGACGCCGGCGCGACCGGTGACCGGGGCGGCGACCGGTAACATGGCGGCTGCCGGCGTGCCTGACCGCGCGGCCTCGCCCCGCGGCCTGACTGAGCAGGAAGCTGCCGTGCGTCGCAGCCAGGGCCAGGGCAACCCCTCCGCGCCCCCCACCGGCCGCACTTACGGGCAGATCATCCGCGAGAACGTCTTCACCTTCGTCAATAACGCCATCTTCCTGCTCGGTCTGGCGCTGGTCCTGGTAGGCCGGCCGGTCGATGCCCTGATTTCGGTCGGCATCATCCTGACCAACGTCGCGGTGAGCGTCGTGCAGGAAATCCGCGCCAAGCGGATGCTGGATCGCATCGCGCTCTTGACGCGTCCCAGGGCGCAGGTCGTGCGCGACGGGCAGCCGCGCACGGCGGCACCGGAGGAACTCGTCCTGGGGGATACGCTGGCGCTGGGGCCGGGCGACCAGGTGCTCCTGGATGGGCCGGTCGTCCAGGGGCAGATGCAGGTCGATGAGTCGCAGTTGACGGGCGAGTCGGACCTGATCGCCAAGGGGCCGGGCGACCCCCTCTATTCCGGCAGCTTTGTCGCCAGCGGCAGCGGCTACTACACCGTCGCGAAGGTGGGGGCGGAGAGCCTCGCCAACCAGATTGCCGCGGGCGCGAAGGCTTACCGCCGCGTCTTGACGCCGCTGCAGCGCGAGGTCAATCTCGCCATCCGGGTCATCCTGTTCATCGTCATCTACCTGGAAATCCTCATCGTCGCGAACGGCCTCATCAAAGCCATCCCCCTGCCCGAGGGCGTGCAGCAGGCCACGGTCATCGTCGGGCTGGTGCCGAACGGGCTGTTCGTCGCCATTGCGGTCGCGTACGCGCTCGGCGCGGTGCGCATCGCGCGGCAGGGCGCGCTCGTCCAGCAGGCGAACGCGGTCGAATCGCTCAGCAACGTGGACGTGCTGTGCCTGGACAAGACGGGCACGCTGACCGCCAACCGGCTGCAGGTGGCCGGGCTGCACCCGCTGGCGCTGAATGAGGCAAGTCTGCGCACTGCGCTCGGCACGCTGATTGCCAGTACGGCTGCGCACAACAAGACGGGCGAGGCCCTGGCCGCGGCCTTCCCGGGTGAACCGGCGCCCCTGCTCGCGGAGGTCCCGTTTTCGTCCGCGCGCAAGTGGAGCGCGGTCGCGTGGGCCAGCGGCCTCTACGCGCTCGGCGCGCCGGAGATGCTGCGGCCCTGCCTGGGCGCGGCGCGCCGTGAGGACAGTCCGGAATGGGGCGCGGTGACAGGTCAGATGGCCGCGTGGACGGGTCAGGGCCTGCGCGTGCTGCTGCTGGCGCATCATCCTGACCCCACGCGGCTGGCGGACGAGGGGGATGCTTCCCGCCTGCCGGATGACATGGTTGCGGCAGGGCTGGTCGCACTGAGCGACGAACTGCGGCCCGAGGCGGCCGAGACCCTCGCGAGCTTCATCCGCAACGGCGTGCAGCCCAAGATTATCTCCGGTGACAACCCCGACACGGTTGCGGCGCTGGCGCGGCAGGCGGGACTGACCGACGCGGCGCTGTTCAGCGGGCCGGCGCTGGATCGGATGACCGAGGCCGAGTTCGAGCAGGCCGCAGGGCGGGGCGCCATCTTTGGCCGGATCACGCCACATCAGAAGGAACGTCTGGTGGATGCGCTCAAGCGCCGCGGGCACTACGTTGCGATGATCGGCGACGGCGTCAACGATGTCCTGTCGCTCAAGAAGGCGAACCTGGGCATCGCGATGCAGAGCGGCACGCCGGCCACCCGCAGCGTGGCAGACATGGTGCTGCTCGGCGACTCGTTCGCCTGCCTCGCGCCTGCGGTGGCGGAAGGGCAGCGCATCGTCAACGGCATGCAGGACATTCTCAAGCTGTTTCTGACGCGCATCGCGACGATGGGGCTGGTGATCCTCTCCGCGTTGGTGATCGGCGTCTTCCCCGTCAACCTGCGCCATGCGTCGCTGTTGACCCTGCTTGTGGTCGGCATCCCGACGATCCTGCTGGCCGTGTGGGCGCGGCCCGGCCGGCGGAGGTTCGGCCCCGGGCTGGCACGGCGGCTGGCCCACTTCGTGCTGCCGGCCATGCTCGTGTCGAGCCTGCTGGGGCTGGTCGTGTTCTACGCGCCCCTGCTCTACCGGCTAAGCGCATTGCCTGAAGCTCAGCGCGCGGCGGGCACCGAGACCTACCGGCTGGCCGTCGCAACCGGGCAGACCGCGCTGACCGCGTTTCTTGTGGCCGTGGGCCTGCTGCTCATCCTGTTTGTCGAGCCGCCGACCCGCTGGTGGGTGGGCGCGGACGCATACAGCGGCGATCACCGGCCTGCCTATCTGGCGGCTGCGCTGGCGGTCGTCTTCATCATCGTCATGGCCGTGCCTGGGCTGGCCGCATCGTTCGAGCTACAGCCGTTGAGCCTGATGGATGTCGGGCTGATCCTGGGCCTGACGCTCATCTGGCTCGGCAGCATCCGTTGGATGTGGCGCGGCCGCGCCTTGCAACGCTATTTCGGTCTGGAATAGGAAGTGCATGAAACACCACACCGGGCTCATCCTGGCGGCCGTCGGCACGGGCACGTTCATGTCTGCGCTCGACAGCTCCGTCGTGAACGCCACGCTGCCGGTCATCCGCCGCGCGCTGGGCAGCGACGTAGCAACCATCGAATGGGTTGTGACCGTCTACTTGCTCGTGGTCAGCGGGCTGCTGCTCAGCTTTGGCCGGCTGGGCGACCTGCGCGGCCACAAGCGCATCTACGTCCTCGGCTTCGGCATCTTCATCGCCAGTTCGCTGCTGTGCGGACTGGCGCCGACCGCAGGCGCGTTGGTCGCGGGGCGTGCGGTCCAGGCGGTCGGCGGCGCGATGCTGTTCGCCAACTCCGCCGCGATCCTGACCACCAACTTCCCGCCGGAGCGCCGCGGACGAACGCTTGGCCTGCAGGCGACGATGACCTACCTGGGGTTGATGACCGGCCCGTCGCTCGGCGGGCTGCTGGCGAGCTGGCTCGGCTGGCGCGCCATCTTCTACATCAATCTGCCCATCGGCCTGCTGGCGCTGGCGTTGAGCCTGCGTTTCATTCCGGATGACCGGCCGGCTCGTCAGGCCGAACGCTTCGACCTGCCCGGCGCGGCCGCGTTCATGGCCGGGCTGACGCTGTTGCTGCTGGCGCTCAACCGGGGCCACGCGTGGGGCTGGGCCGCGCCGCTGACGCTCGGCGCGTTCGCCCTCTCACTCGCGCTGCTGGCTGGGTTCATCGCGCTGGAGCGCCGCGTGCCCGCGCCGATGCTCAACCTGTCGCTGTTCAGCCGGCGTTTGTTCTCCGTCGCGACGGCCAGTGCGGTGCTGAACTACATCTGCCTTTACAGCATCACCTTCCTGCTGCCGTTCTATCTCATTCAGGGCCGCGGGCTCGGCTCTGCACAGGCCGGCCTGATCCTGACCGCGCAGCCGCTGGTGATGGCGATTGTCGCGCCGTTGAGCGGCGCGCTATCCGACCGGATCGGCTCGCGCGTGCTCAGCTCGCTCGGGATGCTCATCCTGGCGTGCGGCCTGGCCTTCCTGTCGCGGCTGGGGGCCGCCTCGCCTGTGGCTCAGGTGGTTGCGGGGTTGGCGCTGGCCGGCCTGGGGACGGGCATCTTCATCTCTCCGAACACCAGCGCGCTGATGGGGGCAGCCCCGCGCGGGCGGCAGGGCATCGCGTCGGGCATCCTGGCAACCGCGCGCAACGCCGGCATGGCCCTGGGCGTCGGGATGGCGGGCGCGATCTATAGCTCGGTGCTCGCGGCCGCGCCTGCGGCAGACACGGCGCTCTTCACCGCAGTCGGCGCGGCGTTCCTGTTCGCCAGTGCAGTCGGGTTCGTCGGCGCGGGCGTGTCCGCGATCCGCGGCGGGTGACGAGGTGAGGGGAGAACCGGTGCACAGGTGATGTCGAATGGTGGGTTGAGCCCTCTTTCCACCATTGCAAGCCGCGACGACAAACAACGGACCTTGCCCGTTCACATCGCCTGCTCACCTGCGCACCGGCTCTCCTCTTCACCTGTTCACCGTCACGCGCCCGTTGGCTTGCCCTGGAGCGGCATGCCCTGCCGCAGCGGGGCCACGGGCTGCAGGATGCGGCGGCGCTCCGGCGTCAGACGGTCGAGCAGCGCCTGCGAATACTCGTACCCGAAGCGGCTTGTGCCCCAGCTCGGCCCGTAGCGGAA
>DAOUGK010000316.1:0-4710 GCA_034429055.1 Anaerolineae bacterium | reverse complement strand
GCCCATGACCTGCTTCATTGCGGTCAAGGACCGCGGGGAGGCCGGACGGCACATGATCGGGTTTGCGTGCTATGACGCCACGGGCCTGGGCATGTTCGGGCCGACCGGCGTCGAAGAGGCCGAACGCGGGCAGGGCACGGGCAAGGCTCTCCTGCTGGCGTGCCTGCTCGATATGCGGCTGAAGGGCTACGCGTACTGCGCCATCGGCTGGGCCGGGCCGAAAGACTTCTACCGCAAGGCGGTCGGCGCGGTCGAGATTCCCGACTCGGAGCCGGGCCACTACCGCGGGATGATGAAGCTGGACTGAGGAGAACGATTAACCACGGAAGACGCGGAGCATACGGAAGAAACCGGTGATTCTGGTTCCGTGTGCTCCGCGTCTTCCGTGGTTCTTATCTGAGGTGCGCCTCGATGGCGGCGACCGCACAACCCACCCCATCCTCTGCACGGATGGCCGCGCCGAGGTCCGCGGCGCGCTGACGCATCCCTCTGTCGTTGACCGCCTGCTCAATGGCCGCGGCCAGTCGCTCGACCGTGAGCTGCTTGCGCGGGAGGGGTGCGGGACCCACGCCAAGCGCCGCGACGCGGCTGCCCCAGTAAGGTTGATCTCCGAAGAAAGGCACGACCACCGACGGCACGCCCGCGCGCAGTCCCGCCGCAGTGGTGCCTGCACCTCCGTGATGCACGACGGCAGTCATGCGCGGGAAGAGCCATGAAAACGGCGCGCCATCCAGCACATACACCGAATCGGGTACATCCGCCGCGGCCATTCCATCCCAGCCGGAGAGGATAACCGCGCGCTGACCTGTCCTTGCGATCGCGGCGAGAACGAGGCGCGCGGTTGCACTGGGGTCGCGGTTGCTCATGCTGCCGAACCCGACATACACCGGCGGCGGCCCGGCAGACAGAAAGTCGAGCAAGGCCCGGGACGGCGTCCAGCCCTCCGCAGGATCGAGGAACCAGTAACCCGTCACCACCGTGTTGCTCCAGTCCGGCGGCGAGGGGATCACCGCTGGGCTGTAACCGTAGAGAATCGGGTAGCGGGCCGCGCGCTCACTGTTCAGGGGGCCGAAGAACGGTGCAGCAGGCATGTCCAACACCTTGCGCCGCGCGCGGCTGTCGGCGCGGCGCAACGACTGCCACATGACCTGGCGCGCGACGTGATAGGACAGCCGGTTGAGCGCGGGGGATGCCACAGGCAGACGCGGCACGAAAAAGCTGGGGTAGGCCCGCGTGGGCGTGAACGGGATGTAGTAAGCCTGTACCAGCGGGAGATCTAGCTTCTCGGCCAGCGCCAGCCCCACGTACACCCCGCCGATGCCCGCCAGGATCAAGTCAACCCCACGACATGCGGCTAATCCTGTCTGCGCCAGGGCCAGCGCGCCCTGCTCAGCCGCCCTGCCCATTTCTGCCATGATAGCGAGGAAGTTGCCGCGCTCCAACAGAGCAGCCATGCCCTGAGCGACATCCTGCACGTTACCGGCAACCGCCCAGAACTCCAACCCCTGGTCCGTGACGAGCGACTCGAAGTTCGCATGCGTCACCAGCCGCACGAGGTGGCCGGCTTGCGCCAGCCCCCGGCCGAGTGCGACGTAAGGCTCGACGTCACCCCGGCTGCCCGAGGCCAAGATGGCGATACGCATGGGCCACGACCCTTCATCCGCAGGAAGGAGTTGGAGCATATGTGTAACCGCGGAAGATGCAGAGCACACAGAAGAAACCCGTGATTCAGATTCCGTGTACTCCGCGTCTTCCGTGGTTATTGCGGCTCGGATCAGCCCTCGACCACGACCACCGTATCCACCGCGTCGGGTGCGGACGTGGGGCCCGTAATCGTCATCTCATCCCCATCCGTCTGCACCCTGAGCGGCGTGCGGTCGCTGTCGGCCAACAGGTACGCCGCGCGCGCCAGCCCGGCCAGCGGCAGGCGCAGCTGCCCGCCCGCCGGCCAGTCGAAGACATGCACGTACGTCTTGTTGCCGGCACGCGTCGTCCGCACGGATGGCAGTCCTTGCACCGGGCCGGCGCGCGTGCCATAGACGCTCTCGCCGTTGACCGCCAGCCACGCACCCATCTCCTGCAACCGCTCGACGCTCGGCTGCGGGATGACGCCCTCGGCGGTCGGCCCCACGTTCAGTAAATAGTTGCCGCCCTTGCTGGCGATATCCACCAGCTTGTGCAGCAGGTCCTCGGTGGATTTCCAGTTGTGGTCGTCGGTCTTGTAGCCCCAGGTATCGTTGATGGTGGCAGGGGTCTCCCAATCCGCATCGACGAGCGCGCCGGGGATGGCGTTGTCGCGCGCCGACGCATAGTCGCCCAGCGCGTTCCCCAGCCGGCCGCAGACCAGCGTGTCAGGCTGGGTGCCGTGGACGGTTTCCAAGAGTCCCCGGCTCTGCTCCGCGGTGATCCCCTTCGGCGTGTCGAACCAGATGAGGGCAATCGGCCCGTAGTTGGTCAGGAGTTCGCGCACCTGCGGCTTGACGAAGTCTTCGATGTAGCCCGCAAAATCCTTCTTGTTCACATCGTAGTCCCAGTCGTTGCCGTCGCCGTCCGGGTGATGCCAGTCCTGCGTCTGCGAGTAGTAGAAGCCGAAGCGGAGGCCCTGCCGCGCACACTCGGCGGCCAACTCGGCCATCGGGTCGCGGCCAAAGGGCGTCGCATCCACGATGTTGTAGCGCGTCAGGTTGGTCTTATACATGCAGAAGCCGTCGTGGTGCTTCGCCGTGATGACGAAATACTTCTGTCCCGCGGCCTTCGCCAACGCGACCCACTCCCGCGCGTCGAACTTGACCGGGTTGAATTGCGCCGCGAGCGGCTCGTATTCGGCCACGGGGATGCGCGCCCGGTGCATGATCCACTCACCGATGCCGGGCACGGCCTGGCCCTGCCACTGGCCCGCGGGGATAGCGTACAAGCCCCAATGGATGAACAACCCGAAGCGCGCCGCGCGCCACCAGTCCAGCCGGGGATCGCTACGTGCGTCCGCACGCTGGGTGCGGTCCTGGGCAAATGCCTGTGGATCCATAGGTCCTCCGAAATAGAAGTTTACTCGTTACTCCTTACTCATTTCTGATTCAGAACGAGTAATGAGTAACGAGTAATGCGTCATTCTTCCAGCCACTGCGCGAGAAAGGCCAGCAGCCGCTCGGTGTTGGCCCGGCCGACGGCGGCAGATGCGTGGGTGCGCGGGTCGATGCCGACCAACCCGTAGCAGGGATGGCCCTTGTACTCGTCGCCCATGTAGTTGATCCGTTCATCCGGCCCGCCGATGTCATTCTGCGGCCCATCCAGCAGGCGCTCCATGTGGACGAGGTTCGGGTGCAGGTGGAGCATGTACGAGGTTTCCTGCTTGGCCGCGTGGTCGCCCTCCACGCCGGGCGCCTGCACCTCGATCAGCGAAAGCACGCGCATCTTGCCGCCCGTCGCCTTGTAGCGATCCACGGCACGCTGCTGATACTCCGGATGATTCGGATAGTGGCCGGACAACAGGATGGCCTGGCGATAGCCGTCACGCTCGAACGCGTGCAGCAGCTCGCTGAGGAGCTGGATCATCGGCTTGCTGCTGACCATGAATGAGCTGGGCCAGTCGGTGTGGCCGCCGCCCGAGCCCAGGAAGAGAGGCGGATAGACGACGCCGCCGTGCTGCTGCGCCAGGCCGACCAGTTGCTCGTGCGCCTTCAGCGCATCCAGCCCGACGACGTTGTGATAGCCGTGCCACTCGATGGAGCCGCACGGCACATAGATGGCCGCCCGCCGCGCCTTCGCCGCCTCGATCTGCTCCGGCGTCATGCGCTCCAGCCGTACCTCCTCGGTCAGTTGACCGGAATAGTGAGCCATCACGACACTCCATAGGATAGGATTCACCCGATTAGAAGACCAAGACCTGATGGGCCGCTGCGGTCCACTCGGCCAATATCAGCATATTACCTGTCTGCACGCCTTCAATCAATTGCTCTGGCCCGAACCCGCGGGCCTCCGTGCAGCTTCCTCAGGTGGCAACTTGGCCTTGCCGGGCGATTGCTTGAATCATCCGGCCGACATTATAGTATCCGTTAGGCGTCTTCTGACCCGCGACGGCGCAGTTGACGCCATCGCCCATCAGGAACACCTGCACATGCGTACCGGGTATTTTTGCCACGTTCATCGCCAGGCGTAACGCGTTGTACGGGCGCTCATTGCCATATGGCGCATCATTGATGACGAACAGGTATGTCTTCTTCGCTGGTTCAGCAATCACGATCTGCTCCTTTGGTTGAGTCACCGATTGTGCTTTAGCAGCCAGTCCTGTACTTCCAGGCGGTGCGTGTGCGGGTGTTCGTAGGCCAGGTCGAGGATCAGGCTCAACAGCGGCTCGCCGGTCGTCCGCAGGGGCGCGGCCAACTCCGCATCGCGCAGTCCGGCGACCAGCGCGAACACGGCCTGGGAGGTCTGCCGGAAGTCCGCCAGCACAACATCGACCGGTTGCGCCTGGCTCAACCCCGCCACCTGCTCGTTGATGCGCGCCAGTGCAGCCGGCCAGTTCTCACCCGGTCGCATGAGCGGCGCTGCGCGCTGACCGCGACGCTCCGCCTCAACGATGTGCAACAGCCGCCGGTGCCAAAAGGTGATGTGGGCGAGGAGGTCCTTAACTGTCCACGACCCGGTGACGCCGGGCGCCGCCAGATGGGCGGGCTTGAGGCGAGCGAGCAACGCCCGCATGTGGCGCTGCTC
>DAOUGK010000315.1:0-4059 GCA_034429055.1 Anaerolineae bacterium | reverse complement strand
CCTCGTGGGCGTCAGGACGGGCACAAGGCCCTATGCTACGCCTCGTGGGCGTCAGGACGGGCACAAGGCCCTATGCTACGGCGCGGTACGTGGCAGGATATAGGCCACGATGGCGTCTACCGCGGCGGCCTGACGCAGGGCGGCCCGCGCGCGGATCTCCGCAGCATTCTCGTCCGCCGCGGCCAGCATCCGTTCGGTTTCGGCGGCCAGCTCGGCCCGTGCGGCTTCGAGTGCTGCGGCCACCTCGGCCCGTGCATCCAGCCGCGCCTGCTGCTCGATATCCTTCGCCTGGGACTGGGCGCGGGCAATGCGCACTTCGGCGGCCAGCTCGGCCTGCCGGATGCGCTCTGCCGTGGCCTGCTCCGCATGGCGGATGGCGGCCAGCGGGCCGGCATCCTGTTCGTCGGCGACAGTCTGGTTGCGAGGGGCGTCAGCGACGGGCGGCATCAGCCGGCCTCCGCGCTGCGCTCCAGGCGGGACTGCTGGAGCCGCTTGAAGCGGAAGATGTTCTCCCGCTCGCGTTCCTCGAGCATCATCTGGATGTAGTCCTTCTCGGCGCGCAGCCGCGGCAGCAGGACGTGTTCCAGCGCGTTCATGCGCCGGGTGGTGGAGCGTACCTCCTGCGCCAGCCGCCGCAGCCGGATCTCCTGGCTGGACAACGTGAGCATCAGCCCCACGACGTTCTCGAAGCGATCTGCGACCGCGTCGATGCGCGGGGTGGAGGCCGTGAGGGCATAGCCGCGCTCGTCCAGCCGCCGGCTGACGGGCGGCGCAGCCAGCTCCGGCACCTGCACGCCCATGATGTTGGCGATGCGCGCCTCGACCTGGATGCCCTTGCGCGTGGCGAGCGCGGCGGAGCGCAGGGCCTCGGGCCCGTCGTATGCCTCGGCCTCCGCGAGCGCGTGGCGCGCGTCGGCCGCGGCCTCGTCCAGCGCGTCGCTGCGCACCATGACCTGCTCGGCCAGCTTCTGCAGTTCCTTGATGAGCGCGTTACGTTTGTCGGTGAGGAGATCCCGGCCCTGTTGCGCCAGCTCGATCTGCGCGCGGCGCGCGAGCAGGTTCATGCGGGTTGGGCTGGCGTGTTCCACTGTCAAGCCTCCAGTGCGGGAGCCATCGTTCTGAGGTCGATAGAGCTTGTCACCGGGATTGTGCCCCATTTTACTACACGCCGCCGGGTTTGACAAGCCCTTTTTTGATTCCTGCTTGACAGCCGCTCATTGCCTATGCTATTTTGCCCCCGCTGAAAGTCGGCAAGTCCTCATCCACGACAAGGAGCGTCTTATGCTGCTCAAGGATCGGGTCGTCATCATCACCGGCGCGAGCAAGGGGCTGGGCGTCGGCATCGCGGAGACGTGCGCGGCCGAGGGCGCCCGCGTGGTGCTGGCCGCGCGCAGCTTCGACAAGCTGGCGGAGCTGGCCGCGGCCATCCGCGCGGGGGGCGGCATCGCGCACCCGGTGCGCTGCGACGTGGGCCGGCTGGACGACCTGCGGAGCCTGGTTGCGGAGACCGTGAGCACGTTCGGCCGCATCGACGGCCTGGTCAACAACGCGGGCGTCAACTACGTCAAACCGTTCCTTGAAACCACGGAGGAGGACTGGGAGCGGGTCATCAGCATCGACCTGAAGGGCTCGTTCTTCCTGACGCAGCTGGCCGCGCAGCAGATGATCCGCCAGGAGCCGCGCGGGGGCGCGATCGTGCAGATTGCCAGCGTCCACACCTATGCCTCGGTCGCGGGCGCGTCGCCCTACGATGCAGCGAAACATGGCGTGGTCGGGTTCAGCAAGGCTGCGGCCATCGAGCTCGCGCGCGAGGGCGTGCGCATCAACGTGCTGTCGCCGGGGCTATGTCGCACGGAGATCTGGCAGGGGCTGATCGACGCTGCGCCCAGCGAGGAGGCGTGCCTGGCATACTGGAACGCGAACATTCCGGCGGAGCGGCTGGTCGAGCCGGCGGAGATCGGCCGGGCGTGCGTCTTCCTGCTGAGCGACTACAGCAGCGCGCTGACGGGCGCGAACATCATGGCGGACCTGGGGATGACGAGCCAGCTGGTCAGCCGGGAGCCGTATAGGTCGAAGGCGATCGTCGGGACGTAGTGATAGGAGTCCTGCCTGCATAGATCGGAGCACCCTTTGAATTCTGCCAGACCCAACAATACGAATGCGCGGCCGGCAGGGCTGCCTGCGCGGCTGCGCCAGGAAGTGCGCGAATTCTGGGAGGCGCTGCGTAACACGCCGGAAGCGTTTCGCCTCGTCTGGTCGGCCAGCCGCCGCGCGGCGCTGACCGGCATCGGCCTGACGATCGTCGCGGCCAGCCTCCCCGCGGCGCAGGCGTGGGCCGGCAAGCTTATCATCGATTCGGTGGTCGCGGCCGCCCAACAGGGCATGGCGCCGATGGCCGGGCTGCGGTACGTCCTGCCCTACCTGCTGCTGGAGTTCGCCCTGCTACTCATCGGCTCTGTGACCGGCCAGATGCGCAGCCTGTCCGACCGGGTGCTCCAGTCGCAGCTCACCAACCACGTCAACAGCATGATGATCCGTAAGGCCATCAGCCTGGACCTCCAGTTTTTCGAGGACCCGATCTTCTATGACATGCTGCAGAACGCGCGGCGGCAGGCGGACACGAGCGCGCTGGCGATCGTCAACGCCACGCTGCAGATGCTCCAGCAGGTCATCACCCTCGTCTCGTTGATGGCCCTGCTCATCCGCTTCAGTCCGTGGCTGGCCGTGATCGTCTTCATTTCGGCCATCCCCGCGTTCCTCTCGCAGTCGCAGTATGCGGAGCGCGCGTTCCGCGCGGTGAGCCGTCGCGCGCCGGAAGCGCGGCTGCTGAACTACCTGGAGATGCTGCTGACCGGCAACGACACGGTCAAGGAAATCAAGCTGTTCGGCCTGGGCGAGCCGCTGCTGCGGCGCTACCAGGAGCTGTTCACGCGGTTCTACCAGGAGGACCTGGCCATCGCGCGGCGGCGTACCTATGCGGGGCTCGGCTGGGGCATGTTGTCGAACCTCGCCTATTACGGCAGCTATGCGTGGATCGTCCTGCGGACAGTCGCGGGGCGCATCACGCTGGGCGACATGACCATGTTCCTGAGCATCTTCCGCCAGTCGCAGGGTTCGATCCGGTCGCTGCTGGACAGCCTGAACCGGCTCTACGAGAGCAACCTGTATCTCGACAACCTGATGGAGTATCTCAAGCTGCAGCCGGTGCTCGTGGCGCCGGAGAACGGGTTGATTGCGCCCGCGCCCATCCGCCAGGGCATCGAATTCCGGCACGTCTCGTTCAGCTATCCCGGCTCCGATTTCGAGGTGCTGCACGACATCAACTTCTGCATCCAGCCGGGCGAGCGAATCGCGCTGGTCGGGCTGAACGGTGCGGGCAAGACGACGCTCATCAAGCTGCTCACGCGGCTCTACGACCCGACGGAAGGCCAGATCCTGCTGGACGGCGTGGACCTGCGCGAGTATGACCTGAAGAGCCTGCACCAGCGGTTCGGGGTGATCTTCCAGGATTTCGTGCGCTACCAGTTCACGGTCAGAGAAAACATCGGGTTCGGCCAGGTGGATGCGCTGGACGACCTCGCCCGCATCCGGGACGCGGCGGACCGCGGGGGCGCGAGCCCGATCATCGAGAAGATGCCCCAGGGGTATGACACGATGCTGGGGCGGCGCTGGGAGAAGGGCCAGGAGCTGTCGGGCGGGCAGTGGCAAAAGATCGCGCTGGCGCGGGCGTTCATGCGCGAGGCGGAGGTGCTGGTGCTGGACGAGCCGACGTCCGCGCTGGATGCGGAGGCGGAGTACGAGGTGTTCCGCCGGTTCGGCGAGCTGATGGAGGGGCGCATCGCGGTGCTGATCTCGCACCGCTTCTCGACCGTGCGGATGGCCGACCGGATCGTCGTGCTGTCAACGGGGAAGATCATCGAGCTGGGCAGCCATGCGGAGTTGATGGCGCTCGACGGCGCGTATGCCCGGCTGTTCAACCTGCAGGCGGAGGGGTATCGGTAGACGGGGCAGCAGTGCGGTGCGACAGATTTGGAGTCGAGGCTTCAGCCGGTCAGGTTG
>DAOUGK010000314.1:0-1983 GCA_034429055.1 Anaerolineae bacterium | reverse complement strand
CTGTCGATGGCTACCCACTCGGCTGGGGCAAGCGGGTGGATGGGCGGCTCAAGAGCCATTACCCCAAGGGGTTGAGGCAGGTGGGATGAGCGATCCGAGGAACCACGTGATATTGGTACGCGGGGCAGGCGACCTTGCCAGCGGCGTCGCCACGCGGCTGCACCGCGCGGGCTTCGATGTGGTGATGACCGAGCTCCCCGAACCGTTGATGGTGCGGCGAGCGGTCTGTTTCGGTGAGGCGGTCTGGGAAGGCGCGGTTACGGTCGAGGACATTACCGCGGTGCGCGTGGCAGACCTGACTGCCGCCTACAGCGCGCTCGCCGCCCGGCAGATCCCTGTCCTCGTGGATCCGGCAGGCCTCTGCCGCACCGAGCTTGCGCCGGGCATCGTGGTGGACGCCATCATGGCAAAGCGCAACACCGGCACAGCCATCACCGATGCACCGCTCGTCGTGGCGCTGGGCCCGGGCTTCACCGCAGGCGTCGACTGCCATGCGGTCATCGAGACGCACCGGGGCCACTGGCTGGGCCGGGTCTACTGGCAGGGCACCGCGCTGCCCGACACGGGCATACCCGGCGAAATCGGCGGGGAGGCCGCGCGGCGTGTCCTGCGTGCGCCGGTCGGGGGCATCTTCACCGGACAGGCTGCCATCGGTGACTTCGTTCAGGCCGGGCAGCCGCTTGGCACTGTGGACGGGACACCGCTCACCGCAGCCTGCGCCGGCATCCTGCGTGGGCTCATTCGGTCGGGCATCTACGTCGCCGCCGGGGTGAAGATCGGGGATGTGGATCCACGCGCTGAGCGCGGCCACTGCTTTACCGTCTCCGACAAGTCGCTGGCGGTCGGCGGGGGCGTGCTCGAAGCCATCCTCACTTACTTCCCACGGCAGGCCTGACATGCTGCTCCACGAAGCCCTCCGCATTCGCGCCAAAGATGTCGTCGCCCTGACGGGCGGCGGCGGCAAGACGACGCTCATGTTCCGGCTGGCTGAGGAACTGGTCGCGGCCGGGCGCTCCGTCGTTACCACCATGACCACGCGCATCTTCGTCGGCCAGATGGCCCGCGCGCCTGGCCGGCTGGTGCTCAGCGGCGAAGCCACGCTGCTGGCGCAGTTGCCCGCTGCGCTGGCCGAGCACCACCATGTCATCATCGCAGGGGCCACGATCGTCGAGCAGGACAAGGTCGAGGGCATCCCGTCGAGCCTCATCGCGCGCGTTGCCGCACTCAACACAGTAGACGTGGTGATCGTGGAGGCCGACGGCTCACGGCGGCTGCCATTCAAGGCCCCGGCCGCGCACGAGCCGGTCGTCCCGCCCGCCGCGACGCTCGTCGTGCCGATCGTCGGGCTGAACGTCATCGGCCGGCCGCTCACTGCCATGCATGTGCATCGGCCCGAGCTCGTTGCCGCGCTGACCGGTGCGGAGCTGGGCGATCCCGTGACGCCGGAGATAGTGGCCGCCGCGCTGGCACATCCCGAGGGTGGTGCGAAGGGCGTGCCCGCCGCGGCGCGGCTCGTGCCCTTCCTCAATCAGGCAGACGACGAGCCGCGACGGGAAGTTGCGCGTGAAATGGCGCGGCGATTGCTAACCTACCCACATGCGGATGCAGGACATCCATCCATTGATTCCGTCATCATCGGCGCGGCGCGGACGGATGTGCCCGCGCACGAGGTCTGGGGGCGGGTGACGGCCGTCGTGTTGGCCGCCGGCAGCGCGCGGCGCTTCGGTGCGCTGAAACAGGTGCAGCCGTGGCGCGGCCGGCCCCTCGTCGCGCACGTTGCAGCGCAGGCCCTCGCCTGCCCCGATATCGACCGGGTCATCCTCGTCGTGGGCGCGGAGGCCGGTCGGGTGCAGGCCGCGCTGCGGGAGAGCCTGCCCGGGGCCGAGCTGGAAGTTGTGACGGTCGAGGACTGGGCGTACGGTCAGAGCCGCAGCGTGCGAGCCGGACTGGAGGCCGCGACCGCAGCGACCGGCGGCCAGCCCT
>DAOUGK010000313.1:0-6304 GCA_034429055.1 Anaerolineae bacterium | reverse complement strand
ATCGTGCGCGCATCATGCGGAGCGGGCCGGGGTGCAGACCACCCGGCAGCCCCTTCTGCGGCCGCCACAACAACTTGAGGGTGGATCAAGTTCCGCTCCTGCGGCCACATCACCGAGATCCTGGATGACCTCATCAGGAGGAACCCGTGTCCCATCTGACGATTCACCTGGAACAGCCCATCGCCACGATCAACCCGAACATCTACGGCCACTTCGCGGAACACCTGGGCCGCTGCATCTACGACGGCGCATGGGTCGGCCCCGACTCGCCCATCCCCAACACCGACGGCTGGCGCAACGACATCGTGGAGGCCCTGCGCCGGATGCGGGCTCCGGTCATCCGCTGGCCGGGCGGCTGTTTTGCGGATGATTACCACTGGCAGGATGGCATCGGCCCGCGCGATCGACGCCCCCGCCGCATCAACATCCACTGGGGCGAGGTCGTGGAGTCGAACGCGGTCGGCACGCAGGAATTCGTGCGCTTCTGTCGGCTCGTCGGTGCGGCCCCGTACTTCTGCGGCAACGTCGGCTCCGGCACGGTCCGCGAACTGCGCGACTGGGTGGAATACTGCAACTTCCCCGGCGATAGCACGTGGGCGCAGCAGCGCGCCGCGGACGGCAGCCCCGCGCCCCTCGACGTCGCCTACTGGGGCATCGGCAACGAGAACTGGGGCTGCGGCGGCAGCTTCTCGCCCGATGACTACTGCACGGAGTACCGGCGCTATGCCTCGTTCGTGCGGCCCTTCGGCGGCAAGAAACTCACCCTCATCGCCTGCGGTCCCAGGCACAACGACATCGAGTGGACGGTGCGCTTCTTCCGCAAGCTGCGCAAGGACTTCTGGGACTTCACCAACATCCACGGCTTTGCGGCGCACTACTACTGCGGCACCGCGGGCACCGCGACCGGGTACACGACCGACCAGTGGTACCAGTTGATCGCCCGCGGGCTGGAGATGGAGCCGCTGGTCGTGCAGCAGCGGGCCGCGCTGGACGCGTATGACCCGCAGCGCCGCATCGGCCTGATCGTGGACGAGTGGGGCACATGGCATCCGGTCGAGCCGGGCACGAACCCGGCGTTCCTCTACCAGCAGAACACGCTGCGCGATGCGCTCGTCGCCGCGACAACGCTGGATATCTTCAACCGGCATGCGGACAAGGTGGTCATGTCCAACATCGCGCAGACCATCAACGTGCTCCAGGCGATGGTGCTGACCGAGGGCGAGCGGATGCTGGTCACGCCGACGGGCCATGTCTACGAGATGTATGCGCCGCACCAGGGCGGGCTGTCGGTCGCCACGACCCTCGAAACAGACAGCGTGAGCTACCGGGCGAACGACAAGGACGCCACCATCCCCGCAGTCGCCGCCAGCGCGTCGGTCCGGGACGGCCGCCTGTTCCTGACCGTGACGAACTGTCATGCGGAGCAGGCCGTTACCGTGACCGTGCAACTGCGCGGCGGCAGCGCGACCGCCGCGACCGCGCGCACGCTCACCGGTGAGATTCACAGCCACAACACCTTCGACCGCCCGGCCGCCCTGCAGCCGGAGCCGCTCGATGTGGCCGCGGCTGGCGCTTCGTTCAACCTGGAACTGCCGCCCGCCTCCGTGAGTGCATTCCAGATCGAATTGGGATAGAATCCACTACCAGACTGGACTTGAGGCTTTAGCCGGTTAGGTCGGCTGTGTGCATACACACCCCCAGGCGTGCAAGCACGCCCACCGGCTGAAGCCTCGACTCCAAGTGCGCGCGGAATCCCTGGTCCCGCCGCACACCTACTAAAACAGGAGCAATGATGCACCCAGAAGTCACACCCCAGGATTTCCCCGACGTACGCTGGCACGGCCACTGGATTTGGGTGGCCGGCGAGCAGATGCCGCGGCGGAGCTTCATGCCGGAGCCCACGACCAGGCGGTCTGAGGCGCGCGGCCTCTTCCGCAAGACGTTCCACGTCGACCGCGTGCCCGAGCGCGTGCCCGCCCGCATCACCGCGGACTCGCGCTACCTGCTATTCGTTAACGGCCAGGAGGTCTTCCGCGGCCCCATCCGCAGCCAGCCCCGCCGCCTGACCTATGACCTGTTCGACCTCGCGCCCTATCTGCACGCGGGCGAGAACACCATCGCCATCTTCGTGGTCTACTACGGCTCGCCCCGCTCTTTCTGGCAGCCCGCCGTCGCCGGCGGCGCGCTGGGACAGGTCGGCATGGTCGTCTTCGAGGCCAACATCGGCGGCGAACAGGGCTGGCTGGTGAGCGATACAAGCTGGAAAACCCTGAAGAGCGATGCGTGGAGCGAGGACTGGAAGCGACCGGAGGAGCTGCCGCCGATGTTCGGTGACGCCATCCCCACGGAGGTCGTTGATGCGCGGCGGCTGCCGTCCGGCTGGGAGCAGCCCGGCTTCGACGACAGCGCGTGGGGCAGCGCCCAGCTCCTCGTCACGTCGCACCCCGGCAGCGGCAACCGCACCTCCCCGCCCTCCGACCCCTACGGCCCGCTGCACCCGCGGCCCATCGGCAAGCTGGGCGGTGACCTACGCACGCCCGTGTCGGTGCGCGGCGAATACCTGGCCGGAACCGTGGACACGATCATCGGCGACCCGATGCTCCGGCTGCAGACAGCCATTCCGTTCGCCGTGAGCGGACCGGTCGCGGGGGACAGCCTGCCGCTCGCGCTCGACGTACCGAAGGGCGGCAGCGCGCGCCTCACCTGCGACATGGGCGGCATCGTCATGGGCCAGGTGCAGTTCGAGGTGCACGCGCCTGCCGGCACCGTGCTCGACTTCGCTTACACCGAGGATCCTATCGAGCCGCCTCATCGCGGAGGGTTCGGCGGGATGCACGCGGGCAACCGCTACGTCGCGCGCGGGGAGAACGACCGTTTCAAGCTGTACGATGCGCTCGGCTTCCGCTATGCCTACGTGCTCGTCCACGGCGTGACCGGCCCCGTGACGCTGGCCGGCTTTGCCGTGCAGGAGGATGTCTACCCCTGGCAGCCCGGCGCCGAGTTCGCGTGCAGCGACGACGCGCTCAACCGCATCTTCCGGGCCGGCATCCGCACCGTCCAGCTCAACTCGCGCGACGCGTTCACCGACTGCCCGACGCGCGAGCAACAGGCCTGGGTGGGTGACAGCGTGGTGCATCAGATGGTCCACCTGACCACGAACACCGACTGGCGGCTGGCCTGGCAGTACCTCAACCTCAGCAACTCGCCCCGCTACGACGGGATCCTGCCTATGACCGTCGTCGGCCCCAGCGAGGCGTCCGGCGGCATGACCATCCCGGACTGGTCGCTCCACTGGGTCCACGGCGTCTACAACCTGTATCGCTTCTTGGGCGATGCGGATGCCGTCAAGGAGCTGATGCCGAGCGTCGAGCGCGTGCTGCGCTGGTTCGTGCCCTTCCAGACCTCGCAGGGCCTGCTCAAGGACATCATCGAGTGGGCGCTGATCGACTGGTCCGCAGTGTCCAACAGCGACACCAGCGCCATCTACACCGCGCTCTGGGCGCGCGGGCTCCGGGAGTTTGCGGAGATGGCCGGCTGGCTGGAGGAGAAGGCCAGCCAGCGGTGGGCCGAACGGCTGTACGCGAAGGCAAAGGCCGGGTTCGAGGCGTTCTGGGACGAGGCTCGCGGTTCCTACGTCGATCACATCGTGGACGGTGAGGTCCGGCCCGAGATGAGCCAGATCGCAGGCGCCGCCGCGATTGTCTCCGGCCTCGCGCCGCAAGACCGCTGGCCGCGCATCATCGACACCCTAACCGACCCGGCGCGGCTGATCGTCCAGACTTGGACATGGGGCGGCGACGCGGGCGGCAACGAGGGCGCGCCGTTCGGGTGGAGCTTCACACCGCGCTGGGATGTCCACAACCAGATCATCATGGCCGAGCCGTTCATGCAGTACCTCGTGCATGACGCGGTCGCGCTCAGCGGCGCTGCCGACCGCCTGCCCGACCTGTATGCACGGTGGAACGAGTTCCTGACGGGCGGCTACGACACCATCGGGGAGGACTGGCGGCACGGCACGCACGTCCACGGCTGGAGCTGCACGCCGACGAAGGATATGATCTTCTACACGCTCGGCGTAACGCCCGCGGAGCCGGGCTACGCGGCCGCGCGCATTGCGCCGCGGCTGGGCAAGCTGGCCTGGGCGAAGGGCAAGGTCCCGACGCCGCACGGCCTGATCGCTGTGGAGGCCACGCGCGACGGCGTGACCGTGGACTCACCCGTGCCGGTGATCGTGGAGCTGCCGGGCCGGGACCCGGTAAAGCTGCCCGCCGGGAAGCACACGGTTTGAGACTCGAAGGGATGGGGCAGGCCATCGCGAATACGCGAATCCGGCCACGAATAACCGAATCGCGCCCGGCACAAGACCCGCCCATTCGCGTATTCGAGCCGTCGTTCGGGCATTCCCGATGGCCGCCGCCAGGTTGAATCGAAAGGCTGAGCCATCGCGAATACGCGAATCCGGCCACGAATAACCGAATCGCGCCCGGGACAAGACCCCCCCATTCGCGTATTCGAGCCGTCATTCGGTTATTCGCGATGGCCGCCGTCCCGCCCACACACCGAAAGCCCCGATGCGAAGGAAGTACCTTGATGCAAACTCAATTCGAAATGCCGGCGGACAAGCAGGCGCGCCTCCTGCAAATCGCCGCCGAAGTTCCCTGCACCAACGGCATCAAGCCGGAACGCTTCATGCGGCTGATGCAGACCAACAACGCGCTGGTCGCGCCGCTGCACCTCTACGGCCTGGATGAGCACGGCCTGGAGCGGCGCAATCCCATCATCGTGGCGTTCGGGGACAGCGTGACCGCAGGGCAGTTCGAGATCATGTTCGACCCGAACGACCCGGCCGGACTGACCGCGATGATTCGCGAGGGGGTGCCCCTGCAGATTGCAGACCTCGCTGCGGTGTATCACGAGCAATTCAGGATGCTGCTGGCCGAGAAGTACGGCCACACCGCGGTGAGCGTCATCAACGCGGGCATCGGCGGCGACAACATCCTTTCGATGCACCGCCGCGTCTACCGGGATGTGATCCAGCACCGGCCCGACCTCGTCATCATCGCCGGCACGCTCAACTGGTCGGACCAGCTCGGCACGCCGGACGACTTCGGCGCAGCCCTGCGCCACATCGTGCAGGCGGTCAAGGCCAACACCGAAGCCGACATCGTCCTGCTGACGCCGAATCCGATGTCCGATGTCCTGCCCGACAACGGGCTGGACGCGCGCGTGCAAGTGGTGCGGGATGTCGCCGAGGCAGAGGGGGTCTCGCTCGTGGATGCCTACAAGCTGTGGAGGATCTTCACGACCGATCGGGCCGAGCTGCGCGAGTGCCTGGCGAACCACATCAACCATCCGACCGCCGCCGGACACCGGGTGTACGCGCTGGCGCTGATGCAGCTCTTCCAGTAGGCGCCAGGGCAGTTCGAAATGCGGCAGTATAAGTATAGGCCACAGAGGACACCGAGGACACTGAGATTCACGCTTCTGTAGTTCAGAATCGCCCTCTATGTCCTCTGTGCCCTCTGTGGCTAACCTGTGGCTGGTTGTGGCATGACTGAGTTCATCTCACAAGGCAGGCCGCGCGGCGTCCAGCAAACCTTCCAGCGTACGGCCCAGGATCCACGCTTTGTCCGCCTCCGGCACGAACGTGCAGTACGTGCGGAAGCACTCGATGGCTTGCCGGTAGGTCATGAAGAAGCGCACGACCGGGTAGTCCGACCCCCAGCACATGCGGTACGGCCCGAACGCCTCGTACAGCGCACGCACCACCCAACCCGCTTCCGAGTAGGGGAAGTCCCACTTGACGCGGCTGCCGTAGTAGAAGCCCGATGTCTTGAGATAGATGTTCGGCAGCTTCGCGGACGTCAGCACCTCCCGCAGGCCGGGATGCGGCGGCGGCTCGTCTGCCTGCACCAGCGCGAGATGGTGGAGCAGGAACGGCACGGATGGGAACCGTTCGGCCGTGCGGCGGATCGCGGCCTGGTGCTGCGGCCCGCACGCGATGCTGGCAATCAGCCGGTGTTCCTCGGCCACGGTGAAGAAGGCCAGGCCCTCCTCGGAATGGAGCCATGCGGCGTCATCGTCCTCCGCCAGGTAATGCGTGAACCCGCTGATAGGCCACTGCTCGACCGCCTGTCGCAGCCGGTCCGCCGCGCCAGGTTGGTGATAGGTGGGCTTCCACTGGCTGTCCACGTCCGCAAACTGGTAGAGCCGGGGATGATGTTTGCGCACCTGCTCCGCGATGTACGCGTTGTTCTGCGGATTGTGCTCGATCTCCGCGCAGACCACGACCGCCCGATCCACC
>DAOUGK010000312.1:0-5693 GCA_034429055.1 Anaerolineae bacterium | reverse complement strand
CGGATTAATGGATTGGTTTGCCAACCTTCATCCGTTGCTGCGTCACTCCGCGCGATACCGGTAATCGAAGCGCCGCGCAGGCGCATGGTCGCCGTCCACGAAGAAGCCGGGCACGTCGTCCGCCCTCTGCTCGCGCCGCACGGGCAGCGGCACGTTGTCCATCCAATGAAAATCGAATGCCACCGGCCCATCTGCCATGCCGAGCAACGCCCGCGGCACCGCCAGCATCAGCTCGCGGCCCTCGACGCGGTAACGCGCTTCACCGACCGTCTCCCAGCTCCAGCCGCCGGTGTTGCGCCTGACGGTCGTCCGGCTCCCGTCGAGCGTCGGCATGTTGACCGCATAGTCGTAGCCCTCCCAGCCGGTGTCCCTGCGGCCGTCCGCGTTGATGAACAGCATCATCCAGTCCGCGTTGCCCGGCGGCGTGATGGGACCGCGCGTCGCCGCGTAGAAGTAGATGTATGCGTCATCACGCGCGACCTTGAGCGTCACGAACTCGTTGCGCCCCGACCGGTTGACGTACGGCCCCGCGCTGCCCCAGCCCGGCTCGTTGCGATGCTCGGTGTCGTAGAGATGGTCGCGGTACTCCGGCGCCACCTCCGCCCACTGGGCGAAGCTGCCCGCCAGGTCAATAGTGACCGGCGGGGAGGCCGGCTCCGGCGGGCGCACGCCCTTGTAACGGCGGATGTTGGCGGCCAGCTGGTAGTAGTAGTTGTCCGTGTGCAGCCCGCGCGCCGGCTCCGCATCGCGGCTGAACTCCTGGTTGTACTGGTCGATGAAATACAGCTCGCCCCTCTTTAGGGGCCGCGTCGCCTTGCCCAGCCGCGCGCCGGGGAAGAAGTCCCATAGCCCCTGCAGCGCCTCCTGGCCCGGGTCATCGCAGACGGCCGCGCCGGCCAGCCACTCATTCCAGCCGGTCACGAACACGAACTCCGGGTCGACTTCGAGCGCGTGCTGCCACTGTTCCTCGAAGTGCAGGCCGAGATGGGTGTAAGGTGTGACGTCGAGCTCGGTCACCGGCGGCTGCTCGCCGTTATGAAAACTGCGCCCGATGCCCGACAGGGGGTGCTGGCCGACCGCAACCGCGACCTGCTCTGCAACGCCGGGCCGGTCCCAGCCGGGGGCCTGCGGATAGTGTGCGACCCACGGCCAGCGATGCCGGCCCCCGTCGCCCCACCACGGCAGGCTGTCCCACGCCCAGGAGCGGCGAACGGTGAAGAACTCGTGGATGCGCTTCGGCAGCTCGATGTTTGCCATGTACCCGCGCTTGTCGTGCTGGCCGAACAGCAGCAGCGGCTTGCCCTGCCAGCGGAACCACAGGTCCGCATACTTGCCCGGCTTGTAGAACTCCTCCCAGAGCAACTCGATGGACCGCTCGCTGGCAAGGAAACAGACGTCCGGCGTCAGCTCCCCCTCCCCGCGTACCTGCCGGAAGACATCGCAGACCGCGGTGTAGGTCTCCGGGTAGGTAACGTCGTTCGTAGTGTCGAAGATGAGCGTGTCCACGCCCGCGTCGGCCAGCATGTACGCGTGCTTGCGGATGACCCAGCGGTCCGTGGAGCGGTAGTAGCCCAGCTCCGGCTCGCCCCACCAGTGCGGGAAGCCGGGCATGAAGCCGGGTTCGGCGGGGTTCGCCGCCAGCATCCTGGTCACATCGCGCGGCGGCTCCGGCCCGTCATAGGTGTTGCAGATGAAGTAGAAGATGCCGACGTGGCGGTTGGCTCGGGGCGGCCCGACCTGCTCGAAGCCGGGCAGCTCCCGGCCGAGCGCGTCGGTCGCGACCCAGGTGTCGCTGTGGGTGTCGTGTTGCATAAGGATTCCTATGGGCACTACGAAATAGAACGCTGATTTCGCTGATGCGACTGATATACGCTGATTTTTTGTATCAGTGAAGCGGGGCACCAGTGTCCATTATGACCATCTGGGCCAACCTTCGGCTGGCACCTTATCAGCGTTCTATTCCTCTGTGCTCTCTGTGATCTCTGTGGCTAATGGCATAGATTCCCCGCCTCTTCACGCGCAATCTGCGTCCAGCGGTCGAAGCGCTCGGGATGGTGCTCGCAGGTGTGCGTGTCCTTGAGGATCATTTCCAGCACGCAGCCGTGCTGCCGCGCGACCGCGACCGTGTGGCGGATATAGTCGCGGATGGCGTCCGCGTCGAAGTCACCGACGAGGTGCGCCGGGTGCGGCTTCCAGGAGAAGATGGCCCGGCCGCCGAGCTTCTCAGCCGCGCGGTCCACGTCCGCGAAGGGCGAGATGGAGATGCGGCGGATGTGCGGGATGGTCAGGACGTCGTCCAGCTTGCGCGACAGGTCCTCGCAGCAGCCGTAGCCCGTCAACCCGAACGGTTCCAGCAGCCGCTTCTCGTAGGCCAGCGCGAACTCGGCGTGCTGCTTCGGCCCGACCTGCGCCAGCTCCTGCGATTCCGCGCTCGCCCACATGTCGCAGGGCCGCACGCACGCCGGGTCAAATCCTGCCGCGGGCAGCTCATCCGTGTACCCTACCCCGCCTGAACTGTGATACGTGCCGTTGTTGTTGAGCGAGAGGAGGTTCTGCGCGACCAACTGGCGCAGCACCCCGTGATGCCCCTCTTCCAGCCGCGCCAGGGCCTCGTGCAGCAGGCCGGGTTGCAGGTGCATGTCCAGCATGGTCTCCTCCAGCCCGCGCCAGTCGCTATATTGCGACATGAGGTGGTAAGAGATGTGGCTGACGCCCTTGAGCTTGACCTCCAGAATGTCCCCGAACAAGTCCTGGGCAGCAGCCAGGTTGCGCTGTGTCGCGGGTTCGTCACAGGCGATTTCCGGGTAGCGCAGCTGCGCCAGGTCAGCCGCCTCCTTCAGGATCGGGTCGAACTTCCATGCGCCCCGCTCCGACGGCGCGGGGATGCGCTTGCCCGCCAGCCCCCAGCCGGTGTTGCGGATGACCTTCGGGATGACCCACTCGCGCTCGATGACCGTATCGTCGCGAAAGTGCTCGTGACAGTAGATGCGGCGGCGCAGCTCCCATTCGATGCGGCGGCTGGCTTCATCCTCGCAGGTCAGCGCGACATCGGGCAACAGCTCTATCCAGGAACCCTCTGGGAAAATGAGGATTATCGGTCCGGCGGTCGCGTCGAGCCGGTTGTGCCGCCGCCAGCGTGCACGGCGCTGCTCCTGAACGGGCAGCGCGGCGATGTCTGCAACGCGGCGCGCGAGGTCACGCAGGAGAGTACGGTCATTGCCGGTCATCAGGTTGGTCCTTCCAGGTAGCGAAGCTAAACCGCTTCCACAGTGGAAACTACATGGCAGACCTTCGAGGTCTGCGAGACCTCGAAGGTCTCGGCTGTGGATTCCACCCTGGAAGGAGCTTAGCCGGCTGCGCTTTCGTCCAGCGGTACGGCCATGAACCCCATCGTGTACAGGTTGTAGTATTCCCCGCGCTGCGTCAGGAGTTCCTCGTGCGTGCCGCGCTCGATGATCTGCCCCGCGGCCAGCACCAGAATCTGGTCTGCGCGCACGATCGTGCTGAGCCGGTGCGCGATGACGAACGCGGTGCGGCCCTCCAGCAATACATCCATCGCGTCCTGGATCAGCTTCTCGGTCTGCGTGTCGATGCTGGAGGTGGCCTCATCGAGGATCAGGATGCGCGGGTCGGCCAGGAGCGCGCGCGCGAATGCCAATAGCTGCCGCTGCCCGACGGAGAGGTTGGCGCCGCCTTCCTCGACATGCGTCTCGTAGCCATCGGGCAGATTGGTGATGAACTCGTGCGCGCCGACCGCGCGCGCAGCCCGCTCGATATCGTCGTGCGTCGCATCCAGCCGGCCATAACGGATGTTCTCAGACACGGTGCCGCGGAACAGGAACGTCTCCTGGAGCACGATGCCCATCTGCCGGCGCAGCGAGGCCAGCTCCACATCGCGCACATCGTGCCCGTCAATCAGAAGGCTGCCCGACTGGATGTCATACGACCGGTTGAGCAGCTTGACCAGGCTGCTCTTGCCTGAGCCGGTCGGCCCGACGAGCGCAACCAGCTCGCCCGGCTTGACGTGCAGATTGATGTCGCGGAGGATGGGCAGTTCAGGCGTGTAGGCAAAATTGACGTTCTCGAAGACGACTTCCCCGCGGATGGGCGGCATGGCGACCGCGCCCGGCTTGCTGTCGATCGCCAGCGGGCGATCCAGCAGGTTGAACAGGCGCTCGCCCGCGGCCATCGCGGCCTGCAGCGTATTGTACCGTTCGGCCAGGTCACGGATGGGGTCGAAGAAGCGCCCGATGTAGAGGATGAAGGCCACCAGCACGCCGGGCGTAATCTGCTCGCCCAGGACGGCTGAGCCACCAAAGCCGATGACCAGCGCAATCGCCAGCGAACCGAGGAAGTCCACGCCGGGGAAGAAGAGCGCGGACAGCCGCGCGGCATTGCCCTGCGCCTCGTTGAAGCGGAAGTTTACCTGCTCGACGAACTTCCTGAGGTTCAGGTCTTCGCGCGTGTAGGCCTGCACCACGCGCACGCCCTGGATGTTCTCCTCGATGTAGCCCAACATACGGCCGTGGAAGTAGCGCACCTTGCGCCACCGGTTGCGCGCGCGGATGCGCCAGAGGGTCGTCAGGATGAACATGATGGGCAGGACCGCGAACGTCAGCAGCGACAGGTAGACATCGAGTGAGAGCATCGCGATGACGATGCCGCCGAGCGTGAAGAGGTCCGCCGCGGTGCCGATGACCGCCCAGGTGACGAGGTCTTGCAGCGCGTTGACGTCGGAGGTCAGCCGCGAGATGAGCACGCCGACATCCGCGTGGTCGAAGAAGCTCAACGAGTGCCGCTGCAGCCGCTCGAACAGCGACCGGCGCACCTGGTAGATACTGTTCTGCCCCGCGCCGACCATCGCGACAATCTGGCCGGAGCGCGCGAACCAACTGATGAGGTTGACGCCGACAAACACAGCCACCAGGCGCATGAGCAGCGGCACGTTGCCCTTGGCGATGGCTTCGTCGAGCATCTGCGCAATCAGATACGGCACGGCCAGCGCGGCCACGGTGACGATGCCGATCAGGATGATCGCAATGACCATCTCGCGCATGTACGGGCGCACATAGCTCAACAGGCGCAGCGCGATGCGCGAGTCGTACTGCTTGTCCTGCAGGCTCTCCGGCAGGTCGGAGACGAGCAGCGCTTCGTCGTATCCGGCCACGCGGCGCCACCAGCGATGGAGTTTCGACGTGGAAGTGTTCTCTGTCATCACCTGACCTTGTTTGTCAGAAGCAGCTAGGATCAAACAGCCAAGCATCCTGAGCGGGTTAACAACATGCCTGCGTGAACCACGCAAGACCAGTCGAAGGATGAGGTTGCGCCCTTCGACTGCGCCTCGCTCAAACTGCGAGCGAGGCTCCGCTCAGGGTGCTTTCCTGCGCTGCGTCTGGACTGTAGCCCGCCTTTGCGGTTCAATCAAAAGTTATCGGCCGGTCCGCGCGACGTCCGCGGCGGCTTCTTCCTGGTCGCGCAACTGGAGGTCGTAGACCTCGCGGTACGGGCCCGGCTGCGCAATGAGTTCGGCGTGCGTGCCGCGCTGTGCGATGCGGCCATGATCGAGGACGAGCACCTGGTCTGCGTTCTTGACCGTCGTCAGCCGCTGCGCGATGACGAAGGAGGTGCGCCCATGCATCAGCGTGTTAAGCGCCTGCTGGATCTCGTATTCGGTCTCGGTGTCCACGCTGGAG
>DAOUGK010000311.1:0-8954 GCA_034429055.1 Anaerolineae bacterium | reverse complement strand
CAACAGCAGCTTCGTCGTGCGCTGCGGCCAGGAAGTCGCACGGGACCAGCTTGGTGCCCTGGTGGATGAGCTGGTAAAAGGCGTGCTGGCCGTTGGTGCCAGGTTGCCCCCAGATGATGGGACCGGTCTGGTATTCGACAGGCTGGCCATCGCGGGTCACGCGCTTGCCGTTGCTCTCCATATCGCCCTGCTGGAAGTAGGCCGAGAAGTGCATCAGGTACTGGTCATACGGGAGGATGGCGTGCGACTGCGCGCCGAAGAAGTTGTTGTACCAGATGCCCAGCAGCCCCATGATGACCGGGATGTTGTCCTCGAACGGCGTGCTGCGGAAGTGCTCGTCCACCTTGAAAGCGCCCGCCAGGAGCGCCTCGAAGTTGTCCATGCCCAGGTAGAGCGCGATGGAGAGGCCCACCGCCGACCACAGGGAATAGCGCCCGCCGACCCAGTCCCAGAACTGGAACATGTTGCCCCGGCCATGTGGGCCGGTGTTAGTATCGATGCCGAACCGGGCCACTTCCTGTGCGTTGGTGGACATGGCGACGAAATGCTTCGCAACAGCAGCTTCGTCGTGCGCTGCGGCCAGGAACCAGTTACGGGCCGAGTGTGCGTTCGCCATCGTTTCCTGGGTGGTGAAGGTCTTGGAGGCCACCAGGAACAGCACAGTCTCCGGATCAACGAGCTTGAGCGTCTCGGCCAGGTCGGTGCCGTCCACGTTGGACACGAAGTGGACGCGCAGGCCGGGCTTGCCGTAAGGCTTCAGCGCCTCGCACACCATCTTCGGCCCCAGGTCGGATCCGCCGATGCCGATGTTGACGATATCGGTGATGGCCTTGCCCGTGTAGCCCTTCCACTCGCCCGACCGCACAGCCTCGCTGAAGACGCGCATCTGCGCCAGGACCGCATTGACTTCCGGCATGACGTCTTGGCCGTCCACCAGGATAGGTCGGCTCGACCTGTTGCGCAGCGCGACGTGCAGGACGGCCCGATTCTCCGTGTTGTTGTACTTCTGGCCGGTGAACATGGCCTCGATCTTCTCCGCCAGGCCGGCCTGCCGTGCCAGATCCACCAGCAGCGCCATCGTCTCACCGGTGATGCGGTTCTTGGAATAGTCGAACAGGATGCCGTCGATGGTCCGCGAGAAGCACGCAAAGCGCTGCGGGTCGCCTGCAAACAGGTCGCGCATGTGGACATCCGCGATCGCGCGCTGGTGTGCTTGCAGCGCCTGCCACATCGGCAGGTCAACAGGTCCAACCATGTTCTGCTCCTTGCATCTTGGCTGAGGCGGTACTCTGGGCTGAGGCTTTGCCTCAGCCCAGAGTACCGCATAGGATTCTAGACGAGCGACTCGTACAGTTCGAGCGTGCGTTTCGCAATCGCGGTCCAGCTAAAGTGCTCCTCCACGCGCTTGCGCCCGTTGCGCTCGTACTTCTCTCGCAGGGCCGGATTCAGCGCGACGGCATTGATGCCCTCGGCCAGCTCGCGGGAGTACCTGGCCGGATCGACCGGATCGAAGGTGCCCGGCTTGAGTTCCAGCGGGATCAGTTCGCCCGTTTCCTTGGGCACAACCACTTCGGGAATGCCGCCGATGGCGGAGGCCACGACGGCGGTCTCGCACGCCATCGCTTCCAGGTTGATGATGCCGAACGGCTCGTAAACGGAGGGGCAGCAGAACACGGTCGCGTTGGAGTAGTACTGAATCACCTGGTCTTTCGGCAGCATCTCCTGGATCCATATGACAGGGGCTGCGCCCTGGGGCCGGTCCGCGCTGACCTCGGCCACGCGGGCCTTCATTTCCTGCCCGATGGCCGGCGTGTCGGGCGCGCCCGCGCACAGCACGACCTGGATGGACGGGTCGATGTGGGGGATCGCGTTGACCAGGTGGATGATACCCTTCTGCCGCGTGACGCGGCCGACGAACAGGACATACGGCCGGTCGGGATCGACGCCGTGCTTCACCAGCGCGTCGACTTCGCTGGTATGGCGATACTGGTGCAGGTCGATGCCGTTGTGGATGACCTTGACCTTGTCGGGATCGACGTCGAAGTTGTTCAGCACATCGTTGCGCGTCTCCTGCGAAACCGCGATGATGGCATCGGCCTGGGTGATGCCGTTGTTCTCGATCCACGCGCTCAGGTGATAGGCGTTGCCGAGCTGCTCCACTTTCCACGGTCGGAGCGGTTCCAGCGAGTGCGTGGTGAGTACCAGCGGCACGCCCCACAGCTTCTTCGCCAGGAAGCCCGCAAACTGGACGTACCAGGTGTGGACATGCACGACATCGGCGTCGAGGTTGTCCTTCGCCATGCCGAGGCTGCGGTACAGCGCATCCAGCGCGCCGCCGAACCGCGGGTCAGTGTTCTGCTTGGCCTCCGCCCACGGCGCATAGCCTTTGACCGTCAGGTTGGGCTCGCGGACGTCCTGGTTGCCGAAGCAGCGCACTTCCATCGGCACCATCGCGGCGAGTTCTTTGCTGAGGTATTCGACGACCACCCCGGCCCCGCCGTAAACGTTCGGCGGATACTCGTTGGTAAAAAAGGCGACCTTGTTGATCTTTCCCATGCTACCCCCTTCTTCAGTTGCAGGTTTGCAGGTTCACAGGTTGCAGGTCAATGGTAACCGCCAACCTCCAAACTTTCAACCTGCCACCCCGTCACGCCAGCTCCATCTGCGCGGCCAGCGCGGTCTCGGTCCTGCGGGCCTTCGCGCGCAAGTAGATCTTGAACAATTCCGCCGCAATGGAATCGAGCATCGCGAACGGCAGGATCCAGAGCCAGTCCGTGAGGCGCAGCGGGACCGTGTCGAAGATTGGGTTCAGGAACGGCACGTAGATGGTCGCCATCACCAGCACGAAGGAGAAGGCCACGGCGTAGACCATCCACTTGTTCGTGAACAGGCCGATCTTGAACACCGAGATGCGCTCGGAGCGCACCACAAAGGCCCGCAGCAGCTCGGACGTCACCAGCGTCGCAAACGCCACCGTCTCCCACTTCGGCAGGTTCGGGTCGGTGGGGTCTGCATTCGGATGCGCGCCGGCGAACAAGAACGCTCCCAGGACCGCAATGGTCATCACCACCGCCTGCACCGCGATGCTGATCATCATATCCCGGTTGATGATCGGCTCCCTGACCGGTCGCGGCGGCCGGTTCATCATGTCCGGCTCGCCGGGTTCCATGCCCAGCGCCAGCGCCGGTGCGCCGTCCGACACCAGGTTCAGGAACAGCAACTGGATGGGCGACAGCGGCGACGGCAGTCCGGCGAGCATCGCCAGGAAGATGATGAGGATTTCGCCCACGTTGCAGGAGATGAGGAAGAAGACGAACTTGCGGATGTTGGAGTAGATGATACGGCCTTCTTCGATGGCCGAGACGATGCTGGCGAAGTTGTCATCGGTCAGCACCATGTCCGCGGTCTGCTTGGTCACGTCGGTGCCTGTGATGCCCATCGCCACGCCGATGTTGGCGCGCTTCAGGGCCGGCGCGTCGTTCACGCCGTCGCCGGTCATGGCAACGACCTGGTGGCGGCGCTTGAGCGCATCCACGATGCGCATCTTGTGCTCCGGCGAGCTACGCGCGCAGGTGTTGAGGTGCAGCACCAGGCTGTCCAGCTCGTCATCGCTCATCTCGTTGATTTCAGCGCCGGTGACGACAGCCCCGCCCTCGGTGAGCATCCCGATCTGGCCGGCAATGGCTGCCGCAGTGTCCCGGTAATCGCCGGTAATCATGATGGTCCGCAGGCCGGCCTTCTTGGCGATATCCACCGCCACCTTGACCTCGGGCCGGGCCGGGTCGATCATGCCCTGCAGGCCGAGGAACGTCATGTGACGCTCCAGCTCTTCGGGCTTGGGCTCCTCGGGCACTTCGGCCAGCGTCTTGAACGCGCCGCCCAGCACGCGCAGCGCGGAGGTCGCCATCGCCTTATTGGCAGCCAGGATCTTCTCACGCAGCTCCGGCGTCAGCGGCACGATCTGGTTGTGCAGCACGACGTCGTCGCAGTAGCTGAGGATCAGATCAGGCCCGCCTTTGATGAAAGCCACATAGGGGTGAGCTTCCTTGGGCGCCGTGCCATTCTTGAGGCTGTGGATGCGCGGTCCCAGGTCGCCGGCCTCATGGATGGTGGTCATCATCTTGCGGTCAGAATCGAAGTGAATTTCAGCCACGCGCGGGTAACAGCGGGCCGTCTCGACGCGGTCCAGACCCGCCTTGGCCGCCGCCACGACCATTGCGCCTTCGGTCGGATCGCCGATCATTTTCCAGGCTGTCTGGCCGCTTTCGGCTGTCGTCTGCTCCAGCTTCGCGTCGTTGCAGAGCATCATGCCCTGCAGCAGCAGCGCGGTGCCCGGATCAGCGAGGGGTGAGAATGAAGCCTGATGGCGGGAGAACTGGCCTTCGGGGGCATACCCTTCGCCGGTGACTGAAAACTCGTGCCCGCCGGCCCAGCCCCGCGTGACGGTCATCTGGTTTTGGGTGAGCGTGCCGGTCTTGTCGGAGCAGATGGTCGTGCAGGAGCCCAACGTTTCCACGGCGGGCAGCTTGCGGATCAGGGCGTTCCGGGCCACCATGCGCTGCATCCCCAGGGCCAGACAGACCGTGACAACCGCAGAGAGACCCTCGGGCACAGCCGCGATGGCGAGGCTGACAGCGGTCATCAGGAGTTCGATGACCTCGTGGCCGTGCGCGCCCCAGTAGGCGCCCAACCCTTCGGTGAATGCCATGGCCGGATTCGTATCGCGAATCACGCCGAACAGGAAAATGAAAGCGCAGACACTCAGCGCCACGATGCCCAGCGTCTTGCCGAGTTCATCAAGCTTGATCTGGAGCGGCGTCTGTTCGTCTTCGTACGCCTGGAGCATCTCCGCAATCTGGCCGAGCTGTGTGTCCATGCCTGTCTGGGTGACGATACCGCTGCCGCGTCCGTACGTGACCAACATGGACATGAACGCCATGTTGTCGCGGTCGCCGATCGGCGCGTCGGGCTCGAGAACGACTTTGGCATTCTTGTCTACGGGCACCGACTCGCCAGTTAACGAGGCTTCCTCCGACTTCATGTTGACGGCTTCGATCAGGCGGACATCCGCCGGCAGGTAATTGCCGGCCTCCACGAGAACCAGGTCGCCGACCACCAGCTCGCGCGCGGGGACGGTCATGTCCTGACCATCGCGGATGACGCGGGCATTGGGCGCAGACATCTTCTTCAAGGCGGCGAGCGATGCTTCAGCCTTCGACTCCTGGACCATGCCGAGGGCCGTGTTGAGCACGATAATCGCGAGGATCGCGATCACATCGACCAGCTCGGTTGCGTCGCCGGTGTTCAGGAACTCGGGGATGCCGATCGCGAGGGAGATAGCCATCGCCGCAATCAGAATCCAAATCAGGAAGTTGTTGAGCTGGTCCCACAACCGGCTGAGGAAACCCGGTCTTGGCTTCTCCTTCAGCTCATTAGGGCCGTGTTTCTCAAGCCGGGCGCGTGCCTCCGCGCTGGTCAACCCCTTCTTCAGATCGGTGCCCAGCTCTTCTGCCGTTTGTTCGATTGACCAAGCATGCGCATTGATTGTCTCGGCCATGACTCCTCCCTGCTGCGGGCGCTAAAGCGCCTACTACTAACAGAATAGGCGCATGTGCGCCCGCGGCTACTGTGCCTTCTTCACGGCATGACCGCCGAACTGCGCGCGCATCGCGGCCAGAAGTTTGTGCTGATACGCCTCTTCAGTTCGCGATTCGAAACGCTGCTGCAGGGCCAGCGTGATCACCGGCGCAGATACATCCAGATCCACCGCCTCGAACACGGTCCAGCGGCCCTCGCCGGAGTCCGGCACCCAGGCTTTGATGCCGCTCAACTCGACATCGTCGGCCAGCGCGTTGGCAATCAGGTCGAGCAGCCATGAGCGAACCACGCTGCCGTAGCGCCAGATTTCCGAGATCTGCTTCAGGTCGAGGTTAGTCGCCTGCCCGCCGAAGTCCTTCTTCGCCTTCATGATTTCGAAGCCTTCAGCGTAAGCCTGCATCATCCCGTATTCGATACCGTTGTGGATCATCTTCACGAAGTGGCCCGCACCTGCCGGGCCTGTACGGCCCCAGCCGAGATCCGGGCCGGGCGCGAGCGTCTCGAAGATGGGGCGGAGGCATTCGATGGCCTCTTCTTCGCCGCCGATCATCATGCTGTACCCCTCGGTGATGCCCCAGATGCCGCCGCTGGTGCCGACGTCGACAAATCGAAGCCCGCGCTCCTTCAGCTCGGCGGCGTGGCGGATGGAGTCCTTGTAGTTGCTGTTGCCGCCGTCGATGATGATGTCCCCGGCGGAGAAGCGGTCCGCCAGGGCGTTGATGGTGCTCTCGGTCGCTTTGCCCGACGGCACCATAACCCAGGCCGCGCGCGGCTGCGGCAGCTTGACCGTCACCTCATCGAGGGTACGCGCGCCTTCGGCGCCTGCCGCTTCCGCAGCTTGGATGGCGCTCTCGTTGAGGTCATAGGCGACGACCTGGTGGCCGCCCTTCAGGAGGCGCTGCGTCATGTTCGCGCCCATCTTGCCCAAACCGATCATGGCAATCTTCATGGTCTGGTCCTTTCGTACGTTTTCCGAGTGCGCCTTACGAAGTCCTGTGGAGGCGACTGCCTGTCGCTCTCACAGATTCTATATGATGATGGTTGTAGCCCTTCGCGGGTGTTGTGGCGGGCACAAGCCCCTAAGCTACGCGCGTCAGGTGACGGATGCCCGCGGCGCCGGCGACGATTACTTCATCGGCCAATTGCAGAAACAGCCCGTGACACACGATGCCCGTCCGCGCATCCAGCCGCGCGGCCAATCCCACCGGATCACCGATGGGCCCAAACGCGCTGTCGAGGATGTAATTCCCCTGGTCTGTAACATACGGTTCCCCGGAATCGCCCGGCCGCAGCCGCACCTGCGCGCCGAGCGATTCCAGGTACGCGGCCTGCGTGCGCCAGCCGAACGGGACAACCTCGACCGGCACGGCCCAATGCGTGCCCAGGGCCGGCGACAGCTTGGATTCATCCACGATGATGACCTCTCGGCGGCTGGCCTGTGCCACAATTTTCTCGCGCAGCAGCGCGCCGCCGCCGCCCTTGATGACGTTGAGAGCCGGATCCACTTCGTCCGCGCCGTCGAAGGTGAAGTCGATGACCCGCCCGTTGTGATCGGACGGCTCATCCTCCAGCGTTGTGAGCGGGATGCCCAGCCGCCGGGCCTCGGCCTCGATGACCCGCGAACAGGGAATCCCCTTGATGCCGGTCAACTCCCCGCGGGAGAGTTTCGCGGCCAGGCCGCGCACGGCCAGCAGCGCGGTGCTGCCCGCGCCGAGTCCGACGACCATGCCCGATCGAATGTAGGTGAGGACCTGGTCCGCGGCCTGCTGCTTCAGGGATTGCTCTGGGCGAGCTGAGCTCGCGCTGCTGCCCATTGCCCTACTCTCCCGCTGCGGCCCGGCGGCTCGTCTCCATCGCATCCAGGAGGGCGCGCCAGGCACTGGCAAAGGACTTGACGCCTTCGACCTCGAGCTCACGCGTGACATCGGACATGATGATGCCCAGCGCTTCCAGTCGTGCGAAGGTCTGATACGCCTCGGGGAGGCACTCTTCCAGGCTACCGGCGCGCACGACGCCGTGGTCCAGGAACGCAGCCAGCGTCGCGGGCGGGACGGTGTTGACGGTGTTCTCGCCAACCAATTCCTCGATGTAGATCACATCGCGGTAGGCTGGATTCTTGGTGCCCGTCGAGGCCCACAGCGGGCGCTGGGCACGTGCCCCGTGCGCCGCCAGCTTCGCCCAACGCTCGGAGTTGAAGAACACCTTGTAGTCGCTGTAGGCCAGACGGGCGTTGGCGATGGCGGCCTGGCCCAGATTGGCAGCCGCGTGTTCGGCATGTGCGCCGCCCCGGTCGATCATGCCGTTGAGTTGCCCGTCCACCTTCGTGTCCACGCGCGAGACGAAGAAGGACGCGACGGATGCGATGGTATCGATGGGCAGGCCCGCGGCCAGTCGGGCTTCGAGGCCGCTGATGAACGCGTCCATCACGGCCCAGTAACGCTCGCGCGAGAAGATGAGGGTGACGTTGACGTTGACGCCCGCGGCGATGGCATCCCTGATGGCGGGCAGCCCCTCCAGCGTTGCGGGAATCTTCACCATCAGGTTAGGTCGGTCCACGCGCTTCCAGAGTCGCTTGGCCTCAGACAGCGTGACCGAGGTGTCGTTCGCCAGGTAGGGGTTGACCTCCAGGCTGACATAGCCGTCACCGCGGTTGCTCTCTGCGTATAGGGGCCGGAACAGGTCTGCCGCGGCCTGGATATCCTGGATTGCCAGGTCCCAGAAGATCTCCTCCGCGGTCTTACCGGCCTTCGCCAGCGGCACCAGGCCGGAGTCATAGTCGTGCGACTTGGTAATCGCGTTCATGAAGATGGTCGGGTTGGACGTGACGCCGCGGATTTCGCCGCGTGCGATCATGCCGGCCAACTCGCCGTTGTTCAGCAGGCGGCGCTCGATGTTGTCGTACCAGATGGATTGCCCTGCCGCATGTAGTTGCTGTGCTGTGTTCATGTTGCTCCTCTTACGGGTTGCAGGTTCGAAGGTCGAAGGTCAGCCGACTGCAGGGGGCCCTTTGCTCGTTACTCGTTACTCAGCACTCGTCACGAACCTCAGCCAACCTGCAACTGTCCAACCTTCAACCGATCAGTTCCTTCGCCATGTTGACGACGTTGTCCACCGTCAAGCCCAGCTCCTTGAACACCGTGCCCGCGGGCGCGGACGCGCCGTAGCGGTCGATGCCCAGGACGCGGCCCTGCGTGCCCACCCAGCGGTGCCAGCCCATCGTGATGCCGGCTTCGACGGCGAGACGTGCAGGCACGTCCGGCGGCAGGACCTCAGCCTGGTAGGCGGCATCCTGCTCGGTGAACAGCTCCCAACTGGGGAATGAGACCAGGCGGACCGCGACACCCTGCTCGGCCAGG
>DAOUGK010000310.1:0-15339 GCA_034429055.1 Anaerolineae bacterium | reverse complement strand
GCCTGCGCGGACAGCAGCGCGGACATCTCGCGCATGTTGCGCGGGGTCATGGCCTCATCCGCAAAGAAGATGTGCTTGACGCCGTACTTGCGACGCAGCGTGAGCATCTGCTCGACGACCTCCGCTGAGCGGATGGGCCGGTAGTGTCCCGGACGGCCGTAGCCCACGTTGCAGAACGCGCAGTCGCCGTGATAGCAGCCGTGCGCGGTCAGCAGCGGCAGGATGGGATAGGGCGCCAGGTAGCGGCCCAGCGGGAGGCCGTCGAAGTCCGGCACAGCAGTGCCGGATTGAAGATTGAAGATTGAAGATGTGCGAAGTTTCGCTTCGCCAAGATTGACGTCTGTACTGGCCGAAGCGTTGGCCCGGATCTCGGAGCCGTCGCGCCAGGTCAGGTTGGGGACGTGGGCAAGTTGTGGCCGGTCTTGCTGTGGCCGGTCTCCGACCGAGCCACCGCCACCGCCCTCCAGCGCCTCGGCCAGCCGCAGGAGCGGCTCTTCCCCCTCGAACGCCACCGCGCTGTCGATGAGCGTGAAGACCGCGGGCGCCTTGGGGAGCTGCTCGCGCAGCATGGTGATGTGCGGACCGCCGACCGTGATGTGACAGGGCAGCTTGGCCTGCTTGATGAGATGGGCCAGCGTCATGCCGGCGAGCATCTGCCCTTCCGTCGGAATCGAGATGCCGACCAGCCCCGGCTGCAGCGCGACAAGATCCCGGATGATGCCGCGGCGGAAGATGTCGAGGAACGGGTTGTGTTGCTCGTCGCGCACGGCCTGGAGCAGGTCGCGGCTGTTGTCCGCCGCCGCGGCCTGGCGGAAGCCCAGCAGATCGAGGCTCGCCGGATAGAAAGGCAGCGAGGCGAGTTCCAGGCTCTGCACGACGGTCAGGTACGCCTGCAGGCCCGCCTCGCCGTCGAGGAACTCCGGGCTGCGCATGATCGCGACGGCGCGCTCCACCCGATCGGCCAGCTCCGGGCCCTGCTGGAGCGCCCAGCGCACCCGCTCACGCGGCGGCGCGACGGCCTGCCGCGCCGGGTTGCGCCCCGGCTTCAGCCGCGCTGGGGCGCGGCCCAGCTTAAGCCGCGCCACGCTCTGCTGCAGGTAGCCGCGCGTCAGCATGGTCTCGAACACTTCGAGGTTCAGGTCGCGCTGCGTGACGTCGTGCCCGTGCGACCGGAGGTAAAACGAAAGCGCCGGCAGTGCCAGGTGGGGCATGGCCGGCGTCCAGTAAGGCGGAAACAACAAGACTATCTTCATTTATTCACAGGCCGGTACATCTAGCGGAAATCTCACGCAAAGGCGCAAAGGACGCTATAAAATCGCGACCTTGGCGCTCTTTGCGTCTTGGCGTGAGCATCAGGAGGCGACGTTACGCCTGCTGATGGGTGCCGCCATAGAGCACACACCGCGCAAAGTGCCCCGGCTCCACCTCGACCCACGGGGGCACATCCCGGTCACAGACGCCGGGGATGCGCATCGCGCAGCGCGGGTGGAAGGCACAGCCCTGCGGCCGGGTGTAGGGGTCCGGGACGGTCCCGCGAATGGACTCCAGCACGCGGCGGCCTTGCGTCTTCTGGCCCAGCCGCGGGATGGAGCGCAGGAGCGCCTGCGTGTACGGGTGCTTTGCGCTGTGGAAGATGGCATCCACGCTGGCAGATTCGACCACCTTGCCCATGTACATCACGATGACGTCCTCGGTCATCTGCGCGACGACACCCAGGTTGTGCGTGATGAACATGATAGCCATACCGAGTTCCCCCTGCAAATTGCGCATCAGGCGGAGGATCTGCGCCTCGGTCGTCACATCGAGCGCGGTCGTCGGCTCGTCCGCAATGAGCAGGCTGGGATGGCAGGACAGCCCCATGGCGATGACCGCGCGCTGGCGCAGGCCGCCGGAAAGCTGGTGCGGGTAGGAGTCGATGCGCTCGCGGGGCTTGGGAAAGCCGGCCAGTTCCAGCATCTCGATGGTCTTCTGCCGCGCGACGTCCCGGTTCACCCCCTGGTGCAGCATGATGGCCTCGGAGATCTGGTTGCCGATCGTGTAGACCGGGCTCAGGGAGGCCATCGGCTCCTGGGGCACGAGCGCAATCTCGGCCCCACGAATGCTGCGCATGGTCTGGCCGAGCGGGTCCAATTCGTGCAGCTTCAGGACCTCGACCTGCCCGCTGCCGTCCTCGGCTCTGCGGTAATAGTTGATCTCGCCGCCCACGATGCGGCCGGGCCGGGGCACAATGCGCAGGATAGAGCGCGCGGTCACGCTCTTGCCACAGCCGCTCTCACCCACCACGCCGATCGTCTGCCCGCGGTAGATGTTGAAATCCACGCCGTCCAGCGCGCGCACGGTGCCCTCATCCAGGAAGAAGTAGGTCTTCAGGTCCTTGACTTCGACGAGCAGTTCATCGCCCTTCATGGTTGAGCACCTTTCATGTCCGGATAGCTCCTGGCAGATGGCTGTAGTTTAGCCCCTTGTGGGCGACTCCTAGCCCCTTGTGGGCGACCGGACGGGCACAAGGCCCTAGACTACCCATCGCAACCTCCCTGCTGAGGTGCTAGCGTGAATACGGATCGGCGGCATCGCGCAGGCCGTCACCGACGAAGTTGAAGGCCAGCACGGAAATCACGACCGCCAGGCCGGGCGCCAGCACCCACGGCGCCAGCACGAGCGAGCGCAGGTTCATCGCCTCCTGCAGCAGCACCCCCCAACTGATGGCGGGCGGCCGCAGCCCCAGCCCCAGGAAGCTCAGGCCCGTCTCGCCCAGGATCATGCCCGGAATCGACAGCGTGAGCGAGGCGATGATGTAGCTCAGGAACGACGGCACCATGTGGCGCAGGATGACGCGCATCTCCCGCGCGCCGTTCAGCCGGGCCGCCAGCACGAAGTCCTCCTCGCGCATCGCCAGGAAGCGCCCGCGCACGACACGGGCCATGAACGTCCAGCCGACCAGCGACAGGATGATGGTGATGCCGAAATATACCCGCGTCACCGGCCAGTTGCCCGGCATGGCCGCGCTGAGCGTCATCCACAGCGGGATGGTCGGGATGGTGCGGATGAACTCGATGATGCGCTGCACCAGCGTGTCGATCCACCCGCCGAAGTAGCCCGACACGCCGCCCAGCACGACGCCCAGGATCAGGCTGAGAAAGACGCCGACCAGGCCCAGCGACAGCGAGAGCCGCCCACCAAACACGGCCCGCGAGAAAATGTCGCGGCCCAGGCGGTCGGCGCCGAACAGGAAGACCCCCTGGCTTTCGCCGGCATCCGGCACGCCGAACAGGTGAAGATTCGAGGAAATCAGGCCGAACCACTCATACGGCTCCCCGCGCACGAAGAACCGGATGGGATAGCGGATGGTCGTATCCTCGGTATAGGTGGGCTGCGCCGTGACCGGATCGACGCCGCGCACAGTCTGGTAGATGAACGGAGCCCGGGGCCGTCCCTCTGCATCGATGAAATGGATGCGGGTCGGCGGGGCGAACTTATAGCGAATGAAGGGCTGCTCCGGAATGTAGGGTGCGACGAACTCGGAGAAGGCCGCGCTGAAGTAAAACAGGATCAGGATGACCGCGCTGACCATCGCCAGCTTGTGTTTGCGGAAACGCCACCACATCAGCTTCCACGGGGGTGCGACATAGACGCTTTCCCCGCCGGGGGCGATCTCGTCTTCGGAGGCCGGGCCTTCGGTCGGACCCGGGCTCTCCAGGGGCCGGTCCATCGGTGCAGAGACGGTCATGTTATCGCTCCAGTCGGATGCGCGGATCAACCCACGCGAGCAGGATGTCCGATATCAGCGTGCCGATGACGGTCAGGGCACTGAGCAGCAGCAGGAAGCTGCCGGCGAGGTACATATCCTGCGAGGTCAGCGCCCGCAGTTGCATCGGGCCGGTCGTCTGGAGGCTCAGCACCACCGAAATCAGCGTAGCCCCCGAGATGAGGTTCGCCAGCGACCAGCCGACGGTGCTGAAGAACGGATTCAGCGCGACCCGCACGGGATACTTCCAGATGAGCTTCAGCTCGTTCATGCCCTTGGCCCGCGCCAGCTCGACGTAGGGCTTGTTTAGTTCGTCGAGCAGGTTGGCCCGCGTGGTGCGGATGCCGGCGGCGGTGCCCTCAACGGCCAAAATGACCACCGGGATCCACAGGTGTTTCAGCATGTCCAGCACCCGCCCCAGGCTCCACGGCGCATTGATGTACTCCTGCGAAAACAGCCCGCCCACATTCATCTGAAGCTGGGTCTGCGCGAGATACATCACGATCAGCGCGAGGAGAAAGCCGGGCACGCCGACACCGATGAAACTAATCACGGACAAGATGTAATCAAGGACCGAATACTGGTGGGTTGCGGAATAGACGCCGATCGGGATCGCGATGAACCACCCGACCAGCAGTGATACAAACGACAGGATCACCGTTAGCAGCAGGCGTTCCCCGATCAACTCCTTGACGGGCTTCTGCCACTCGAACGATTGGCCCCAATCCCCGCGCAGGAGGATGCCGCCGATCCATTTGAAGTACTGCACATACACGGGCTGGCCCAGGCCGTACCGCTCCCGCATCGAATCCAGCTGCTCCTGGTCGATGTTCTCGCCCATCGTGCGCAGGGTGGCGACATACGACGTCAGGTAGTCGCCCGGCGGCAGCTGGATGGCGACAAAGGAGATGATCGAGATCAGAAACAGCGTCGGAATCATGATCAGCACCCGACGCACGATATAGGCAAACATGGGCAGCCTCCGCGACGGTCTGCAGCTTACTCGTTACTCATTACTCATTACGTGAACGAGTAACGAGTAACGAGTAAGTCTCAACCATCCATTACATCGTATGCTGGGTCGGATCGTCCCAGAAGTACGTCTCGCTCTGGCAGAACTGCTCGTCGCCGGTGGTGTCGTCGTTCGGCATGCCAGGCGGATAGCCCTTGAAGCCGTTCTTGACGATGGTCGGCGTCGGCTGCTCGCCCAGGACGCCGATCATGGGCAGCTGCTCGGCCCAGATGTCCAGGATCTTCTTGAAGGCCGCGGTCTGCTTTTCAGGATCGACCTCGACGACGATCTCCTCGTCCCAGATCTTCCAGATGTCCCGGATCCAGTGGTCGGCCGGCGGCTCGACCGCGGCGGGGTTGGTCGGGTCGGTGTAGAAGAAGCCCCAGCCCGGGCACCACGGCCGGTCCGGCTGGACGCCGCGGAAGATGATGGCCTCCGGCACGAGCGGCAGCACCGTGCGGTCGCCGCCCCACCAGGCCGCCTCGATCTCGTTGGCCTCGTAGTGCTCGGTGTAGAGCGCGCGCTCCGAGTACTTGTAGGTGGCCTTGATGCCGATCTTCTCCAGGTAGCTGCTCACGAGCAGGACCGCATCCTCCGTCGGCGTGCCGGTCTGATCCGTGCCTTCGACGATGAAGGTGATCGGGCCGCTGCCGTCCTTGAAGAGGCGGAAGCCCTGCGCATCCTTCTCGGTGTAGCCGGCCTCGTCCATGAGCTGATTTGCCAGGTCGGGGTCGTAAGCGATCCAGGCCTTCTCGGCCTTTTCGTAGTACTGCGGCGACATGGGCAGCGGGCTGTACTGCCGCGGCTTGAGCATGCCGTTGTAGACCAGCTCGTTGATTTCCTCGCGGTTGATCGCCGAGGACATGGCCTGCCGCACCTTCAGGTCATTGAACAGTTCGTAGAGCTGCGGGTTCTTGCAGCTATGGTTGATCTGCATCGCCACATGGCCCGCGTTGACGCTCAACACCGTCTTGTAGTCGCCCTTCTCCTCGCCGCTCTTATACAGCGCCAGGTTGGCGAGGTTGAGGTGGCGATACTGCATGTCGATCTCGCCGTTGGTCAGCCACAGGTTGAACACCTCATCCGACTCGAACAGGCGGTGACTCACCGTGTCGATGTAGGGCAATTGCTTGCCCTCCGGGTCGACGGCGAAGAAGTAGGGGTTGCGCTCCATGAGGAACAACTCGCTGGAGAGCTCACCCTTCGCCAGCCAGGGGCTCAGGACCGGCTTGTTGGGATCCATGTACCACCACGACTTGTAGTCGACGTAGTAGCGCTCCCAACTGTCGAAGCCGCGCTCCTTGATCTCAGCTTCCATGGCCGCTTTGTCGTCGGTCGTGTCTTCGTGGAACTTCTTCATGTAGTGGCTGGGGGTCATCGGCCCGCCCATGCCGCCGCGCGTGTTGTAGTAGATGAGCATCGGCTTGGGCTTCGTGAAGGCGAACTTGGCCGTGTATTTGTCGACCGCAGTGAACTCGACCGGCGTCTCGGCATCCGAGCGCCAGACGGTCGGCAAGCCGGGGTTGATCTTCTTGTTCTGCAACTCGTGTTCGTACCAGAACGCGAAGTCGTCCGTGGTGAACTCGGTGCCGTCAGACCACTTGGCGCCCTCGCGCAGCTTGATGGTCCACTCGCGGCCATCGTCCGACACCTGCCAGGACTCCATCAGGCGGGGCTGCAGGTTGAGGTCCTTGTCGAACCAGGCCCAGTTGCGGTCCTGCAGCTTGGTCGGGCCCCAGCGGTCGGAGACGCCCTTGAAGCCGCGGCGCCAGTTGCCGCCGTAGTTGCCGATGCCCTCGTAGCTCTCCATGATGGCGGGGTTGATGGGCAGGCGCTCATCCACCGGCGGCAGCGAGCCCGCCTGGACCAGTTCAGCCAGCATGGGCGCTTCCTGGTACTTGCCCGCGGCCGCGGCGGGCGCCTCGGTGGCCTTGACGGCCTCGGGGACAGCCGTCGGCGGGACGGCGGTTGGTTCAGCCACGGGGGCTGCGGTCGGTTCGGCCGGCGGCACCGCCGTCGGTTCGGCTGCCGGGGCCGGCGTCTGCTGCCCGCCGCAGGCCGCCGCTGCGGCTCCCACGGCACCCATGGCGGACAGCCGCAGGAACTCACGTCGTGTGATCATTCGCTGTTTCATCGCCTAACTTCCTCCTTGAAAATGAAACGTTGCGCCAACAGCGTGCGTCGCAGGCAGCCCCGCCTACGCGAGGCCAGCCACACCGAGCAAGCGCAGCTCTTCGGCCCGGTGACAACTGACAAAATGGTCAGGCGTGATCTCGCGCAAGGCCGGTTCGTCGGTGGTACACCGGTCGATGCAATACCTGCAACGCGGATGGAAATAGCAGCCGCTGGGGGGATGTGCCGGGTCGGCTACTTCACCCGTCAATGGCACAGCCTCGGTGCGGACACGAGGGTCCGGCTTGGGCACCGAGGACAGCAGAGCCTCGGTGTAAGGATGACGGGGCGTCAGGAAGAGTTCGGTCGTGGCTGCACTCTCCACCAGCTTGCCCACATACATCACGGCGACGCGGTCGCTGATGTGCTCGACCACGCTCAGGTCATGCGAGATGAACAGGTAGGTCAGGCCGAAGTCGCCCTGCAGGCTCTGCAGCAGGTTGAGAATCTGCGCCTGGACGGAGACGTCCAGGGCCGACACAGGCTCGTCGCAGACGACGAGCTGAGGATGCAGTGCGAGCGCCCGCGCGACGCCGATGCGCTGGCGCTGCCCGCCGCTGAACGCGTGCGGATAACGGGTCATGTATTCGGGCCGCAAGCCGACCACCTTGAGCAACTCCGCCACGCGTTCCTTGAGTTCGCCGCCCCGGGCAATCCCGTGGTTGCGCAGCGGCTCGCCGACGATTTCGAGCAGCGTCATGCGCGGATTCAGCGAAGAGTAGGGGTCCTGGAAGATGAGCTGCATGTTCTGGCGCAGCTCGCGCAGCTCGCCCTCATTCATCCGGGCGACATCCACCCGCCCCATGTGGCGATCCTGGAACCAGATCTGGCCGGCGGTCGGGTCGTAGGCGCGCAGAATGAGCCGGCCAATCGTGGTCTTCCCGCAGCCGCTCTCACCCACCAACCCCAGCGTCTCGCCTTCACGGATGAAGAGGCTCACGCCGTCGACGGCCTTGACGGCGCCGACTTCCTTCGCGAAAAGGAACCCGCGCTTAATGGGGAAGTGTTTCTTCAGATCGACGACTTCAAGGAGCTTGGGGCGCTCGCTCAGTTGCTCGGACATGAGAGGCATCCTGTTCTCAAACGTCAGGGGCGGTGGTGGCTATATCGTCTGCCACGCAGCCGCCGCCCACATGGTTGCCATGCAACACGCCGATGTGCGCCAGCATGGTCAGGAAATCCGCGTACTTGACCGATTTAGGCAGGCACCCGGCGGCGCCTGCCGTCCAGGGGGCGGCCGGCTCGTCCGGGCTGATGTAGAGAATGACCGGAATGGTGCAGGTGTCGGCGTGGGCTTGCAGGCGGGACAGCAGCTTCCGGCCGGCGGCTTCGGGCAGCGCGCCATCCAGGATGATGAAGGCCGGGTGCAGGCGCGCAGCTCTGCCGAGAACATCCATGCTCGCGTGCGCGGTGGCCGTCTCAAAGCCGCTCTCCTCCGCGTAACGCTGGAGCAAATAGAGGATGTTCGGATCCTCGACGGCGATCAACGCGGTTTTTGCAATCACCACGGGCTCTGGAGTGACAGCCTGCGTCATCGGGCTCATCCTCGCGTGCAAGGGCACTACGAGCGTGACATTACATCGGGCCGCAATATGGAACAGAACACTGGCAGACGGGCACGCGCTAGAGAAGTTGCGCGCGATTATGATACCCCCCGATGCAGTGCGGTGTCTTGTTTTATTAGGACTTCTTCCAGGACGATTAGGACAAATTGAGGGGGGATAGACCGGGGGTGTCCTTGCGGCCGCGATAGGCGCGGGGCGACATCCCGGTCTCGCGGCGGAAGATGCGGGCGAAGTAACTGCTGTCGCCGAAACCGACGGCCTCCATCACCTGCGCGATGGTGGCGTCGCTCCCGTCGAGCAGACGCCGCGCCTGCGCGATGCGGTAGCGGTTGAGGTAATCCATGGGCGACAATCCCACCTCGGCCGCGAAACAGCGTGCCAGGTGGCGTTCGCTCAAGCCGGCGTACTGCGCGAGCTGGCTGCGCGTCAGGTCTTGCGCGTAATGGGCGTGCATATAGGCCATGACCCTGCGCACGAGCCGCTGCGACTCGCTGCCCAGCCGCCGGTTGCGCGCCAGTGCCCGCTCAATGTGGGCCAGCGTCTCGTCCGTGGAGAAGACGCCCTTCTGCAGGATTGCGCCCACCCCGCGATTCAGGCGGGCGAGGTCTTCATCCGACAGGCACTGGGCGGTCAGCACAATGACGGGGATGTCCCGCAACTGCGCACTGCGCTGCATTGCATCGAGCACGCCGACGCCATCCAGCTCCGGCATCATCAGGTCCAGGAGGACGAACAGCGGGCGGGCGCCGCCTTCGAGCAGCTCCAACGCCTGCCGCCCGTTCGCGGCCAGGAGTATTCGACAGTCCGGGAAGTGCGTGCGAACCAGGTCGCCGTGCAGGCCGCGAATCTCCGCATCATCGTCCACGATCAGGATAGCCGCATTCTCTGCGGGCTGCGCGGTCGCCACGCCGAGGTTCTGCAGCGCCTGGGTCAGCGCGGCCGCGCCCATCGGCTTTGCCAGGTAATCCACCGCCAGCACCGCGCCCTCCCCACGCTCCGCCAGCAGCGAGTAGAGCAGGATGGGCACGCCCTGGGTGGCCCGGTTGTGACGCAGCGCGTCCACCACGTGCCAGCCGTACTCCCAGGCCGGCTGCAGGTCCAAGATGACGGCACCCGGCGGTGCGGCGCTGAGGCGGGCCAGCCAGTCGCCGGCCTCAGCGACGGCCAGCACGTCCACCGCGTAACCCTGCTGTGCCAGGTGGGTGCGCAGCAGCGCAGCGTTATCCGCCTGCTCGACCAGGAGCACCACTGTGCTGCCATCCCAGGCCGCCGTCTCCGCCGGTTCAGCGCCGGCGCTTGCGTGCAGCGCGGGCAGGGTGAAGTAGAAGCGCGAGCCGCCTTCTTCCTGGCCGGACGAATGCACGCCGATGGACCCACCGTGCAGTTGGATGATCTGCCGGCAGATAGCCAGCCCCACCCCCAGCCCGCCGAAGCCGCGCGTGGCTGTGCGCTCGGACTGGCGGAACTCATCGAAGATGGCCTGCTGCTCATCACGCGGCACGCCGAGGCCGGTGTCGCTGACGGAAACCGTGGCCGTGCCGTCGGATGCTTCGATACGCACGCGCACTTCCCCGCGCGCGGTGAACTTGACGGCGTTGGCGATGAGATTCAGCGTCACCTCCCGCAGCCGGGCGGCATCGCCGTTGACCAGGGGCCGGCCGGGCGCAATCTCGACATGCCAGTCCAGGCCCTTGCCGAACGCCATCTGTTCACCCATGAGCAGCGCCGGCTGCAACACGCTGGCCAGGTCCACCGGCGTGACGGCCAGCCGCAACTGCCCCATCTGGCTGCGCGAGAGGTCGAGCACGTCGCGCACCAGCCCGCTGAGCTGCTGCGAGGTGGCACGGATGCGCGCGAGGTCCTGCCGGTACGAGGCTGGCAGCGGCGGCCGGTCGCCGTTCCCCTCGCGCAGCATCATCTCGCTCAGCCCCTCCAGCAGGATCAGGGGCGTCCGCAGTTCGTGGCTGACCATCGACAGGAAGCGGCTCTTCAGGCGATTGGCTTCTTCGGCCAGGCGCTGCCGGTCCTGTGCCGCCTGCTGGCCGTCCAGCGCGGCCCGGTACAGCCGCCGGTTCTCCTCCAACAGCCGCACGCTCTTGAGCGCGCTGCTCACCTGCTCCTGGATGACGCGGTAGACCTGGCCCTCGCTCCGGCTGCCGTCCAGCATGATGAAGCCGAGCTGCTCGTCCCGGTAGTACAATGGCTCGACCACGATGCTCCGGCGGGATGCGGCCTGCCCGAATGCGCCGCCCGACGCCAGCACCGGCGCGGACCACGGCGCACCCTCCGGCGGCAGGCCGGTCCGCCCGCGCTCATCGTAGGCCAGCACCAGGCGACAGGCGCCTGCCGGGTTGTCCGGCTCTTCATAGAGCGCCAGATGACAGGAGGTAATGTTCAGCGCGGGCAACATGCCGGCCAGGATATCCGTCAACTCGGGGACGTCCACGGCCAGGGCCAGGGACCGGCTGAGGGCATAGAGCCGGTCGGATTGCTGGCCGGCGTAGTGGCCGGCGCGCGCCTGCACCCGCCAGGCGCGCTCTCCGACATGCGAACGCGCGTGATGCCAGAGGTCTTCCGCCTGCCGCAGCCGGACCGGGTCAGCGGTCAGATACGGCAGCACCTGCTCGCGGAGCGCCAGGAGGACGTCCTGCCAGTCCCAGACCTCGCGCTCGGAGCCCTCGGTGTGCGCCAGGAGAGCATCCCACGCCGGCAGGAAGAGGCCCGCGGGCTCGCCCTGCAATTCTGCGAGGAATGCATCGAGCAGGCGCGCAGCCTGGGCGGCCGGTTGGTCCACCGCTTCCAGAGCATGTGCCAGGGTCGCGAGCGCAGCCGCGCGACGCTCGCCGGTCAGCGCGTTGAGACCCTCTGTGTGCTCATCGGCGGGCAAACCGGCGGCCTGCACGCGGCCTTCGACCGCGTCCGAACAGCCGCACGACCGCCGGATCACCAGCCGTGCGGGCTGCAGGACCTCAGCGGAGACATCCTCGCCGTTCAGGCGCGCGAGCAGAAGTTCGAGGGCCTGGCGGCCGCGCTCGCGCATGCGAATCTGGACGGTGGTCAGGGCGGGGGAAAGGAGCCGGGTGGCGGGCTTATCATCGAAGCCGACCACGGAGACGTCCTCCGGCACGCGAATCCCGCGCTCCAGGAGTGCGGGCAGCGCGCCCAGCATGAAAGTGTCGCTGGTCGAGACCAACGCATCGAACTCGACCCGGCGCTCCTCCACGAACAGGCGCACCGCCTCCGCACCGTTCGAGTTCATTTCAATGCCGTCGGCCTGAATCCACAGGTAGGGCGGGGAGACCAGCTCGGGGTCGAAAGGCAGGCCGTACTCTGCCAGCGCGTCACGGTACGCGCGATAACGCTCGCGCGCCTCGCGGTGGCCTTCCGGCCCCCGGATGAAGGCCAACCGGCGGCGGCCGTGGACTTCGATGAGGTGGGCCATGAGCGCGCGCTCGCCGCCGTAACTGTCCAGGACGACGCCGGGAATGCCCGGCAGCGCGACGCCGATACTGACGAGCGGCAGAGGCTCAAACTGGCGGCAGAATTCGTAAGTGGCTTCAGGACCGGCGTAGTAACCGAGGGAGGAACCCCACACCACCAGGCCGTCGAGGCTGGCCCGGTCGACTAGGTCGTAGATGGCGTTGGCGCGGCCGGCTGCGCCTTCCGGATGCTTGACCTCGCCGCCGGCAAAGCACAGCACATCCGCGCCATGCAACCGGGCCGTCTCCAGCATCCCGCTCCAGATGGCCAGCCCGTTGTGGTCGCTGATTCTCGGAGTGATGTAACCGACGCGCGGGCGCCGTGCCCGCGGGCGATGGGTGTTCGGTTGGCTCATGACCGGCGTTTGTCTCCGCCAGACTAGCAGGTGTATGATGACGCACATTATACACCAACAGCGCGAGGGAGTCCACACATGAAACTGACAGCCGATGCCGCCCACGAGCCCGCCGTCACCACCCCGGACGGCGCCCAACGCCGCGTGCTGAGCTACGGTGAGAGCCTGATGCTGGTCGAGTTCAGGTTTGAGGCGGGCAAGGCCTCCTGGGAGCACAGCCATCCGCACGAGCAGGTGGGCTATGTGGTCGAGGGCGAGATTGACTTCTACATGGCCGGACACGAACCGGTGCGGCTCAGCAAGGGCGGCAGCTACTACGTGCCGTCCGGCGTGAAGCACTACATCAAGACCTATGCGCCGACGGTGCTGCTGGACGCCTTCACGCCCATGCGCCAGGACTTTGTCGCGGATTGATACGACGGCCCGCGATACCGGGCGGACACAGCGGTCCGCCCCTACCGCCGCCCACCATGTACGGGCGGACCTACGTGTCCGCCCCTACCGCCGCCCACCATGTACGGGCGGACCTGCGTGTCCGCCCAAAACGGCAAATGACACGAGGTAATCATCGATGATCGGTCAAACCTGGCCTTCGGAAATCCGCACGTTCAACGACCCCAAGACCGGCCGTGAGGTGCAACAGCTTACCGCCACCGGCAACAACTATCACCTGTACTTCACCGAGAACTCGTTCGACGCGCGGCGCGACGAGATCATCTTCCTCTCGGACCGGGCCGCCGGCGAGGATCGCGCGCCGCACGAGCACCCCTGCTACAACCTGTTCCGTATGGACCTGCGCACCGGCGTGATGACCCAACTGACCGACGAGCCGGCGGAGGAGAACGGTCGCGGCAGCGGCGTGAGCAGCGTCACCAAGACGCCCGACAGCCGCCTCGTGGTCTACCGGATCGGCAAAGACACGCTCAAGAAGCTGGACACGGAGACGGGCGAGACCACTATTCTCTACGAGGACGGCGGCAACTACACCATCGGCGCGCCCTCCATCGCAGCCAATCGCCGCTATATCGCGTTCTGCCGCAACGAGGACGTGCAGGTGATAGATGGGCCGAATTATACGGGGTTCGAGGAGCGATTCTACCGGGTGAAGGACGGCCGGGTGACAGTCGCGCACCTGGACGGCTCAGGCTGGTACGATGCGTTCAAGGACACGCACCAGGTCGGCCATTTCCAGTTCTGCCCCGATGACAGCACGCTCGGCACGTTCTGTCACGAGGGCCCGTGGAACCTCGTCACCCAGCGCATCTGGCTGCTGGACTTCGTATCGCGCGAGGCGAAGCCCTGCTTCCGCCAGACGGCGGAGGACTCGGTGGGGCACGAGTTCTGGACGAACGACGGCTACATCTTCTTCGACAACCGCGGGCCGGGCCACGATGGCACCATCACGTCGGCCCGCACGCAAGCCGTCGTCACCGATGTGCAGGTCAACCAGAATGCCATGACGCCTTTCGTCGGCCTGGCGGACCGGAACGGCAACGTGGTGCGGCGCATCGACATGCCCTACTACTGCAACCACTACCACGCCAACCCGGACCATACCTGCCTCGTGGGCGACGATGTGGACGACCTCGTCCTGATCGACATCACGGGCGACGCCACCCGCCCGGTGATCCTGTGCAACCACCGGACCTCATGGCACACGCAGAGCGCGCACTGCCATCCCACATGGAGTTGGGACGGCTCACGCATCCTGTATGCGTCGGATTTCGGGGGACGGATCAACCTGTACGTGGTGCGGCCGTAAGGGGGACCTCACCCCCACCCGGCCCGCTCGCGCAGCTGGCGCCAGGTGCGCTGGGGGGCCGCGCTCGGCTGCCGGGGCATCTCCACCAATTGCTGCAACCGGCGGTTGAGGGCCAGCGACAGGTGCGGCTCGCCCTGGGCCAGGCGCAGCAGGAACTCGTCGCGCTCCGCTGCCGGCAGCCGGGAGATGGCCTGCTCCAGCGGGAAGCCGTCGGTCGGCTGCAGACGCGAGCTGGCCTCTGCGGCGGCGCGCAACAGCGCCTCATCCAGCACGAAGAAGTCACAGAACTCCACCAGCGCGGGCGACAGCTCGCCCAGGCCCGCGGGAACGGGTGGCTCCAGCTCCCGTTCGCTGTGTTCCGAGTCTTCCGCGGCAAGCAGCCAGGCCAGGTACAGGCAGCGATAATCCCCGCGCAGGATGTCCTCGCGCAACGGCGTGAGCGCCGCCAGGTCACCGCGCTGCGTCAGTGTGTCCTCATCAATATGGTGGGGGAAAGCAATATCCAGGACGAGGCATTCCCCGACGCGCGTCAACTCGATGCAGCACTCCCGCAAGTAGGGCCGCAAGTCGGCCTCGCGGAGCAGCTCGGCAGGAAAACGGAAGGCCAGACGCTGGTCGCCCCAGTTGGCGTAATATAAGAAGGCATCGAAATAACGCGCCAGCACTTCAAGCGGGTCGTGCCTGAAGCCGCCCCAGTGGTATTCCACCCAGGCCCGCGTCGCCGTGACAGCGATGTGGCTCGAAAACTCTTCGACCTCAGCCTGTTCTGCCGCAGTCAAGGGCCGGTCAATCGTCTGCCATTCGTGATACTGATACTCGCTCATGCGGAAGACTCCATCCTGCGAACGATCATGTTGACATCTGGATGATAACGCATCCTCCCCGTCGCGACAAGTCATCGAGTTGAGCGTCCAGGAATTCCAAAAGTGTGCGAGGGTGCAGGCATGCTGAGCGGAGGCCGCCGCTGGCGGTGGGCGCAGTCGAAGCACGCCGGCACCGTGGCTATCCTTCGACTGCGTGCGTTGCGGTGCCAGGCTGTGCCTGGCCCTAACGCCCTCCGCTCAGGATGCCTGGCAATCTCCATTTCGAATTCCTGGTCAGTCGTCACCCGTTGCCGGTTATTGGCAGCGTAACATTCATGTGCTAGGATAGGGCCGGTAGTATGCAGTTGTCGTTCCAACCATCCACAGGAGGCACATGATGGCAAGCTTGATGAGCGTTGAGGGCATCGGCAAGGTTTACACTGCC